>NZ_QKLC01000029.1:0-20562 GCF_003224385.1 Curtobacterium sp. MCPF17_003 | reverse complement strand
AGATGTGTATAAGAGACAGCGACCCCGCGACCCCGCAACGCCATCGGTCGCGTGCTCCCCCTGCCGTGCCGGCGTCCGTCGGCGCGCCCACCGTCATGCCCGGAAGGGAACCGTCATGTCCTCCACCACCTCCGCTGCGGCGACGAACCGCTGGTACCTCTCCGCTGCCCCGATCGCCCGAGCCCTGGTGCACCTGTGCGTGCCGATGGCCGCCGCGATGGTCGTCAGCGCCCTGTACAACGTCATCAACGCGGGCTTCATCGGCGCCCAGCACGACACGTCCCTGCTCGCCGCGATCACCTTCGGCACGCCACTGCTCGGCCTCGTGATGGCCGTGGGCGGGGTGTTCGGCGTCGGCGGCAGCGCGTTGATGTCCCGGTTGCTCGGAGCATCGGAACACGACCCCGACAAGGCGCGGGACATCAAGCACGTCGCCTCGTTCGCACTGTGGGGCGCGGTCGTGACCGGCGCCGTGCTCGGCGTCGTCGGACTCCTGCTGCTCCGCCCGCTCGTCACCGTCCTCGGTGCCGACGCGGCAGCGGTCCCCGCCACGAGCGAGTACGTCGCCGTGATGCTCGCGTTCGTCCCCGTCCTCGCCGCGTCCTTCGCGCTCGAGCAGATCGTCCGCTCCGAGGGCGCCGCGAGGCAGGCGATGATCGGCCTGGTCCTGTCCACGGTCGGCAACCTGGTGTTCGACGTCCTGTTCATCCTGGGGCTGCACTGGGGTGTCGGCGGCGCAGCACTCGCGGTGGGCCTGGCCAACGTGGTCTCGATCGCCTACTGGGTGACCTGGCTGCAGCGGAACAGCGAAAACGTCAGCTTCGCCCCGAAGTGGTTCACCCTGCGTGCGGACGTCCTGAAGCCCGTGTTCGGCATCGGCGTCGGCGAGCTGCTGCAGTCCGCGTTCCTCATCGTCACGACACTCGTCCTCAACAACCTCGCCGCCGCCTACGGTGACGACCCGCTGGCAGCGATGGGCGTCGCGGTCCGCATCGCCCAGGTGCCGGAGTTCCTGGTGATGGGCGTGACCATCGGCGTGCTGCCGCTGCTGGCCTACGCGTTCGGCGCCGGTGACGCGGCTCGACTGCGTTCCGGCCTGCGCGCCGCGGCCCTCACCGTCGGCGGCATCGTGCTCGTCTTCTCCGGCACCGTGTTCGTGTTCCGCGAGCAGGTCTTCACCATCTTCTCCGGTGACCACTCGGTGCTCGCGATCGGCATGACGATCCTGACGGCACAGCTCGTCGCCGCCGTCGTCAACGGGTTCACGGGACTGCTCACCTCGCTGTTCCAGGCGACCGGGATGGTCATGCCCGCGATGGTGCTGTCGATGGCGCAGGGCGTGCTGTTCATCCCGATCGTGATCGCCGGCAACGTGTGGTTCGGGCTCGCCGGGATCATCTGGGCACTCACCGTCACCGAGGGCATCGTGTTCGTCGCCGCCGTCGTCCTCTGGCTGGCGACGCGGGGCCGCATCGCCCGAGGCCTGGCCGAGGGCAGCGCGGCACGCGCCGACGCCGCGCTGGAGGCCGCCCCCGTGGCGTGAGGCGCGTCGCCCCCGGCGTCACGCACCGCGTGCGGACGGGAGGCCCGGTGCGGTCCGGCACCGGGCCTCCCGTCCGTTGCGTGGTCGCGTGACGTGCGCCGCGTGCGCTTCGTGAGCAGGAACGGTCGGGCGCGCGCGTGCGACCCGACCTCTTCTGCTCACGAAGTGCGCGGCCCGCGCGCGCTACGCGCTGCGACCGCGCCGCAGCAGCAGCACGACGACCGCACCGGCCACCAGGACGGCTCCGGCGCCGAGGCCGATCCACACGCCCGGCGCGATGCCCGGCGGCGTCGACGGAGCACCGTCCGAAGCTCCGGTGGCCGTCGCGGTGGCACTCGGCGTCGGCGCACCGCTCGCCGCCGTCGGGGTCGGGGTGGCACTCGCGCTCGGGGTGGACACCGGCGCAGCGGCCCGGTACTCGAACGCGAGCCTGCCCTCGATCGGGTGGCCGTCCGGCGACACGTACCGCCAGAGCACCGTGTAGCTGCCCCGGTCGAGGTCGACCGCGCGGCGCATGGTCGTCCCGGAGACCGTCACGTCTCCCGTGGCGACGTCGGCGCCGGAGGCGTCCGTCACCTGGATCCGGAGTCCGGCGTCGAGGCCGGCGAGCGGCGCCTCGGAGAAGGTCAGGTCGACGGACTCGAGCGGTCCCGTGACGACCGCCCCGTCAGCCGGGGTACTGCTGGTCAGGGCCGAGTGGGCCGACGCGGGCTGGACGCCGACGAGCGTCAGCAGTCCCGCCGCGACGATCGCCAGTGCCGCCGCGGCGGTTCGGGCTGTGCGCATGCGCAGACTCTACCGACGGTCGAGCGGCAGCCCGCTGGGGGTCAGAGCTGCTCGCCGAGGAAGTCCGCGTAGGTGGGCTCGTAGCGCGCTTCGCTGAAGCTGACGAGCTGGTGGCCGGTTCCTTCGAGCCGTTCGGCAACGAGGGCGGCGAGGTCTTCGGGGGAACGGAGGCCGTGGCGGTGCCAGGCGTTCTGGATGGTGGCGGTCATGACGACCAGCCCTTCGTTCGAGATGATGCGCATCTCGGATCCGCCCGGGTCGACCCGCTGTGCCAGACCTCACAGATCGTGAGGAGCATCGTGACGACGAGTCCCTGATGACTGACCCGGTACCTCCACGCTAGGTGTTGGGAGGCGTCGCGTCGAACGCAGTGCGCTTCTCGGCCGACCGGCCGACCGGCCGACCGCGGACGACGGACGGGAGGCCCGGTGCCAGCTGGCACCGGGCCTCCCGTCATCAGGGGGGCGCGCCCAGGGCGCGGGTCCGCTCGATCAGTCGGTGCCGGAGTCGAAGGCCGCGCCCTCGGAGGCGAGGTCCGTGCGACGACCCATCGCGTCCTCGGCGTCGGAGGCGACGATCGCGCCGCCGAGGATCTCCTCGGCCTCGCCCGCCTCGAGCTCGCCGACGAGCTCGGCCGTCGCGCCACCGATGAGGCCGGCGGCGGCGTACTGCTCGAGCCGCGAACGGGAGTCCGCGATGTCGAGGTTGCGCATCGTGAGCTGGCCGATGCGGTCGTCCGGGCCGAACGCGGCGTCGCCGACGCGCTCCATCGACAGCTTGTCCGGGTGGTACGACAGCGCGGGGCCTGTGGTGTCGAGGATCGTGTAGTCGTCACCGCGACGCAGGCGCAGCGTGACCTCGCCGGTGACGGCGGACGCGACCCAGCGCTGCAGCGACTCGCGGAGCATGAGCGACTGCGGGTCGAGCCAGCGGCCCTCGTACATCAGGCGACCGAGACGGCGGCCCTCGTTGTGGTACGAGGCGACCGTGTCCTCGTTGTGGATCGCGTTGAGCAGGCGCTCGTAGGCGATGTGCAACAGCGCCATGCCCGGAGCCTCGTAGATGCCGCGGCTCTTCGCCTCGATGATGCGGTTCTCGATCTGGTCGGAGGCACCCAGGCCGTGCCGGCCACCGATGGCGTTCGCCTCGTAGACCAGGGCGACCGCGTCGGTGTACTCGACGCCGTTGATCGCGACGGGGCGACCGGCCTCGAACCGGACGCTGACGATCTCGGTCGCGACCTCGACGTCGTCACGCCAGGCGGCGACGCCCATGATGGGCTCGACGATGTCCAGGCCGCTCGACAGCTCTTCGAGGCTCTTCGCCTCGTGCGTCGCGCCCCAGATGTTCGCGTCGGTCGAGTACGCCTTCTCGGTGGAGTCGCGGTACGGGAACCCGCGGGCGACGAGCCACTCGCTCATCTCCTTGCGGCCACCGAGCTCCTCGACGAACTCGGAATCGAGCCACGGCTTGTAGACGCGCAGGCGCGGGTTGGCCATGAGGCCGTAGCGGTAGAACCGCTCGATGTCGTTGCCCTTGTAGGTGGAGCCGTCGCCCCAGATGTCGACGCCGTCTTCCTTCATGGCGCGGACGAGCATCGTGCCCGTCACCGCGCGGCCGAGCGGCGTCGTGTTGAAGTACGTCTTGCCGCCGGAGCGGATGTGGAACGCACCGGTCTGCAGTGCGACCAGGCCCTCTTCGACCAGGGCGCTCTTCGCGTCGACCAGTCGGGCGATCTCCGCGCCGTACTCGTGGGCGCGGCTCGGGACGGCGTCGATGTCCGGCTCGTCGTACTGGCCGATGTCCGCCGTGTACGTGCAGGGGATCGCTCCCTTCTCGCGCATCCAGGCAACGGCGCAGGAGGTGTCGAGACCCCCTGAGAACGCGATGCCGACTCGTTCGCCGACGGGGAGACTGCTCAGGACCTTGGACACGGGGTCAATCGTACGGGGCCAGCAGGCTCCACTACCGTCCGGGGCGACGGTTGTGGAGAACTTGCCGCACAGAACCGGAACCGATCCTGGGCGACCGGACAATACAGGGCATGAACCAGATCACGGGGGACCGGTCCGACTGGGCCCTGGGCGTCGCCGGGGACGGCCGTGCGGTCGGTCGCCTCTTCGACCGGCACGCGGCGCGACTGCGTCGTCACGTCCGAGCGCTCGTCCCGACTCCGGACGACGCCGACGACGTGGTCGCCGTGGTGTTCCTCGAAGCCTGGCGGAAGCGGGACCGCGTCCGTTTCGTCGACGACTCGATGCTGCCGTGGCTCCTCGTCACGGCGACCAACACGGCGCACAACCTGACGCGGTCGTCTCGGCGCCACCGTTCGTTCCTCGGCAGGTTCCCGGTCGACGGTCCGGCACCCGACCCAGCGGACTCCTTCACCGACGCAGAGGCGGTGACCGCGCTCCGTGGTCTCCCGATCGCGGACCAGCGGGTCCTGTCCCTCTACGTGCTCGAGGGGTTGAGCGAGCGTGAGGCCGCGACCGTCCTCGGCGTCCCACCCGGCACCGTCAAGTCCCGGCTCCACCGTGCGAAGGCGCGGCTCCACAAGCAGTACTCGGCGACAGCGGAACCCCTCGGAGGCACACTGTGAACCACGACCAGATCTCCCCTCGTCTCGCAGCGATGCGCGACGCACTCGTCGCAGAGGTCGACGCGACCAGCGCCACCGGAGCGCCGCTCCGTCGACGTCGCCGACCGACCCGGGGCACGGTCCTCACGATCGCGGCGGCGTTCCTGGCGGGATCGGCCGTCACGGGCGGGATCACCGCGGCTGCCCTCCCGTCGAACGACCTGGACACCCCACTGGAGAGCGCCCTTGCGACCTCGACGCGCTACATGGTCGAGGATGCCAACCACGCCACGATCCTCGGGACTCCGGCCTTCGCGGTCACACAGGGCGACGGCTCGTTCTCGCTCGGTGCCCGCCCCGCGGACGCCGACCGTGTGACGCTCACGTGGAAGTGCCTCGACCCAGGGACCTTCACCGTGGCCGTCGACGGGACGACCATCGACGGGCCCACCCGCTGCACCCCCGGCACGACCGGTGAGCATTGGAGCTTGTCCCCCGCGACCGGTTCCGGACACTCGGCAGCGACCATCAGCGTGACGGGCGGCGGCTCCGCCCGCTACGCCGTCTGGGCCTCGTGGGTCGAGTCTGCGCCGATCGCAGAACCCTCTGCCCAGCAGCGAGCCGAGCTCCGGGACGACCTGATCACCCTCGACGAGTACCGCGCGGCCTTCAACCGGCTCGAGGCTTGTCTCACGCAGGCGGGACACCCGATGGACGACGTCCCGCTCTCGTGGTTCGCGAACGGGTCCTGGACGAGCCGACCGGTGGGCACGGGCCCCTGGTACCTGTACTCGACGCCGGCCGAGGGCCTCGAGGTGTTCGACACCCAGTGCTACCCGCGGGAGTTTGGCCAGGTCGACGCGCTCTGGCAGGCGGAACACCCCATGCCGGAGGACCCGCCGGCCCAGCCGGTTGGATGATGCACCACGGCGCGGAGACTCCTGCGACCGAGGAAGGGAACGAGGTGACCACCGAAGCCTTCGACGTCCGGACGAATCGCAGCGACTCTCGGTCTTCGCCACCATGCTGGCCGCTGCTCGGGACCTGCCCGACCACGAACGACCCGAGACACTGGAATCCTGCTGGTGCCCCTGGAGGGACTCGAACCCCCAACCGTTTCCTTAGGACGGAACTGCTCTTCCATTGAGCTACAGAGGCTGGCCCGTCCACTCTAGCGGCGGAAGGGCCCCAGGAACGCGTGCAGTTCGTCGACGAACAGGTCGGGCTGCTCGAACGGCGCGAAGTGCCCACCGCGGTCGAGTTCGTGGTGGAACACGAGGTTCGTGGTGCGCTCGAGCCACTCCCGCGGCGCCGGCACGATGTCGCCGGGGAAGATCGAGAACCCGGACGGCACCTCGACCCGTCGTTCCAGCTGCTGTGCCGGGATCGCCGCGTTCGCGTGGTACATCCGCATCGCCGACCCGATCGTGGCGGTCGCCCAGTACTCGGTCAGCAGCGCGGGGACCTCATCGCGCGTGTAGACCGACCACAGGTCCCCGTCGCAGTCGCTCCACGCCCGGAGCTTCTCGACGATCCAGGCGGCGAGCCCCGCGGGTGAGTCGTTCAGCCCGACGGCCGCGGTCTGCGGCTTCGTCCGGTGCAGCATCGCGTAGGCACCCTCGGCGGTGCGCCATCGATCGGTCGCGGCGACGAACTCCCGCTCGGCCGCGGTCAACGTCGACGCATCCAGCCCCGGCCAGGCGAGCCCGCCGTCGATGCGGTGCACGGCGACGACCCGGTCCGGGTGGTCGAGCGCCAGGTAGCGGGCGACGTGCGTGCCGATGTCGCCACCGGACACCGCGAACCGCTCGTACCCGAGGTCCGTCATCAGCGTCGCCCACATGTCGGCCACCCGCCGGGCGTCGAGCACCTGCGGCGGTGCATCCGAGAAGCCGTAGCCCGGCATGTCCGGCACGACGACGTCGTACCCGGCGTCGACGAGCATCGGCAGCACCTTGCGGTACCGCCACCCGGAGTCCGGCCAGCCGTGCGCGAGCAGGACCGGCAGGGCATCGGGCCGCGGGGCGCGGGCGTGCAGGACGTGGATGCCGATGCCGTCGACGACGACACGGCGCGAGGGCAGCGCGGCGAGCTCGGCACGGTGCGCGTCGAAGTCGAACCCGTCGGCCCAGTACTCGACGAGCGGGCGCAGGACGTCGAGGTCCACGCCGAGCGACCAGCCGATCCCGGCGGGCGCGTCCGGCCAGCGCGTGGCACGCAGCCGAGCGCGCAGGTCGTCGATGGTCGCGTCGTCGATGTGCGGTGTCTCGCCCATGCCGGCGACGCTAGTCAGCACCACCGACAGGCGGACTGGAGGCCCGTGGCGGCGTCACCACGGGCCTCCAGTCCGTCACATGGTGTGGAGCAACGGTCGGGTCGGCCTGATCGGCCCGACCATTGCTGCACACGAAACGCGGCGGCGGCCGCTACGCGGCCACGAGGTACTCGTCCCACTCCGCCTGCGGACGCTCGATGCCGCGCACGACCCACGAGGATCCGTGCGGCACCTTCGGCGGGAACCGGAGGCGCCACCCCATCTCCTGCGGGGTGCGGTCGCCCTTGGTGTTGTTGCAGGCCAGGCAGCAGGCGACGAGGTTCTCCCAGGAGTCCTGCCCACCGCGCGACCGCGGCTGCACGTGGTCGATGGTGGTGGCGTGCCGGCCGCAGTAGGCACAGTGGTTGCCGTCCCGACGCAGCACGCCGCGACGGGACACCGGCACGAGCCTGGAGTGCGGGATGCGCACGTAGCGGGTGAGGATGATGACGGACGGACGGTCGTAGCTCGACGTCGACCCGGTAACCGGGTGTTCGACGTCGGCGGCGACGATGGCGGCCTTCTGGTTCATGACCAGCACGAGGGCTCGTCGGAACGAGATCACCGCGAGGGGCTCGTAACCGGCGTTGAGGACGAGAGTGCGCATGGGTTCCCTTCCGACGTGCCTGGACGGCTTCCAGGCGCTGCGGGTGCGTCGGACCGACGACGCGAACGGGTGAGGACGACCTGTTCACACCCCTGGAACCACGAAGAGCACCACCCGGATGGGCAGTGCTCTCGTCATGCAGGGGCGTGCTCGTGCCCGCAGGCTGTGCTCGACCATATGTCGACGCGCGCGCGCCGACCCATGGTGCGGGTCGTGCGGAACATCGACATGAGGGTCTCCTGTTCGCGCCGGTGCGGACCGGTGCAGCGTCAGGTTAACCCAGAAACCGGCCCGGCACGAGGGTGCGCGGGCCGGTTCCGGTGAAGTTCACACGCCGGAAGGGCAGTGGTCGTCAGATGCCGAATCGGACGATGTGGTAGTCGCTGGTCCAGATCGGACGGATCTGCACGGAGCCACCGGGCTTCGGGGCGTCCATGATCATGCCGTTCCCCATGTAGAAGCCGTCGTGCGCCTCGTTGTTGAAGATGACGACGTCACCGGGCTGCGCCTCGGACTCGGGGATCGTGGCGCCGGCCTGGTCCTGCAGCGGCACCGAGTGCGCGAGGTTGATGCCGTACTGGGCGTACACGAACATGATGTAGCCCGAGCAGTCGAAGCCCGACGGGTCCGCGCCACCGAAGACGTACGGGGTGCCGATGTACTGCTTGGCGGTGGCGACCACGGCCGGCAGCGAGAACGGGGTGTCGGCGGCGGACGAGCTGGCCGCGTACTCGGCGGCGGTGGGCCCGGTGTACGAGGAGTACTGCTTCGCGGTCGCGGCGCGGGCGGTCTGGGTCTGCTCGGCCTGCTCGGCGACTTCCTTCGCTGCGGCGGCCTGGTCAGCGGCGGCCTGCTTGGCGGCCTTCTCGGCGTCGAGCGTCGCGGTGGAGGTCGCGCCGTAGCCGTCACGGCTCGTGTCGGCCAGCGCCACGGCGTCGGAGACCGACAGCTCCTGGCTCTGCGTGGCACGGGCCTGCCGCTGGGCGTCGGCGACGGCGGTCGAGTTGGTGGAGGTCGTCGCGGCGAAGGCCGGGGCGACCGCGACGGTTCCGAACATGCCGGCGGCCACGGTGAGGACGACCGGCGCGAGGAACTTGCGCTTGCGCGACGACGAGCTGGCCTTGGCGGTGTTCGCTGCGGCCGCGGCCTGCGCGGCACGACGACCACCGGGCAGCGGGGCGGAGCGCACCGGCACGACCTTGCGGACCGGGCGGCCCTCGGTCTCGCGCACGGCCCGCCGGGTGAGCGGGGCGGTGGTGGCGTTCTCGGTGTTCGTCGGGTTCGCGGGCGTCTGGTCGTCCGCGGCGGTACCGGTCTGCGTCAAGAGGTGGGTCTCCAACGTCTCGTCATCACGCCGCCGTGGGTGTCCGGCGATGTGCAACCCCATCCGTTCGTCATCGTTTCCGATCGAGGCAGGAGACGGGTTCGAGACGTCCTGCCACGGGTCTCCGGCTCAGGGGCAGCGCGGCGACTCGGACGAGTGTACGGAGGCGTCGTTACCGTGTCGAGACCAAACGCCCCGTGGGTAACGAAACGGTAAAGACTCTCAGGGACGACCAGGAACGGTCAGTCCCGCTCGATGTAGACGTGCTGCGCGACCTCGATGGGCAGCTCGATGCCCGAGTCCTCGCCCTCGACGCGGACCGCGACGTAGGCACCCGCGCGCTGCACGCTCGCCATGCGCCCGGGCATGACCCCGGCGGTGCGGAGCTGGTGCAGGAGCTCCGGCTCGAACTGCACCGGCTCGCCCAGGCGTCGGACGACCCCGGTCGTGACGGCGTCGGTGCCCTCGGTCGCGGCGACGATGTTCTGGACGCCGTCGAGGAACCCGGCGGCCGCGGGGCCTCCGATCTCGGCCAGTCCGGGGATCGGGTTGCCGTAGGGCGACTCGGTCGGGTTGCCGAGCATCTCGAGCAGGCGGACCTCGACCTGCTCGCTCATGACGTGCTCCCACCGGCAGGCCTCGTCGTGCACGAAGGCCCAGTCGAGCCCGATGACGTCGGCCAGCAGGCGTTCGGCCAGACGGTGCTTGCGCATCACGTGGGTGGCGCGGGAACGACCTTCGTCGGTGAGCTCCAGGTGCCGGTCGCCGGAGACGACGACCAGGCCGTCGCGCTCCATGCGGGCGATGGTCTGTGAGACCGTCGGGCCCGAGTGTCCGAGGCGCTCGGAGATGCGCGCGCGCAGCGGCACGATCGCCTCTTCCTCGAGGTCGAGGATGGTGCGAAGGTACATCTCCGTGGTGTCGACGAGATCGGTCACGGTCCGCCTCTCATGTCTGGGCCCAGCGCCGACCACACTACTTGTTCGCACCGACGAACACCGACCGGCGCCCGGACGCACGTGAGAAAGGGTCATCCGACGCGGTGGACGAGCGGGCCGAACCCTCCCCGTCCGGCCGGTACACGGGCTCGGGCAGGCGGATCGTCGTCGTTAGGATCGGTGCATGGCAGACATCGTCATCCCGGCCGAACTCCTCCCCACCGACGGTCGCTTCGGCTGCGGACCGTCGAAGATCCGCGGCGCACAGCTCGAGTCCCTCGTGACGCGCGGCGCCACGATCCTCGGCACCTCGCACCGCCAGAAGCCCGTCAAGGACCTGGTCGGCAGCGTCCGCTCCGGCCTCGCCGACCTGTTCCAGATCCCCGAGGGCTACGAGGTCGTCCTCGGCAACGGCGGCTCGACCGCGTTCTGGGACGCCGCCGCGTTCGGCCTCATCGAGCGCCGTGCCGAGAACCTGTCCTTCGGCGAGTTCGGGTCGAAGTTCGCCAAGGCCGCAGCGGCCCCGTGGCTCGAGGCCCCGCACGTCGTCGAGGCACCGGGCGGCTCCCTCGCCGCACTCGAGCCGGTGGAGGGCGTGGACGTCTACGCCTACCCGCACAACGAGACCTCGACCGGCGTCATGGCCCCGGTCGTCCGCGCGACCGGTGACGCCGGCGCCCTCACCGTCGTCGACGCGACCAGCGCCGCCGGTGGTGCCCTGTTCGACGTCAGCGCCACCGACGTCTACTACTTCGCCCCGCAGAAGAACTTCGCCTCGGACGGCGGGCTCTGGCTCGCGCTGCTCTCCCCCGCCGCGATCGAGCGGATCGAGCGCATCGCCGCCTCCGACCGGTACATCCCGGAGTTCCTGTCGCTCAAGAACGCCGTCGACAACTCGCGCCTGAACCAGACCCTGAACACCCCGGCGATCTCCACACTGCTGCTCCTCGACGAGCAGGTGCGGTGGATGAACGAGTCCGGGGGCCTGGCGTGGGCGGACCTGCGAACCAAGACCTCGTCGTCGACGATCTACGACTGGGCCGAGGCCAGCGACTGGGCGACCCCGTTCGTCACCGACCCCGCCGCTCGCTCCCAGGTCGTCGCCACGATCGACCTCGACGACTCGATCGACGCCAAGGCCGTGGCCGCGACCCTGCGCGCGAACGGCATCGTCGACACCGAGCCGTACCGGAAGCTCGGCCGCAACCAGCTGCGCGTCGCGACGTTCACCGCGATCGACCCGGACGACGTGGCGAAGCTCGTGCGCGCGATCGACTTCACGATCGACGCCCTGCGCTGACGTCGGGGACACCCGCCGGAACGAGGACGGGCCCGGCACCACCGGATCGGTGGTGCCGGGCCCGTTCGTCGGTCCGGGTGGGTCAGGCGCGGTGGAAGCCCGGGTCGGCCTCGCCGGCGTCGAGCTGGTCGACCTCGAGATCGGCGTCCGGCTCGAACGGCTGCACGCGGCGGGCACGGCGACGACGGGGCGGTTGCGGGGCCTCGTCCTCGGTGTCGGTGTCGGTGTCGCTCACATCGGCGAGCGCATCGACGTCCACACCCTCGATGTCGTCGTCGTCCGACTCGTCGAGGTCGTCCTCGTCGGCGTCGAACTCGTCATCGTCGTCGTCGTCCGACTCGTCATCGTCCTCGTCGTCATCCGAGTCGTCGTAGTCGTCGTCCTCGTCCGAGTCCTCGTCGTCCGACTCGTCGTCGTCTTCGTCGTCTTCGTCGTCTTCGTCGTCTTCGTCGTCTTCCGACTCGTCGTCGTAGTCCTCGTCGTCGGAGTCCTCGTCCGACGCGTCCTCGGCACCGTCCGCACCCTCGTGCTCCTGCGCGGCCCGGTACTCGGCCAGTCGCTCGGACCACGGCACCCACTCGGGCGCCACGAGCGAGCCGTCCCCTGGCATCAGCTCGACCTCGAGCACGGTCGGCTCGTCGTCGCCGACCTTGGCGACGCTGACGGTCCACCGCCACCCGGGGTAGCCGGGCAGCCGGTTGGCGAACAGGACGGACACGACGCCGTCCCCTTCGTCCACCGTGCCGACGGGCGCGCCGACGGTCGACTCCGGGGTGACCTCGAGCAACGCCTCGCGCGCCAGGTCGGTGTAGTCGATGGACGCTGCGTCGATGGACGCTGCGTCGATGGACGCCGCGTCGGGAGCCGTCTCGGCCCCTGCTGTCTCGGACTCGGTCATGGGGTCACGCCTCCAACTGGTCTGCGACGTGCCGCAGGATGGCGGCGATGCGATCGCCGTTCTTCGGGTAGCGGCCGTGGCGGAGGTCTCCGCTGATCCGGTCGAGTTCCTTCACCAGGTCCTCGACGATCACGGCCATGTCGTCCGCGGAGCGACGGGTCATCCGCGACAGCGACGGCTGGGGCTCGAGCAGCCGCACGGACAACGCCTGCGACCCCTTCTTGCCCTGGACGACGCCGTACTCCAGCCGCGTGCCGGCCTTGACGGTCACGACGCCGTCGGGCAGCGAGGACGCGTGCAGGAACACCTGGTCGCCGTCGTCTCCGGTGATGAAGCCGAAGCCCTTGTCGTCGTCGTAGAACTTGACCTTGCCGGTGGGCATGCGTGGACTCCTCGAGGTCGTGGTACGGCCGTGGTGCGTCGGATATCCTGGGTCGATGGCCAAGCCGACCCGATCAACCGGGAACCCGCAGGACTCCGCAGAACCCCCGGTGACGTTCAATCGTACCGAACGCGCTCTGGCGTTCATGATCGGTGGGATCATCATCCTCGGCTTGCTCTGCTTCGTCGCGATGATCATCATGTGGCTCACCGCGCCTGCCGCCCAGGGTGCGATGCCGTGGCCGGTGGTCATGGCGATCCCGCTGTTCGGCTTCCCGATCGCCATGGTGCTGGTCTTCACGCTCCTCGGCATCACCTGGACACGTCGCGCACGAGCGAACCGGACGGCTCGCTGACGTCCGCCCCGGACGCTGGCACCGGACGATGACGACCACCGCCGACCTCGCCGCCCGACTCCGGGCGATGCCGGACGACGCACTCGAGCGCCTCGTCGCGGCGAGGCGACTCCCCACCGCTGCACTCGCCGAGACCGGCCCGCAGCGCATCACCGACTTCTTCGACCTGGCCGAGGCGCTCCGCAGCGACGACGCCGTGGACGCCGCCGTCGAGCACCTGCCGCGCGCGACGATCCTCGCGCTGCGGGACGGCGGCGCCGTCGACGCGCTCGGCCCCGCGATCGAACTCGGCCTCGCCGACGAGGACGGCGCGGTCGACGACGCGGTCGCCGCACGCGTGGCCGCCCACCCCGACCTCACCTCGCTCGACGAGCAGCCTGGAGGCCCGGAGCAGGTCCGCCCCGTTGCTCCCGCCCTCGACGCCGCGGCGCTCGAGCGTGCGCGCACCACCGGCGCGGAGCAGGCGTTCGCCACGATGACCGTGCTCGCCGAGCTGCTGCGGGCGGTCGACGCCGGCGCGGTCCGCGAACTCGTCAAGGGCGGGATCGGCATGCCGCTCGCCCGCACCCTCGCCGAGCGCATCGGCACCGACGCCGAGCTCGTCGCCGGCCGCCTGGCCCTGCTCGACGACATCGGGTTCGCCGACCCCGACACCGGACGCTGGATCGTGACCGACGCCGGGCACGCCTGGTTGCTCGCCGGCTGGCCCGAGCGCTGGATGTCACTGGTGGCGGCGTGGTCGGACACGCTCCCGCCCGCCGTGCACCAGGTGCTCGAGCTGGCCGACGGGGACCTGCGCGACCTCGTGCCGCTCGGGCGTTGGGCGTACCCGGCGGGGTCCCGCTGGCTCGACGCCCTGCTGCTCGACGTCGCCGGCACCGCGGCGTCGCTCGGCCTGGCGGTCGACGGCATCGTCACGAGCACCGGCCGGGCGCTCCTCGACGGAGACGCCGAGCAGGCCGCCGACGACCTGCCGGGCACCGTCGAGCGGGTCTACCTGCAGCACGACCTCACCGTCATCGCACCGGGGCCGCTCGCGCCGGTGGACGACGACGCCCTGCGCACCGTCGCCGTCCTCGAGGCACCGGGGCTCGCGGCGCGCTACCGCATCTCCGAGGACACCCTGCGCGCGGCGTTCCGGGCCGGGCACTCCCGCGACGACCTGCTGTCCCTGCTCGGACGGCTGTCGGCCACCGGGATCCCGCAGCCCCTCGCCTACCTGATCGACCAGGTGGCCGGACGCGACGGCAGCATCGTCGTCGACCGGGGGCCGGGCGGCGTCGGGACCGAGGTCCGCGGCACCGCCGACCAGCTGGACCTCGTCGGGGTGGACGCCGAGCTCCGGCAGCTCGCGTGGGAGCGGCCCGACCTGACGACACTGACCACGCGCTACCCGCCGCACGTCGTGCACACCGCACTCGAGGACCAGCGCTACCCGGCCGTCCTGACGACCGCAGCCCGCCCCGAGGCGCACCACGGGCCTCCCGGCCGGCGCAGCCCCACCGGGCGCTCGCCGGAACAGTCGGCGCACGCACTCGTCGAACGGCTCCGCCTGACGACGCAGCGCGGCGACGCGGAGCCGGAGCAGGAGTGGCTCGGTCGGCAGATCGACCTGGCCGTGCGCGGACGCACGCCGATCCGCGTGACCGTCCGGATGCCGGACGGCTCGGAGCGGCCGTTCTCGATCGTGCCGACCTCGGTCGCGGCCGGACGCGTCCGCGGGCGGGACACGGCCGTCGACGTCGAACGCACCCTGCCGCTGTCGCTCGTCGTGTCGGTCGAGAGCGACGCGTGAGCCGCGGTCACCCGCGCGCAGGTGCCGACGGCTAGGCTGGCAGGTCATGAACGGACCGCTGATCGTGCAGAGCGACCGCACCGTGCTCCTCGAGGTCGCGCACCCCGACGCCGAGGACGCACGCCACGAGCTCGCCGCCTTCGCCGAGCTCGAACGCGCTCCCGAGCACGTGCACACCTACCGGATCACCCGCCTCGGACTCTGGAACGCGCGCGCCGCGGGCCACGACGCCGAGGCGATGATCGACACCCTGGAACGCTTCGCGAAGTTCCCCGTGCCGCAGAGCGTCACGGTCGACATCCGCGACACGGTCTCGCGCTACGGACGGCTCGTGATCCGTCGCGAGGAACGGCCCGACGCTCCCGTGATCGCGAACTCCCCCACCGAGGAACTCGAGCGGCTGCCGCTCCTGCTGCTCACCGCCGAGGACCCGTCGGTGCTGGCCGAGGTCATCCGGTCGAAGCGCATCAAGCCGTTGCTCGGTGACATGCGGTCCTCGACCGAGGTCGAGCTGCAGCCGTGGGCGCGGGGGCAGATCAAGCAGGAGCTCGTGAAGCTCGGCTGGCCGGCGGAGGACCTGGCGGGCTACACCCCTGGCCAGCCGCACCCGATCGACCTGGACACGGCCGAGTGGCACATGCGGCCGTACCAGGAGCAGGCCGTCGACACGTTCTTCGCCCAGGGCTCCGGCGTCGTCGTCCTGCCCTGTGGTGCGGGCAAGACGCTCGTCGGCGCGGGGGCGATGGCGACCGTCAAGGCGACCACGCTCATCCTCGTGACAAACACCGTCTCGGCGCGGCAGTGGCGCACCGAGCTCCTCAAGCGCACGACCCTGACGCCGGAGGACATCGGCGAGTACTCGGGCAGCGTCAAGGAGATCCGGCCGGTCACGATCGCGACCTACCAGATCCTCACCGCCCGCCGGAAGGGCGAGTACACGCACCTGTCGCTCCTCGATGCCCTCGACTGGGGCCTCATCGTCTACGACGAGGTGCACCTGCTGCCCGCGCCGGTGTTCAAGCTGACCGCGGACCTGCAGGCCCGCCGGCGCCTGGGCCTCACGGCGACGCTCGTGCGCGAGGACGGCCGCGAGGGCGACGTCTTCTCGCTCATCGGGCCGAAGCGGTACGACGCCCCGTGGAAGGAGATCGAGGCGCAGGGCTACATCTCGCCGGCCTCCTGCTACGAGGTCCGCATCGACCTGCCGCACCAGGACCGCCTGGAGTACGCGGCGTCGAGCGACGACGAGCGCTACCGGCTCGCCGCGACGTCCCCGGCCAAGACCCCGGTGGTGCGGGAACTCATCGAGAAGCACCGCGGGGAGCAGATCCTGGTGATCGGGCAGTACATCGACCAGCTCGACGAACTGGCTGCGTCGCTCGACGCCGCGGAGATCACGGGGGCGACCCCGGTCGACGAACGGGAGCGGCTGTACGACGCGTTCCGGTCCGGCGAGGTCGACGTGCTCGTCGTCTCGAAGGTCGCGAACTTCTCGATCGACCTGCCCGACGCGACCGTCGCCATCCAGGTCTCCGGCTCGTTCGGGTCGCGGCAGGAAGAAGCGCAGCGACTCGGCCGGCTCCTCCGCCCGAACAAGGACGGCCTGCCCGCGTCGTTCTACACGCTCGTGGCCCGGGACACCGTCGACCAGGACTTCGCGCAGAACCGGCAGCGGTTCCTGGCGGAGCAGGGCTACTCCTACACGATCCTGGATGCCGATCAGGTCCAGACGCCCGTGGGCTGACGCACGAACCGCTCTCAGGAAACCCCGAGGGAACAGTCAGAAGATAGGACCATGAGCGATGGCCCCAAGATCCTGATCGTCGACGACGAGCCGAACATCCGCGACCTCCTGACGACCTCGTTGCGCTTCGCCGGCTTCGCCGTGCGTGCGGTGGGCAACGGGGCACAGGCGATCTCCGCCGTGCTGGAAGAAGAGCCGGACCTCATCATCCTCGACGTGATGCTGCCCGACATGAACGGCTTCGGCGTGACCAAGCGCCTGCGTTCCTCGGGCTACACCTCGCCGATCCTGTTCCTGACGGCGAAGGACGACACCGAGGACAAGATCACCGGCCTCACCGTCGGCGGCGACGACTACGTCACCAAGCCGTTCTCGCTCGACGAGATCGTCGCCCGCATCAAGGCCATCCTCCGTCGCACCATGAACGACGAGGAAGACGCGATCATCCGCGCCGGCGAGCTCACGATGGACCAGGACACCCACGAGGTCACGATCGGCGACGCGCAGATCGAGCTCTCGCCCACCGAGTTCAAGCTGCTCCGCTACCTCATGCTCAACCCGAACCGCGTGCTGTCCAAGGCGCAGATCCTCGACCACGTGTGGGAGTACGACTTCAACGGCGACGCTGGGATCGTCGAGAGCTACATCTCGTACCTGCGCCGCAAGCTCGACCAGTACTCCGCCGAGCCGATCATCCAGACCAAGCGCGGCTTCGGGTACATGCTGAAGGCGTCCAAGGCTTCGTAGGGCCGGAGCCCCGCGGGGCTCGACTTCACGGCGGTCGTCCGGTTTCACCGGGCGGCCGCTGTCTATCGTTGGGGCAGCATGCACACGCGAATGAACCACTGGTGGGACGGGATCTCCCTGCGCACCAAGATCACCGGGATCACGGTGCTCCTCGTCGCGCTCGGATTGCTCGTCGCCGGACTCGGCACGATGACGGTGCTGTCCACCTACCTCATGCAGCAGCTCGACAACACGGTCAAGCAGACGACCGAGCAGCTCGAGGGCCAGAACATCAGTGACGGCGAGCAGTACTGCAAGCTGTCCGTCGTGGTGTCGCAGAGCGCCTACGTCGCCGCGTACGACGCCGACGGCGACCGGATCTGCCAGACGAAGGCGTCGAGCCGACCTGACGTCCGTGAAGCCACCCTGGTCGAGGCCTCGCAGTCGAACCAGCGCATCTCGCTCTACGACAGCCAGCACAACCACGAGTGGCGCGCCCAGATCATCCCGGCGTCCCTGCAGAACCAGTCCGACGGCACCACCGAGACCGGCTACGTGCTCATCGCCGTCTCCAGTGCCGGCACCGACGAGACGATCGGCAAGTTCACCGCGATCTTCCTCGGGTTCGGTGCCTCGGTCATCCTGCTCGGCGCCATGCTCACCCGTCTGCTCGTCACCGCGACCTTCGACCCGCTGCGCGACGTCGAGGACACCGCTGCCCGGTTCGCCGCGGGTGACTTCAACCAGCGCCTCGAAGCCGACACCCCGAACACCGAGGTCGGCCGACTCAACCGCTCCCTCAACGTCATGCTCGAGCGGATCGACTCCGCGTTCGAGGACCGTGAGCGCACCATCGCCCAGATGCGTCGGTTCGTCGGGGACGCCTCGCACGAGCTCCGCACGCCGCTGGTGTCCCTGCGCGGGTACGCCGAGCTGTACCGGATGGGTGCCCTGCGCAAGGAAGAGGACGTCGCCCAGGCGATGGAGCGCATCGAGAAGGAAGCGCAGCGGATGGGCCTGCTCGTGCAGGACCTGCTGCAGCTCGCCCGTATCGACGAGTCGAAGCCGCTCGAGCTCGGCCCGGTGGACCTCGTCGCCATCGCACGTGACTCGGCGCTCGACACGATGGCCTCCAACCCCGACCGCGAGATCCAGGTCCTCGTCGAGGACTCCCTGACCGGTGAGAGCGTGCCCCAGGCCGTCCGTCCGTCGGCGTCGTCGTCCATCGGCTCCCCGGACTCCGGCGAAGCACCGCCCGTGTCGCCCACCTCGGCGAACACCACCGGGCCGATCGCGTTCTCACGCCAGACCATCGCCCGACTCCGAGCCCGTCGCACCCGCGCCATGAACATCGACGCCGGTGCCGCGCCGACCGACGAGACCACGCCGCTGCCCACGGTCGTGCTGCCGAAGCGCCCGCCGATCGTCCTGGCGGAAGAGAACAAGATCCGCCAGATCGTCACGAACCTGATGGGCAACGCCATGCGGTTCACGGCGAACGACGACCCGATCGAGATCGGCATCGGCGTGGACGACGAGCGCGGCATGGCACACCTCGACGTGATCGACCACGGTGAGGGCATCCCGCCGCAGCTGCGCGAGAAGATCTTCCAGCGCTTCTGGCGTGCGGACACGTCCCGTGCCCGGGACACCGGCGGCTCGGGCCTCGGGCTCGCCATCGTGTCCGGCATCGTCGCGGCGCACCACGGCTCCGTCGAGGTCTTCGACACCGAGGGCGGCGGCGCCACCTTCCGCGTCTGGCTCCCCCTGCTCCCCCGCGACTTCTCCGCCTGACCCGCGCGGGCCGTACGGCCCGCGGCGCCCCGGGCGTCCAGGGCGTCCCGGGTGTCGCGTCCCGCGGCGTCCAGGGCGTCCAGGGCGTCCAAGGCGTCCAGGGCGTCCCGCCCCGCGGCGTCCCGGGCGGTCACAACACCCCGTTCGAGGCCGCCGAGTGGTCACGATCTGTCGTCCACGAGCTCGCTGACCGACAGTTCGTGACCGGCCGGCGCACAGCCGACGACATGTCATGACCGCCCGGCGACGAGATCTTCAGCGTGGCGATCACGGCCGTCACGCTGACCGCCGACGACTTCCGACCGCTCGGACCTCGAACGCCTGGCGGAGTCGCTCGAACAACACCGCGGGTCGGTGCGCGTCCGATGCCGTTGCGTGGATCACGAGCCAGTCGTTCACCACGAACCCGTTGTCCCGTCGTTGATCGTGTCGAAAGGTGTCGCGCTCGCGGTGGTGATCGCCGTCGTACTCCAACGCGATGCCGAACTCCGACCACGCCATGTCGACGCGGCCGAGGAACCGCCCCGCACCGTCGTGCACGTCGATGTTCAGCTCCGGCTCCGGGAACCCCGCTTCGACCACTGCCAGCCGGAGCCAGGTCTCCTGCGGCGACTCCGCCCCGGCCCGGACGAGGTCCAGCGCGCGCCGAGCAGCGAGCGCGAATCGTGTGCCGGGGCGGATCGACGCACGGAGGTCGTCCACCGTCGCCAGCCCGGCTGGTCCGACCAGGTGGTCCCCGATCGCGACCAGCGCGTCACGTGCGAGCACGCCGGCGCACTCGAACCACATCTGTGCAGGGACACTGACCAGGAACCCGCGGTGTTCGACGGTCCTCGGCCGGTCCAGGCGGTGCGCGGCCACGCCGGGCCGACGCATCCGGCAACCGTCCCTCGTGGTCGAGACGTGCACCGGCCCGACCGAGCGCACCGACTGCGGCAGTGGCGCACCCCAGATCGCGGCGGCGGTCGTGTGACTGAAGAACTGGTCGGGACGCATGACCAGGGCGACGGCGTCGATGAAGTCCACCGAGTCGATCGGGGCACGCACACCGTGGACCGGGGCTGCCAGGTCGGCGCGTCGGAGTCGTTCCGGATCGATGCCGTGCCCCACTGCATCGGCCACACGGAAGGTGGATCGGTCGAACGGAGCAGGGAGGCGACGGGGAGCTGGCATGCCGTCATGGTCGTTGCGGGGCACCCGAGCCGACCACGCACGGTCGGAACCTGTGGAGAACGAGGTGAGCCGGGCCTCCTGTGCGGGAGAGACGACCCCAGACACGCGCAAGCCGCACGCACGAGCCGGCCACGACTCCCCGCTCCTGCGCCGGCCAACGGTCACGATGCGTCGACTGGAGCGGGCTGAGTCGACGATTCGTGACCGCTCGGCGGAACTGAGCGGGGTGTTGTGACCGCTCGACGCGCGCTACTCGGCGATGTTCGCCGTGACCGCGTCGATGTACGCCGCACGCTCCTCGCGCG
>NZ_QKLC01000028.1:0-20602 GCF_003224385.1 Curtobacterium sp. MCPF17_003 | reverse complement strand
AGATGTGTATAAGAGACAGCCCCGACAGGCACTCGCGGGACCCCTCACGTGCGCGCTCACTCCAGTAGCGTCGGGACCATGGAATTCAGGTACCTGGGCAACTCCGGACTCAAGATCTCCGAGATCACCTACGGCAACTGGCTGACGCACGGCTCGCAGGTCGAGAACGACGTCGCCACCCAGTGCGTGCGGGCAGCGCTGGACGCCGGCATCACCACGTTCGACACCGCGGACACGTACGCCAACACCGCCGCTGAGACCGTCCTCGGTGAGGCGCTCAAGGGCGAGCGGCGCCAGTCCCTCGAGGTCTTCACGAAGGTCTACTGGCCGACCGGCCCGAAGGGGCACAACGACGTCGGTCTCAGCCGCAAGCACATCATGGAGTCGATCGACGGCTCGCTCGAGCGACTGCAGACCGACTACGTCGACCTCTACCAGGCACACCGCTACGACTACGAGACCCCCCTCGAAGAGACGATGCAGGCCTTCGCCGACGTCGTCCGCCAGGGCAAGGCGCTCTACATCGGCGTCAGCGAGTGGTCGGCCGAGCAGATCCGTGCCGGTGCCGCGCTGGCCAAGGAGCTCGGCTTCCAGCTCATCTCGAACCAGCCGCAGTACTCGATGCTGTGGCGGGTCATCGAGGGCGAGGTCGTCCCCGCTTCGAAGCAGCTCGGCCTGTCGCAGATCGTCTGGTCGCCCATCGCGCAGGGCGTCCTGACCGGCAAGTACAAGCCGGGTCAGCCCCTGCCCGAGGGTTCGCGTGCCACGGACGAGAAGGGCGGCGCGGACATGATCAAGCGGTTCATGCGCGACGAGGTCCTCGAAGCCGTGCAGCGCCTGCAGCCCGTCGCCGACCAGGCCGGCCTCACGCTGGCGCAGCTCGCCATCGCGTGGACCCTGCAGAACGAGAACGTCGCCTCGGCGATCGTCGGCGCCTCGCGTCCGCAGCAGGTCACCGACAACGTCAAGGCCGCCGGCGTGAAGCTCGACGCGGACGCCCTCGCGGCGATCGACGAGGCACTCGGCGACATCCCGGAACGGGACGCGTCCAAGAACGTGTCCCCGTCGTCGCGCCCCGCGTAGACGCAACCGACCGACGGACGGGAGGCCCGGTGCCAGCTGGCACCGGGCCTCCCGTCCGTCGTCCGCGCGCCTCTGCCCACCGCAGCTGACGGATGGTCAACATGAACGGCATGTGTCGCGCCTCTGGCAGGCGCCTGGCAAAGCGCGTACCCCACCCAAACCACCCGGGGAAGCCCCCCGAATCGGGGGCATGACCCGAACTGATACCCCCGTTCTGGTGTCACCCGACACCGGTGCGGTGCGGACCGTGCGCCCCGGCACGATCCCGCGCCTGCTCGCCACCGCGAGGCAACTCGCGTCGTTCGGCACCATCGGTGCCGTCTGCTTCGTCATCGACCTGGGCGTCTACAACCTGCTCCGCGCCACCGTCATGCCGGACGGTCCCATCGCCGCGAAGATCGTGTCGGCCGTCGTGGCGACCTCGGTCGCGTGGATCGGCAACCGCTTCATCACCTTCCGCGCCCAGCGCCAGACCGGCCGCCGCGAGACCGTCCGCGAGGGGTTGCTCTTCGCTGCCACGAACCTCGTCGGCCTCGGCATCGCCGCCGCCTGCCTGTTCGTCTCGCACTACGTCCTCGGCTTCACGTCCACCCTCGCCGACAACGTCGCCGGCAACGGCGTCGGCCTCGTCCTCGGCACCGCGTTCCGGTTCGCCGCGTACAAGGCCCTCGTCTTCCGGTCCACCGACACACGTCCGAAGGGGTTCCCCGAATGACCATCTCAGCCGTGTTGCTGACGGCCGCAGGGCCGCTGCTCCGACCCGACGACGACAGCGGGACGACGGGGGACGTCCCGAACCGCGGGACCACGGACGTGCCGACGGGAGGCTCGGGGCAGCTCCCACAGGCCGCCTGGTCGCTGGGCGAGTGGCTCGGCTACTCGACCCTCATCGCCCTGTCCGTGCTGCTCACGATCATCGCGTTGACCACCCTCTGGTGGATGCTGCACGCCTGGCGCTCCCGGGACGCGCTGAAGTCCACCAGCTTCAGCCAGACCCCGCGACCGGCGGCGCACCGGTTCACGCTCCTGGTGCCCGGTCGGCACGAGCAGGACGTGATGGGGCAGACGCTCGACATGCTCGCGACCCAGGACCACCCCGACTTCGAGATCATCGCGATCGTCGGGGAGGACGACCCGGAGACCGACGCCGTCGTGCGTGCTGCGGCGGCTCGGCACCCCTCCCTGATCAAGGTCGTGGTGGACGACACCCTGCCGAAGAACAAGCCGAAGGCGATGAACCTGGCGCTCCAGCACGCGACGGGCGACATCGTCGGGGTGTTCGACGCCGAGGACGAGGTCTACCCGCGGCTGCTCTCCCTCGTCGACTCGCGGTTCCAGGAGACCGACGCCGACGTGGTGCAGGGCGGCGTCCAGCTGATGAACTTCAAGTCGAGCTGGTGGTCGCTCCGGAACGTCCTGGAGTACTACTTCTGGTTCCGCTCGCGCCTGCACTTCCACGCTGGGTCCAAGTTCATCCCGCTCGGGGGCAACACCGTCTTCGTGACGCGCTCCCGCCTGGAGTGGTCGAACGGCTGGGACACGCACTGCCTCGCCGAGGACTGCGAACTCGGCGTGCGACTCTCCGCCGACGGCGCGAAGGTCGTCGTCGCCTACAGCCCCGAGGCCGTCACCCGCGAGGAGACCCCGCCGACCTTCGCCTCGCTGCTCAAGCAGCGCACGCGGTGGAACCAGGGCTTCCTGCAGGTGCTGGGCAAGGGGGAGTGGAAGAAGCTGCCGTCGTTCCGGCAGCGGTTCTTCGCCCGCTACATGCTCACGATGCCGTTCATCCAGGCGGCCACCGGGCTGCTCATCCCGCTGAGCGTCCTGATGATCCTGTTCGTCAAGGTGCCGACGGCGATCGCCCTCGTGTCGTTCGTGCCGGTGGCACCGACGCTCATGCTGCTCGCCGTGGAGATCGTCGGGCTGAACGAGTTCGGCCGACTGTACGGCGAGAAGGTCCGGCTCCGCGACTACGTGCGGCTCGTGCTCGGCCTGGTGCCGTACCAGGTGTTCCTCGCCGCCGCGGCGGTCCGGGCAGTCGTCCGGCACGCCAAGGGCCAGAACGGGTGGGAGAAGACCGAGCACACCGGCCAGCACCGCAGCGGACAGGTGGTCGGCTTCGCCTCGGACCTGGACGGATCGGGCGCAGCGTCGTCCGCGGGTGCCGGATCGGGCGCAGCGTCGTCCGCGGGTGCCGGATCGGGCGCAGCGTCGTCCGCGGGTGCCGGATCGGGCGCAGCCTCGTCCGACCGTGAGTTCGCCGGCACCACCACGGGAGGCACCCGATGACCGCCAGCATCACCGACACCACGGGCATCCCGATCCGTGGTGGCACCACCGCACACCGGGCCGGTGTCGGGGCGTGGTTCCGCCGGCACGCAGCCAGCCTGACGTGGTTGCTGCCCGTCGTCGCGGTGACCGTGCTCATCCAGGCCTGGAACATGTCGGGCACACCGCAGCGCATCGACGACGAGGGGACCTACACCGCACAGGCGTGGGCGATCACGAACCTCGGCGAGCTCACCCACTACACGTACTGGTACGACCACCCGCCGCTCGGATGGATCCAGATCGCCGGGTACACCGGGTTGACCGGGGCGTTCGCGCGGTACCCCTTCGCGGTGGAGGCCGGGCGCGAGGCCATGGTGTTCTTCTCCGCCGTCTCGAGCATCCTGCTGTTCGTCCTGGCCCGACGTCTCGGCGCCGGACGGATCACGGCAGCCGCGGCCGGACTCGTCTTCGCGCTGTCACCGCTCGCGCTGCAGTACCACCGCACGGTGTACATCGACAACGTCGCGACGCCGTGGCTGCTGGCCGCGTTCGTCCTCGTGCTGAGCCGTCGCCAGCAGCTCGCCGGGTTCGCCGGCGCTGCTGCGTGCCTCGGCATCGCCGTGCTGTCCAAGGAGACCTACCTGCTCGCGCTGCCGTTCCTGATCTGGATGGCCGTACGTCGCGCCGACACGAGCACCCGCCGGTACACGCTCAGCGTCGCCGGGGCCGTGCTCGTGCTGATCGGCGGCGGGTACCTGCTGCTCGCCGCGGTGAAGGGTGAACTCGTGCCGGGCAACGGGCGAGTCAGCCTGTGGGAAGGCGTCACCTACCAGCTCGGGTCGCGGACCGCTTCCGGATCAGTGTTCGACGGGGGCAGCCTGGCGAACGAGGCCGCCGCGCAGTGGTGGGCGCTCGACCCGGTGTTCATCGTGCTCGGCTCGGCCGCGGCCGTCGTGGGGCTGGCCCTGCGCCGGGTCCGACCGATCGCCGCGATGCTCGTGTTCCTGCTCGCGGTGATGTTCCGGCCGAACGGGTACCTGCCGGTGCCCTACGTCATCATGCTCATCCCGTTCGCAGCGCTCCTCGTCGCGTACACCGTCGAGCGTGCCGTCCTGACGATCGCCGGTCGAGTCCACATCCGGGGCCGGTTCGGCCCGAGGGCAGGGCGCGGCCTCGGCATCACCTGGGCCGTCGTGACGGCTGCGGCGCTCGTCGTCGCGGTGCCGCTGTGGGGGACGCAGCTGCGGGGTTTCCTGCTCGGCAACCTCGACCTGCCCATGCAGCAGGCCGAGCAGTGGGTGGGCGACAACGTGCCGAAGTCCTCGCGTCTGCTGGTCGACGACGCCATGTGGGTCGACCTCGTGGACGACGGCTTCGCCCGGAACAACGTCGTCTGGTACTACAAGCTCGACACCGACGGAGCGGTGGAACGGCAGTCCCCGAACGGCTGGAAGGACTCGGACTACGTCATCACGACGGACTCCATGCGCACCGGCGGCAACTCGTCCACCGACGTGTGGCAGGCGATCGAGAACTCCACGGCCGTCGCGACCTTCGGCACCGGTGACCAGCAGGTCGAGGTCCGCCGGATCCACGCCGAGGGAGCCAGTGCCGCCGAGACCGCGATCACCCGGGCCACCGACGTACGGAAGACCCTGGGGACCGAGCTCGCCTCGAACCCGGCTCTGCGTGCGGACGACGGCACGAAGTCGCAGTTCCGCGCCGGACAGGTCGACTCGCGGGCGATGATCGCGCTCGGACAGGTGCTCGCCGACCAGGACGTGCGGGTCGACCGGTTCACCCCGCGCACCGGGGAGACCGGCCAGCCGTTCCGCACCGTCGTCCTGCACACGAGTGACGACGCCTCGGCAGCCCGGGTCGCTCGGACCTTCGACGCCATGTCCCAGGCGTTCCGGCCGGACTCGGTCGAGCGCGAGGGAGCACGGCTCACGGTGACGTACGCCCCGGCCGACCCGACGACGACCGCGACGAGCGCCTCGTGACCCCCGATCGCCCGGCCGCGCTGGCCGAGCGGGCGCTGGCCGAGCGGGCGCTGGCCGAGCGGGCGCTGGCCGCGCTGACGTCCCGCGAGCGGGCGTTCCGCGAGCGGGCGAAATGCCCGGAGGGCTCCGGCGCTGACCCGGGCATTCCGCCCGCTCGCCGGATCGGCCGCGGAACCGTTCACCGCGAACGCGTCGGGGCGGAACACCCGCTGCACGAGCGGGCGAAATGCCCGGAGGGCTCCGGCGCTGACCCGGGCATTCCGCCCGCTCGCCCGCTCGCCCGGCGGCCTGGACGACAACCCCACGAACCACCCCTCGACACGACGACCGCACCGCCAACCGCACCTCGACCCGAAGGAGCACCATCATGACCGCACGCACCACGAACCGCCGCCGCACCGTCGTCGTCGGAGCGCTCGCCGCCACACTCGTCGCCGCGACGGTCGGCCTCGCAGCCCCGCAGAACGCCTCCGCCGCGACGACCGAGCAGGGCTGGCTCCGCGTCGGACACCTGTCGCCGGACACGAAGGGCGTCGACGTCGAACTGTCCAGCCTCGCGGGGGGCAAGACCGTCTTCGAACTCGACGACGTCACCTACGGCCAGGTCAGCCCGTACGAGAAGCTGCCGGTCGGCACCTACGTCCTGTCGATGCGCGCCGCCGACGCGCCGGGTTCCACCCCGGTCATCTCCACCGACGTCACCGTGCAGGAGGGCGACGCCAGCACCGTCGTCGCCTACGGCAAGAACGACGGGCTGAAGACGACCGCGTTCACCGACGATCTGCAGCAGCCGGGCGACGGCAAGGCGAAGCTCCGGCTCGTGCAGGCCGCCACCACCGCGAAGCGCGTCGACGTGCAGACCTCCGACGGCATCGCGATCGCCGAGGACGCCACCTTCGGCACCGCCACCGAGTACGCAACGGTCGACGCCGGCAAGTGGTCGCTCGACGTCTCCGGCAGCGGACAGCGTGGTACCGCCGAGGTCGACCTCGCCGGCAACACGGTCTCGACCCTGTTCGTCCTCGACGACAGCGAGGGCAACCTGACGGTCGTGCCCGTGACGGACGCCGCGGCGACCGCCGCAACCCCGTCCGGCGGTGTGCAGACCGGCGGTGGCGGCGCAGCCGCTGACCGGCCGGTGACCGAGGCGGTCCACGCGGTCGTCGCGATGCTCCGCTCGCTGTTCCGCTGACGCCCCGGACTGGAGGCGCGGATCACGGGCGCTGAACGGCCCACGTGGTCCGCGCCTCCCCTTCGACCCCACCCCACCATCCCCGGAGAGGCAGGCCAGCATGACCCGCAGGACCTGGATACCGGTCGCCGCCGCGGCGGCCGTCATCGTCGCCATCGTGGTCGCGGTCGTCGCGGTCCGCCCCTGGTCGTCGAGCACCATGACCGCCGCTCGCGGCACGGCGACCCCGACCTCGACCACCGCACCCGACGCGGCGCGCTCGCCGCAGCAGCTGCGGTCGGCGTTCCTGGACCGCTACGTCGAGGGCGGTCGCGTCGTCCGCACCGACCAGGGCGGTGACACCGTCAGCGAGGGGCAGGCGTACGGCTTGCTCATCGCCTACGCCAACGACGACCGTGCGCGCTTCGACGCGATCTGGCAGTGGACGAAGGACCACATGCTCACCGACGACGACCTGCTGGCGTGGCGGTGGACGTCCGACGAGGGCGTCGCCGACGAGCAGTCCGCGAGCGATGCCGACCTCGACGCCGCCCGGGCCCTCGTGCTCGCGGGGAAGGCCTGGGACGACGACCGGTACACCGCCGCGGGCAAGCGCATCGCGGCGGCGATCCTCGAGCACGAGACGGCCCGGACGGACCTCGGTACGATCCTGCTGCCCGGACCGTGGGCGGATCAGGAGCCCTACCGGTACAACGCCTCGTACGCCTCGCCCGCGGCCTTCTCGGTGCTGGCGGACGCCACCGGGGACGACCGCTGGAACGCGCTGAACCGGGGTTCGCGCGCCGTGACGGCCGCCGTGCTCGACGCCTCCGACCTGCCCAGCGACTGGTCCCAGGTGCACGCCGACGGATCGGTGGACCCGATGCCGGCCGTCGGTGGGGACGGGCGCGTGCTCTACGGGTACGACGCGATGCGGACGCCGCTCCGGTACGCCGAGGCGTGTTCGGCGCCCGACCGGGAGCTCGCGGCGGCGCTCGCACCCACGCTCGGACGGACGACGCGGCTCGCCTCGCAGCTCGACCTCGGTGGCACCCCGGTGACACGGGACACGAACGCGCTGGCCTACACCGCGCGGGCCGCGGCCGAGCAGGCCGCCGGTTCCTCCCGTGCGGCTGCCGACGACCTCGAGCGGGCCGACCGGACTGCGGCGACCACTCCGACCTACTACGGGGACGCCTGGTTGGCCATCGGTTCGACCATGCTGACCTCCGACGTGCTCGGAGGCTGTGCCAGCGACGTGGGAGGCGGCTCGTGAGCGGCCGTCGGAGCGCCGGGCGCGTCTCGGCTGTCCGGAGCCGAGGCGTGGTGATCGGTGCCGTGGTCACCGCAGTCGTGGTGGTCGGGGGCGTGGCCGGGGTGGCGGTCGCGTCGACGGTGGGCGGCGGAGCGGAGGAGCGCGGCGCGTCGTCCTCGTCCGCGTCCCCGTCGTCCTCCTCGTCGTCCTCTTCGTCGGCCTCGGGTTCCGGCACCGACGGGTTCCAGGACCCAGCCGCGCCCGAGGCCCGCTCGACGGCCACCCCGGTCAGTGTGTCGATCCCGGCCATCGGCGTGCGGTCCTCGCTCGAGGACCTGCACCGCGGCGCTGCCGGAGAACTCGACCCGCCCGTCGACTGGGACAGCGCGGGCTGGTTCAGCGACGGGATCGTCCCCGGCGAGGTCGGCCCCGCCGTCATCGCCGGTCACGTCGACAGCCCCACGAGCGCCGCGGTGTTCTTCCGGCTCGACGAACTGGTCGCCGGCGACGAGGTCCACGTCCGGATGTCCGACGGCAGCACCCGCACCTTCATCGTCGACCGTGCCGAACGCGCCGCCAAGTCGGCGTTCCCGACGAGCGACGTCTACGGCCCCACCCCCACCCCGCAACTCCGACTCATCACCTGCGACGGCACGTTCGACACCGCCACCGGGCACTACACGGACAATCTGATCGTGTTCGCAGACCTCTCGTCGGATTGACCCACCAAGCCAGCGATACATTCGACCGAGAGCACGAGGAGCACCATGAGCGAGACCCTGGTCATCATCCCGACCTACGACGAAGCCGAGAACGTCCGGCCGATCGTCGAGCGCACGTTGGCCGCGACCGACGACTCCGTGCACGTGCTCGTCGTCGACGACAACTCGCCCGACGGCACCGGCGACATCGCGGACGCCATCGCCCGCGAGACCGACCGGGTGCACGTCATGCACCGCACCGTCAAGGACGGCCTGGGCGGCGCGTACCTGTCCGGGTTCGCGTGGGGTCTGGAACACGGCTACGCCAAGCTCGTCGAGATGGATGCCGACGGCTCCCACCACCCCGAGTACCTGCCCTGGATGCTCGAGCTCGCGGACTCGCACGACCTGGTGCTCGGCTCCCGGTGGATCAAGGGCGGCAAGGTCGAGAACTGGCCCTGGTACCGGCTCCTGCTCTCCCGCGGCGGCAACCTGTACACGCGTCTCGCCCTGGGCATCGCGGTGCGCGACGCCACCGGCGGCTTCCGGGTCTTCACCTCGCGGGCGTTCGAGCGGATCGACCTCGCCGGTGTGGCGTCGAAGGGGTACTGCTTCCAGGTGGACCTGTGCTGGCGCTCCCTCGAGGCGGGTCTGCGGGTCGTGGAGACGCCGATCACCTTCACCGAGCGGGAGTTCGGTGTCTCGAAGATGAGCGGCAACATCGTCCGCGAGAGCCTGGCGCTCGTGACGAAGTGGGGCATCGACCGCCGCATCCGCGAGACCCGTTCGCTCGTGAAGGACCACCGCAAGCTGCCCTCCGTGCGGAAGAACGCGCACGCGGTCTCCGACCACGCCGCCTGAGGCCGCGGACACACGAACGCACGAACGGCGACGGACCCGGTGGGTTCGTCGCCGTTCGTGCGTGCGGAACTGCGGCTCGCGCAGCACGCGGGTGGCTAGCGCAGCACGACCACGCCGCGGCCGCGGAACCGGACGACGCCGGCATCCACCTCGGTCGCGCCGAAGCCGTAGAGCTCCTCGCCCACGGCGTCGGGCACCGGGACCTCGGCTGCGTCGTCGGCGAGGTTCACCACGACGTGCACCGGTGCCACGTCGGGGCCGAGCAGCCCGCGGGTCAGCACCAGCCAACGACGGTCCTCGCTGAAGCGGACGGCGTTCGCCTCGTAGCGGTGGTCGACGAACGCCTGGTCGGTGCGCCGCAGGGCGATGAGCACCCGGTAGGCACGCAGGATCGCCGCACCGCGCTCCGAGCTGACGTCGGCCCAGTCGAGCTTGGAGTTGGTGAACGTCGTCGGGTCCTGCGGATCCGGCACCGCTGACTCGTCCCACCCGTGCTCGGCGAACTCGGCGATGCGCCCCTCGGCGGTCGCCTTGCCGAGCTCGGGTTCCGGGTGCGAGGTGAAGAACTGCCACGGCGTCGAGGCCGCGAACTCCTCGCCCATGAACAGCATCGGCGTGAACGGCCCGAGCAGTGTCAGGGCCGCGGCGATCACGAGCCCCTCGTCGTCGAGCGTCGCGGCGAGCCGGTCGCCGGCGGCGCGGTTGCCGATCTGGTCGTGGTTCTGGTTCGCGACGACCAGGGCCGTCGCGGGGGAGGTCCCGCGGTCGATCGGCCGACCGTGCCGCTTGCCGCGGAACGACGACCACGTGCCGTCGTGGAAGAAACCGTCCTCGAGCACCTTCGCCAGCGCCGACAGCGGAGCGAAGTCGGCGTAGTAGCCGTTCGTCTCACCGGTGAGCGCCACGTGCACGGCGTGGTGGAAGTCGTCCGACCACTGCCCCGCGAGGCCGTACCCGGCGGCCTCGCGGGGCCGGAACATCACCGGGTCGTTGAGGTCGGACTCCGCGATGAGCGACAGCGGACGACCGATGAACGACGAGTAGGCGTCGGTCTCGTCGGCCATCGATGCCAACACGTGCGGGCGGGTGGTGTCGCGGATCGCGTGCACGGCGTCGAGCCGGAGCCCGTCGACGTGGTGGTCGCGGAACCACATGCGCACGTTGTCGAGCACGTACCGGCGGACCTCGGGGTGCTCGACGTTCACCGAGTCACCCCAGGTGTTGCCGAGCCCGGCCAGCAGGTACGGGCCGTAGAGCGGCAGGTAGTTGCCGCTCGGGCCGAGGTGGTTGTAGACGACGTCCTGGATGACCCCGAGCCCCAGCGCGTGTGCGGTGTCGACGAACCGGTCGTAGGCGTCCGGGCCGCCGTACGGGGCGTGCACGGAGAACCAGCCGACCCCGTCGTAGCCCCAGTTCCACTCGCCGTTGACGGCGTTGACGGGGAGCAGCTCGACGAACTCGACCCCGAGCTCGACCAGGTGGTCCAGCTTCTGGGCAGCGGCGTCGAGCGTGCCCTCGGGTGTGTAGGTGCCGATGTGCATCTCGTAGATGACGGCGCCGCGGGCCGGGCGTCCGGTCCACGACTCGTCGGTCCACGCGAACCGTGCGGGGTCGACGACCTCGGACGGGCCGTGCACGCCCTCGGGCTGGTACCGGCTGCGCGGGTCCGGTCGGACCGCGTCGTCGTCGCCGATGCGGAACCCGTACCGGGCGCCGACGACCGGCATCACGGCGTCGGTGGACCACCAGTCGTCGTCGCCCTTGGTGAGCGGGTACTCGACGTCGTCGACGACGAGCCGGACCCGGTCCGGCTCGGGCGCCCAGACGGCGTAACGGTCAGGTGCGGTCATGCGTGACCCTCCAGGATGTCGATCTCGGCCTGCGCGTCGTTCTCGGTGGCGTCCGTCGTGCGGTCAGCGGCGGGCCGGGAGGCGCCGCTCGCGTCGGACACGGCGGGCACCGCGTCGGCGTGGCCGGCTGCACCGACTGCGTCGGCGGGCACGAGCAGCGCGACCGGGTAGGTGGTGAGCAGGTCGGCCAACGCGATCCCGCGGTCGGCGGGGACGCGTCGGCCGGTGAGCAGGTCGATGCGCTCGACGGGGACGGCGTGCACCAGCGTGTCGCCCCAACCGCCGACCCGGCCGAGACCGATCGGCAGACGCGTCGCGATCGTCACGGCACCGCCGCGGTCGAACGCGATGACGTGGTCGGCCGCGCTGCCGGTGGCCTCGAGCTCCAGGTACCGGGTGAACAGCTCCGGGTGGTCCCGACGGATGCGCAGTGCGCGGGTCGTGACCAGGAGCTTCGCGGCGCCGTCGATGCCGATGGCCGGCAGGTCCTCGGGGCCGTCGTCGTCCGGGCCGTCGAGCTCGGCGAGCACGTGACGCCGCTCGGCGTAGTCGACCGGACGACGGTTGTCGGGGTCGACGAGCGAGCGGTCCCAGAACTCGGTGCCCTGGTAGACGTCGGGGACGCCCGGGGCGGTGAGCTGGACGAGCTTCTGGGCGAGACCGTTCGACCACCCGGCGGCGTCGATCTGCTCGTCGAGGGCGTCGAGCACGGCGACCACGTCCGGGTTGTCGAACGCGGCGTCGACGATCGCGTGCATCTGCTGCTCGAACGCCTCGTCGGGCTCGGTCCACGTGGTGCTGTCTCCGGCTTCGCGGGAGGCCTTCTCGGCGTACGCGTGCAGACGCTCGCGGCTCGCGGGCCGAGCGCCGACGATCGCCTGCCAGAGCAGGTCGGCGAACACGCGGTCCTGCAACGGCACGAGCGACTGCAGGCGCTCGAGCGTGGCGGCCCACTCGTCGCCGAGCTCGGCCAGCACCGCGATGCGCGCGCGGGTGTCCTCGCTGCGCTTCGTGTCGTGCGTGGTGAGCGTCGTCATGGTGTGCGGCCAGCTGCCGAGCCGTTCGCGCTGGGCCTGGTGGAAGTCCGCCACCGAGACCGCGAAGACGCTCGGGTCGCCGCCGACCTCGCTCAGGGACGACAGGCGCGAGGTGCGGTAGAACGCCGTGTCCTCGACGCCCTTCGCCATCACCATGCCGCTGGTCTGCTGCAGTCGGACCGCCGCGGCGTTCGTCGGGTCGACGAGTGCCGGTGCGATCCGGTCGATGACGTCGTCGAGGTCCGGGCGGGCCTCGGCGGCGCGCTCGAGCGCCGTGATGAGGTGGTGGGCGCCCTCGGGCAGGTACGTGCGGTACACGTCGAACGAGGCCACGATCTCGGCGACCGCGTCGACGATCCGCTCGTGCGTGATCGTCTCCGTCACGGCGCTCGGTGCGAGCAGGCGTGCGAGCCGCTCGACCTCGCTGCCGAGGATGCCGTCCGCGATGCCCCGTCGGGTGTCGTGCGTGAGCTGCTGCCAGTCGGTCGGTTCGGCCCCCGACGCCGCGGTCAGCGCCTGCTCACCCGCGGGGTCGACGAACACGCGGTCGAGCACCCCGAGGGCGTCGTACCCGGTGGTGCCGTCGACCGGCCACGAACTCGGCAGCTGCTCGCCGGGCTCGAGGATCTTCTCGACGAGGGTGTAGGCCCCGCCGGTCAGCTCCGCCAGGTCCTGCAGGTAGCCCGCCGGGTCGTACAGCCCGTCCGGGTGGTCGATGCGCAGGCCGTCGACGAGTCCGTCGCGGAACCAGCCGCCGATGACCCCGTGCGAGGCCGCGAAGACCTCGGGCTCCTCGACGCGGATCGCCGCGAGGGTGTTCACGGCGAAGAACCGGCGGTAGTTCAGGTCGTGGTCGGCGCGCTTCCAGTGCACGAACGCGTAGTGCTGGCGGGCGTGCACGGTCTCGACGGTGTCGCCGTCGTGCACCGTTCCGGGGGCGGTGGGGTAGGCGGTCTCGCCGACGCGCAGCACCGGACGCTCGGCGTCGGACGTGTCGAGCGTGACCGCGTCGAGCAGCCGGTCGTCGAGCACGGGGACGCGGACCTTGCCGTCGCCGGCTTCCCAGTCCACGTCGAAGGCCCAGGCCACGGGGGAGCCCTGCCCGAGTTCGAGCAGGGACCACCACCACGGGTTCGACTCGGGGGTCGCGACGCCGACGTGGTTCGGCACCACGTCGACGATGACCCCGAGGCCGACGGCGTGCGCGGCCTCTGCCAACGCCCGCATCGCCTGGTCGCCACCGCGGTCGGTGTCGACCCGCGTGTGGTCGACCACGTCGTAGCCGTGGTTCGACCCGGACTCGGCCTGCAGCACCGGCGACAGGTACAGCCAGTCGGCGCCGAGGTCGTGCACGTAGTCGACCAGGTCGCGGGCGGCGTCGAGGTCGAAGTCGGCCGAGACCTGCAGCCGGTAGGTCGACGCGGGGACGCGGTTCGCGGCGCCGGCCGTTCCGGCGGTCATCGGGTGGCTCGGCTCGGTGCGGTGGACCCGGCCGGGTTGGCCGGGGTGACGGTGTCCTGCGGGGCGTCCGGTCCGGGGGCGCCGTCCTGCTCGGCGTCGACCGGGGTGCTCGTGACCTCGTGGTCGGGCTCGGCACGCAGCACGATCATCGACCGGGCGGGGACGTCGAGCGGGGTACCCGCGTCGAGCACCTCGTCGCGGGCGCCGGGGTCGGCGGTGTCGATCCGGACGGTCCAGCCGGGGGAGTACTCCTCGGGTGGGAGCGTGAAGGTCACGACGTCGTCGTGGGCGTTGAAGTACGTGATGAAGCCGACGTCCGTGATGCGCTCACCGCGGGCGTCGCGACCTCGGATGCCCTCGCCGTTCAGGTACATGCCGACGCTCTTGCCGAAGCCGGAGTCCCAGTCCTCGGGGTCCATGGCGTCGCCCGAGGGGGTCAGCCACACCACGTCGGGCAGCGGCTCGCCCTCGCCACGTCGGACCGGACGGCCGTTGAAGTACCGGGTCCGGCGGAACGTGGGGTGGTCGTGCCGCAGCTTCACCACGTCGGCGGTGAACTGGATGAGGTCCTCGTCCGCACTGTCCCAGTCGATCCAGCTGAGCTCGGAGTCCTGCGCGTACACGTTGTTGTTGCCGGCCTGCGACCGGCCGAGCTCGTCGCCGTGCGCGATCATCGGCACACCCTGGCTCAGGAGCAGGGTCGCCAGGAAGTTCCGGCGACGCTGCAGCCGCAGGGCGTTCACCGCCTCGTCGTCGGTCGGGCCCTCGGCCCCGGAGTTCCACGACCGGTTGTGGCTCTCGCCGTCGTTGTTGTCCTCGCCGTTGGCCTCGTTGTGCTTCTCGTTGTAGGCCACCAGGTCGTACAGGGTGAAGCCGTCGTGCGCGGTGATGAAGTTGATGCTCGCCTTGGGGGTGCGGCCGTCGTGCTCGTACAGGTCGGCCGAGCCGGAGATCCGCGAGGCGAACTCGCCGAGCGTCGACGACTCGCCGCGCCAGAAGTCACGGACGGTGTCGCGGTACTTGCCGTTCCACTCGGACCACTGGGGCGGGAAATTGCCGACCTGGTAGCCACCGGGGCCGACGTCCCACGGCTCGGCGATGAGCTTGACCTGCGACACGATCGGGTCCTGCTGCACCAGTTCGAAGAAGGCCGACAGCCGGTCGACCTCGTAGAACTCGCGGGCCAGTGCCGAGGCGAGGTCGAAGCGGAAGCCGTCGACGTGCATCTCGGTCACCCAGTAGCGGAGCGAGTCGAGGATGAGCTGCAGCGAGTGCGGGTGCCCGACGTTGAGCGAGTTCCCCGTGCCCGTGTAGTCCATGTAGAACTTCTTGTCGTCGTCGACCAGGCGGTAGTAGGCCGCGTTGTCGATGCCGCGGAACGACAGCGTCGGGCCGAGGTGGTTGCCCTCGGCGGTGTGGTTGTAGACGACGTCGAGGACGACCTCGATGCCGGCGCGGTGCAACTCGCGCACCATCGTCTTGAACTCCTGGACCTGCTGGCCCTGGTCGCCCGATGACGAGTACGCCGAGTGCGGCGCGAAGAAACCGATGGTGTTGTAGCCCCAGTAGTTCGACAGCCCCTTGTCCTGCAGGGTCGAGTCGTTCACGAACTGGTGCACCGGCATGAGCTCGAGCGTGGTGACGCCGAGGCGCTGCAGGTGCTCGATGACCGCCGGGTGGGCGACGCCGGCGTAGGTGCCGCGCTGCTCTTCCGGCACGTCGGGGTGGGTCTCGGTGAGTCCCTTGACGTGCGCTTCGTAGATGACGGTCTCGCCGTACGGCGTGCGCGGCGGACGGTCCCCCTGCCAGTCGAAGAAGGGGTTGATCACGACGCCCTTCATCATGTGCGACGCGGAGTCCTCGTCGTTGGTCGAGTCCGGGTCGCCGAACGTGTACGAGAAGAGCGACTGGTCCCAGTCGATCTCGCCGCTGGTCGCCTTGGCGTACGGGTCGAGCAGGAGCTTCGACGGGTTGCAGCGCGCGCCGTTCTCGGGGTCGTACGGGCCGTGGACCCGGAAGCCGTACTGCTGCCCGGGGCCGATGTTGGGGAGGTACGCGTGCCAGACGTAGGCGTCCACCTCGAGCAGGCGGACGCATTCTTCGTTGCCGTCGGAATCGAACAGACAGAGTTCGACGCGCTCGGCGACCTCGGAGAACAGCGCGAAGTTCGTGCCGCTCCCGTCGTAGGTCGCCCCGAGCGGGTACGGGTTTCCGGGCCAGGTGTGCAAACGGTCCTCCAGGTGTGGGTGCGGCCAACATATCGGCGGCGCTCGTCCGCGTCCGCAGACAAGCCCCAGCTGTGGATGCCCACTGCGCCCCGCGGCCTGTGGAGGAACGGACGAGTAGCGTCGCGCGCATGGCCAACATCGTCTCGAAGATCGCAGACCAGGTCCGCCCGCTCGGGGTCTCCACGAACTACGGAGAACCCGTCGAGGTCGGTGACCAGACCCTCATCCCCGTGTCCGTCAGCTGGTTCGGCTTCGGTGGCGGCGGGGACGACGAGAACGGTGGCGGCGGTGGCGGCGGCCTGTCGGCCCCCGTCGGCGCGTACGTCCGTCGCCCGGGCAAGGACCTCGTGTTCGAGCCGAACCCGATCTCGCTGATCGTCGTCGGCATCCCCTTCGTGTGGGTGGCCGGGCGTGTCCTCCGCAAGCTGGTGCGCGCGCTCAAGAAGTGACCACCTGACGCAACCGGAGGCCCGTGGCGACGCCGCCACGGGCCTCCAGTCCGTCACGCGGTCGCGACCGCGTCTAGACTGCTGGCACACACACGGGAGTCCGGGACCGCCGGGCTGAGAGGGAGCGATCGGCGCTCCGACCGTCGAACCTGATCCGGATCATGCCGGCGCAGGGAGGAGTCAGCAGCATGCCTTCAGGCACGTCCACAACCGTCACCACCGCTCCACGGCGATCGCTGCGTTGGCGGGTCGTCGACATCGTCGTCGCGAGTATCCTCGCGGTGGCCCTCGGAGTCGTCTTCCGGCTCTGGGAGTTCGGCTACGAACCCATCAGCGCCGTCATGGACCTCGTGCTCCCCGGCACGAAGGCCCTGTTCGGCGGGGTCTGGCTGCTCGCCGGCCCGATCGTCGCGATCGTCGTCCGCAAGCCCGGCGCCGCGCTCTACGGCGAGATGGTCGCCGCCTCGGTCGAGGCGTTGTTCGGCACCCAGTGGGGGTGGCTCACGCTCGAGGCCGGACTCGTCCAGGGCCTCGGCGCCGAGATCGTCCTCGCGCTGTTCCTGTACCGCGTCTACCGCCTGCCGGTCGTCGTGCTCGCCGGTGCCGCGGCCGGACTCGCGCTCGGCATCAACGACACCGTCCTCTGGTACCCGGGACTCGACGTCGCCTTCAAGGTCGTCTACGTGATCTGTGCGGTGATCTCCGGTGCAGTGATCGCGGGGGCGGGCTCCTGGCTCATCGTCCGGGCACTCGCCCGCACCGGGGTGCTCTCGTCCTTCGCGGCCGGCCGCGAGCACAGCCGCCGCGAACCCCGCGCCCTGGTGTGACCGTGCCCGCTCCGTCGGCGACGTCCCCTTCCGCCGGCGGCGACGCCGGCGCAGGTGCCGGCGTCCGCGGGGCGCGCATCGTGTTCCGCGGCTGGGGCTGGCGGTACCCGGAGCGAGACGCCTGGGCCGTCAGTGACGTCGACCTGACCGTCGAGCCAGGGGAGCGGGTCGCCGTCGTCGGGTCGTCCGGTGCCGGCAAGTCGACGCTCCTGCGAGCGGTCGCCGGCGTGCTGCCGGACGAACCCGACGCCACCGATGACACGGCTGCTTCGGTGCAGGGAACACTCCTGGTCGACGAGGCCGACCCCCGCGCGGTCCGCGGGCGTGTCGGTCTCGTCATGCAGGACCCCGAGGCACACACCGTGATGTCCCGCGTCGGCGACGACGTGGCCTTCGGCTGCGAGAACGCCGGCGTCCCCCGTGACGAGATCTGGGACCGGGTGCGGACGGCGCTCGATGTCGTCGGCCTCGACCTGCCGCTCGACCGCTCCACCGCGCAGCTGTCCGGTGGGCAGCGGCAGCGGTTGGCGCTCGCGGGCGTGCTCGCGATGCGGCCGGGTGCGCTCGTGCTCGACGAACCCTGCGCGAACCTCGACCCGGACGGCGTGGCGCAGGTGCACGACGCCGTCCGGGCACTGCTCGACGAGACCGGGGCGACGCTGCTCGTGGTGGAGCACCGGATCGGCACCTGGCTGGACCTGGTCGATCGGCTCGTGCTGCTCGAACCGGCCGGCGGCGTGGTCGCGGACGGTCCGCCGGCGCAGGTGCTGGCGGACCACGGCGAGGCGCTCACCGCGGCCGGGGTCTGGGTTCCCGGTGCCGAGCCGGCGCGTGGTTCGGCTCGGCGACGGCCTGCGCGCGGACGAGCGGGCGAAATGCCCGGGCGGTCCGGCGCGGCGACCGCGGCATTCCGCCCGCTCGGCGAGGGGGAGCCCGGCGAGGGGGAGCTCGGCGACGGAGCGCGTGAGATGACGTCGCGCGGACGAGCGGGCGAAATGCCCGGGCGGTCCGGCGGGGCGACCGCGGCATTCCGCCCGCTCGGCGAGGGGGAGCTCGGCGCGACGGAGCCCGGCGCCGCGGAGCGCGGCGAGGCGGCGGCGGCGGTGCTGCTCGAAGCCCGGGGGCTCGGCACGGCACGGGGGAAGCAATCGGTCGGGAACGGCATCGACCTCGGGCTCCGGGCAGGGCAGGTCCTCGCGGTCACCGGACCGAACGGCGTCGGCAAGTCGACGCTCGGGCTCACCCTCGCGGGCCTGCTGGCACCGGCCGCCGGCGAGCTCGGCGCCACCGACACCCTCGCGGGCCTGCTGGCACCGGCCGCCGGCGAGCTCGACGCCACCGACACCCTCGCCGACGGCCTCGGCGCAGCGCCGCACACCTGGACGAGCCGCGAACTCGCCGCCCGGATCGGCACGGTGTTCCAGGACCCCGAGCACCAGTTCGTCGCCCGCTCCGTCCGCGAGGAGATCGAGGCCGGCCCCCGAGCACTCGACGCGCCTGACGTCGCCGAACGAGCCACCGCGCTGCTCGACGAGTTCGGGCTGGCACACCTGGCCGACGCCAACCCCTTCACCCTGTCCGGGGGCGAACAACGACGACTCGCGATCGCCTCGGTCATCGCCGCCCGGCCGCCGGTCGTCGTGCTCGACGAACCGACCTCCGGGCAGGACCGAGCCACGTGGCAGGCCGTCGTCGGGCGGCTCGGGGCCCTGGCTGACGCCGGCACCTCGGTGGTGGCGGTCACCCACGACCGCGATCTCGTCCGGGCACTCGACGCCGACGAGGTCGTGCTCGGGCCTGACGGCGCCCGGACCGTCGGGCGCGACCAGGGGCCGTCGGTCGCGACCGTCCCGGAGACGGGACCGACAGCCGGGAGCCGCCCCGGGCCTCCAGACCGGACCGACACGGACGATGGGACGGACGCGGTGGACGCGGCGGACGCGGCGGACGCGGCGGACGTGGCGGACGGAACCGACCGGCCGGACCCGGCGCGACGACCGCTGCCGGCACGAGCGACCGGCATCCCCGGCGTCCAGCCGGTCGCGTCGCTGATCGGTGTGCTCGCCCTCGGCGTCTGCCTGGTGCTCAGTCTCGACGTCGTCTCCGCCGCCATCGCCCTGGCGCTCGAACTCGCGCTCCTGCCGCTCCTGCGCCTGCCGCTGCGGACCCTGCTGCTCCGACTCGCACCGGTGCTCGTCGCGGTGCCGCTGACGGCGGTGAGCATCGCGCTGTACGGCAGGCCCTCGGGTCGGGAGTGGTTCGACCTCGGGTTCGCGCACGTCACCGACGGGTCGCTGACACTCGCCCTGGCGACGGCGCTCCGGGTCCTCGCGGTGGGAGTGCCCGCCATCGCGCTCTTCGTACGGGTCGACCCGACCGACCTCGCCGACGGGCTCGCGCAGGTGCTCCGGCTGCCCGCGCGGTTCGTGCTCGGGGCGCTCGCCGCCGTCCGCATGATGACCTTGCTCGTCGACGACTGGCGACAGCTGGCGATGGCCCGGCGCGCCCGAGGACTCGCCGACTCCGGACGGCTCCGCCGCGGAGCGACCATGGCGTTCGCGCTGCTCGTGCTCGCGCTGCGCCGGGCGACGACGTTGGCGGTGGCGATGGAGTCACGGGGGTTCGGTGCTCCCGGACGGCGGACCTGGGCGCGGGTCGCACGGTTCGCCGGGCCGGAGTGGGCGATGGTGGCGGTGCTGATCGGCATCGGCGTGGTGTCGATCGCCGTTGCGGTGAGCGTCGGGACGTGGCGTGCCTGACCCGACGCCTGCAGACGGCACGACGGGCGGCGAGCGCGCGACGGGCACGACCGCCGGTGACCTCGCCCCCGGCCTCGCCGCTGCCACGGGCCGGCGCGCCGTCGTGCTCATCGACGGCCGGTCCGGCACGGGCAAGACCACCCTCGGAGCACAGGTCGCGGAGCAGCTCGGCGCGCAGCTCGTGCACCTGGACGACCTGTACCCGGGGTGGGACGGCCTGCGTGCGGCTGCCGATGCCGTGGTGACCGACGTCCTCGGAGCGCCGAGCGGGTACCGACGCTGGGACTGGGTGGCCGATGCGCCCGTCGACTGGGCGTCGGTGGACCCCGACCTGCCGATCGTGGTCGAGGGGTGCGGTGCGTTGTCCCGCGCGTCGGCGCCGCTGGCGTCGCTGCGGGTGTGGCTCGAGGCCGACGATGCCGTGCGGTGGGACCGGGCGATCGGACGCGACGGCGAGGTCTTCGCGCGCGAGTGGGACCGCTGGGCCGCGCAGGAGCAGGCCTTCATCGCCGCCGAGGACCCGGCCGCCCTGGCCGACGTGGTCCTGCGGACGTAGCGCGCGTGGGCCCGCGCGCGGCTCGCCGCGCCCCGAGGATTCGCGCTCAGCGACACCTCACGGCCTCCGGACTGTCTCTTATACACATCT
>NZ_QKLC01000027.1:0-25528 GCF_003224385.1 Curtobacterium sp. MCPF17_003 | reverse complement strand
AGATGTGTATAAGAGACGGGGGCAGGGGCTGGCGCGGGAGCAGGTGCCGGGGCGGGTGCCGGCTTGCTCGGCGTGCTGGGGGTGCTCGGCTTGCTCGGGGTGCTCGGCTTCGCGGGGGTGCCGGGGTTCGACGGGGTGCTCGGCTTGGACGGCGTGCTCGGGACGGCCGGGGTGGAGGTCCCGCCGCCGGTGCTGCCGGTGCCGCCGGTGCTGCCGGTGTTGCCGGTGTTGCCCCCGCTCGTGCCCCCGCCGGTGGCGTTCCCGGTGCCGGCGTCGCCCGTCTGCTTGGCGATGGCGGCCGCGGCGGCCTTCGCCTGCTGCGCGCTCCAGTACGCGGTCTCGGTCGCGACGCTCGTGCCCTTCAGGTACGCGAGCTGGCGCAGCACCTCGGCCTGCTGGTCCTGTTCCTTCTGCACCCGGGCCTGGGCGCCTGCGGCCACGTCGTTGGCCGTCGCGAAGGTGGTCTTCGTCGCCTCGGTCGCCTTGCTCAGGGCCTTCTCGGCAGCGGACTGCTGGGCCGCCAGGGACTCGACGGTCTTCTGGTCGGCGCGTGCCTCGGCCAGGACGGTCGCGGAGCGCTCGGACAGGTGCGACATCGTGCCGACGCGGTAGAGCAGGTCCTTCGAGTCCGACGAGTCCATGAGCATCGTCGTCGACAGGTCACCGCCGCCCGTGCGGGACAGCTCGACCACGAGCCCGGCGACCTGGCCGGCCGAGTCGTCCGCCCGGTCCTTCGCACGCTTCGACTGCGCGGACAGGTCGGCGAGGGTGTCCTCGGCCTCCTGCTGCTGCGACGCCGCCAGGGCGTACGCCTGCCCGGCCTGCTGCTCGGCGACACCGGCCTGGTCGGCGGCGTCCTGCAGCGTGCCGAGCCGGTCGCTCAGCTCGTCGACCGTCTGCTGGGCGTCGGCCGCGTCGGACTTGGCGGCCTTGACGTCGTCCCAGGACGGACCCGACGGCGCGGCCTGGGCCGGTCCGGCGATGACGACCGACAGGCCGATACCGAGCACGGCGATGGTCGCGATCCCGCAGGAGAACGAGCGAGCGGAGGTGGTCATGACGTGGAACGACTCGTTCTGGTGGCGCTGATGCTCATACCGAGATCCCCCGCGCTGCCATGAAGGGGACCGGGTCGACGGCAGCGCCGTTGATCCGGGTCTCGAAGTGGAGGTGGCACCCGGTCGACCAGCCGGTCGAGCCGATCTTGGCGATCTGCTGCCCCGCGGTGACGTGCTGGCCGGCGGTGACCATGATCCCGCCGTCGACGACGTGGCCGTACGCGGTGGAGACGCCGCCGCCGTTGTCGAGGATGACCTCGTTGCCGTACCCGCCACCGTTGCCGGCGAAGGTGACGGTGCCGTCGTGTGCCGCGTAGATCGGGGCGTAGCAGGCCGGGGCCAGGTCGACGCCGGCGTGCAGGGCGCTGACGTGCGTGTAGGGGTCGACGCGGTAGCCGTAGGGACTGGTCTGGTACCCGCCGGCGGGACGAACCCAGCCCGCCGGGTTGGCGCTGCCGCCACCGGTGCCGCCCTGGCTGGTCGCCGCGGCCTTGGCTGCTGCCTTCGCGGCGGCTGCGGCCAGCCGGGCCTGGCGTGCCTTCTCGGCGGCGACGCCCTTGCGGTAGTCGGCCTCGACGCCGCGCTGCTTCGAGGTGAGCGCGGTCAGCTGCGCCTCGAGCCGGGACTCGTTGTCGTTCTGGGCGTCCACCGCGGTCTGTGCGGCGTCGGCGGCACCCTGGGCCCGCTGCATCTTCGACTGCGCTGCGTCGGCGAGGTCCCCGAGGGCCTGCTTGGCGCGGTCGGCCTTGTCGGCGAGGCCCTGGGCCACACCGCGGTCCTGCGAGGCCTGCGCGTAGATGCCCTCGGACTGCTCGCTGAGCTTCGACATTGCGCCGAGCTCGTAGAGCAGGTCGCCGGAGTCGGACGGGTGCGTGAGGATGTCCGTCGTCACGTCGTTGGCGCTGGCCCGACCGAGCTGCGCGGCGAGCTGACCGGCCTGCGCTTCGGACCGCGCGGCGGTCTGTTCGGCCTCGTCGGCCTGGGACTGCAGCGACTTCTGCTTGAGCGTCGCCTCGTCGTACTTGCTCTGCGCGACCTGGTACGCCTCGCCCGCGGCCTGCGCGGCCTTCTGCTTGGCAGCCGCCTCGCTCTTCAGCGTCGAGATGAGCGACTTGATCTCGCTGACCTTGGCCTGCTGGGCGCTGGTCGACGACCTCGCCTGCTCCACCTCGTCCCAGCTGGGGTAGCTCGCAGCGCTGGCGGACGACGTCGGGGCGAGGGCCGCGAGCGTACCGGCCGTGAGCGCGACGGCGACCGCGGCGGCGATCAGGCGGCTGCGGGTGCGGAGGGAGAAGGGAGTGGAGGTCGACATGTATCTCGATTTCGTAACAGCGCGGCAAGGCTCACGCACGTAACACTGTTAACAAGTGCAACAGTAACAACACGGGTCGCAGGCCCGACAGCCCCTCGGACGAGGGGTGCGGCCGCCGACGATGCTCGCACCGACAGCATCGGAGACCCGTGCGCTGACGGCGCGACACGCCGGGGATGCACGGTTGGCGGGGTCGGATTTGTGAAACCCGGGGGGCATCCGTATGCTTGTCCATCGGTAGCGCGATGCACTGCTTGCGGCCCTATCGTTTAGTGGCCTAGGACACCGCCCTTTCACGGCGGCAGCACGGGTTCGAATCCCGTTGGGGTCACTCCTTGAGTGAGCGAGCAAGTAGTACTGAACAACACCACAGCAAGACACAACACGCAGTACCCACAACACAACATGGCCCTGTAGCGCAGCTGGTTAGCGTGCCGCCCTGTCACGGCGGAGGTCGCGGGTTCAAGTCCCGTCAGGGTCGCCACGGCTGGATAGCTCAGTTGGTAGAGCGTTCGACTGAAAATCGAAAGGTCCACGGATCGATGCCGTGTCCAGCCACCGGTGAAGGCCCCCTGCTTCGGCAGGGGGCCTTTTCCGTTGTCTGAGCGGCGTGGCGTCGATCGCCGTGCACAACCAAAGTCACCCGAGACCACGCAGCAGCGCAGTTCCGGGTGACTTTCGTTGTGCGGCTCGCGTTCGCGCCGGGTCGCCGACGGCCTGGAGGCACGGGTCGACTCCGCACGTCGGCTTCTTCGGCTAGGCCTCGCGGGTCTTCGGGCTGCTGTCGTTCGTCTTCGCGGGGTTGCGCTCGACCACAGCGCCCAGGGCGTCGTCGATCCGCGACATGAGCTCCGCCGGGATCGTGACGCCGGCAGCGCCAGCGTTGTCGTGCACCTGCTCCGGACGCGAGGCCCCGATGATCGCCGAGGCGACGTTCTCGTTCTGCAGGACCCAGGCCACCGCGAGCTGCGCCATCGACAGGTTGAGCTCGTCGGCGACCGGCTGCAGCTCCTGCACCGAGGACAGCACCTCGTCGCGCATGAACCGCTTGATCATGTCCGCGCCACCCTTGTCGTCGGTCGCGCGGGAACCCTCGGGCAGCGGCTGGCCCGGCTTGTACTTGCCGGTGAGCACACCCTGGGCGATCGGGGACCAGACGATCTGCGAGATGCCGAGTTCCTTCGAGGTGGGGACGACCTCGTCCTCGATGACCCGCCAGAGCGCCGAGTACTGCGGCTGGTTCGAGATGAGCTGGAAGCCGAGGTCCTTCGCGAGCGCAGCACCCGCACGCAGCTGGTCCGCGGTCCACTCGCTGACGCCGACGTACAGGACCTTGCCCTGGCGCACGATGTCCGCGAAGGCCTGCATCGTCTCTTCGAGCGGGGTCTCGTGGTCGTAGCGGTGCGCCTGGTACAGGTCGACGTAGTCCGTCTGCAGCCGCTGCAGCGAGCCGTCGATCGACTCGAGGATGTGCTTGCGGGACAGCCCGGTGTCGTTGTGGCCCTTCGGACCCGTCGGCCCGAAGACCTTCGTGGCGATCTCGAGGGACTGGCGCCGCTCCCCCTTGAGCGCTTCGCCGAGGACCGTCTCCGCGCCGGTGTTGGCGTAGACGTCGGCGGTGTCGAACGTCGAGATGCCGACCTCGAGGGCGGCCTTGACGCAGGCGATCGCCGCGTCGTTCTCGACCTGGGAGGCGTGGGTGAGCCAGTTGCCGTAGGTGATCTCGGAGACCTTGAGGCCCGAGTTGCCGAGGTAGCGGTACTCCATGTGCGTGTCACTCCTGTCGTGGGGCGCGTCGGTGCGACCCGAACCGTGACGGTAGTCGCGCCGCCCCCAGGAGCACTCGGCCAGCAAGCGGATTCCTGTAGGCTGAAGTTTCAGATGCGACAGCCCAAGACGAAACCCCGGCGATGTGGCCTGCGGAACGCTGCAGACCTGCAGCTCCGCGCTTGGGCAACTGCTCGTCGCCCAGGCTCATCCTGGCTCGACGTCGTTCCCCTCGACGCACAAGGCAAGAACGATCTGGTCGTCGCGCGAAGGCGTGCCACGCGAGGGGGGAAGCGAGCAGAGGTGCACGGGCGAGTCGTCGCCGAACTGAGCTTCGGGTTCTGGCGGTACCTGTTCGAGTCTCGCTACCTGACGGCCTTGTGGACACCAGCACTCCACCACGCGTTCCCACACGGCCCAGCGGATGCGCTGACTCGCCAGGACCACGACTACGCGATCGAACTGCTCGGATGGATCCACCCCGGCGCCGCGGCTTGGGCACAGGACGTGACGATGCTCGGCACGGTGCTCGATGCCCGACCCAGCATCTGAGGGGCAGGATCGAAAGGGTTGCGGCACAGAGCGGTGTCGCCGGAAGCGAGGGAGCATCCATGACCGGAGCGAGCGTGTTGTTCATCGGCGGGAGCGGCGTCATCAGCGCCGCCTGCGTCCGGGAAGCCGTCGAGCAGGGGTTCGACGTGACCGTGCTCAACCGGGGGACCACCGGGGGCAGGCCGATCCCGGAGGGTGTGACGCGCCTCCAGGCCGACGTGTCGGACCGCAGCGCACTGGCGGACGCACTCGGCGACCAGCGCTTCGACGTGGTCGTGAACTGGATCGCCTTCACGCCGGACCAGGTGCAGGCCGACGTCGACTTCTTCGCGGGGCGGACGCGGCAGTACGTGTTCATCAGCTCGGCCTCGGCGTACCAGACGCCGGCGACGCACCTGCCGATCACGGAGTCGACACCGCTGAAGAACCCGTACTGGCAGTACTCGCGCGACAAGATCGCGTGCGAGGAACTGCTGATGGAGGCGTACCGGGAGCAGGACTTCCCGGTGACGATCGTGCGGCCGTCGCACACCTACGACGAGACGAAGCTGCCGCTGACCGGCGGGTGGACCGCTGTCGCTCGGATGCGCGCCGGCAAGCCGATCATCATCACCGGCGACGGCACCTCGCTGTGGACCCTGACCCACAGCCGTGACTTCGCGGTCGGGTTCACCGGACTGCTCGACCGGGCCGAGGCGATCGGTGAGCCCTTCACGATCACGAGCGACGAGGCGCCGACCTGGAACGCCATCGCGCACGAGATCGCGGCGGCGGCCGGAGTCGAGGACCTGCGGATCGTGCACGTGCCGGCGGATGCCATCGCTGCTGCGGACGCGGAGTGGGGCGCGGCGCTGCTCGGCGACAAGGCGAACAGCTCGGTGTTCGACAACAGCAAGGTCCGGTCGCTCGTGCCGTGGTACCGGCCGCGCACGACCTACCGGCAGGGTGTGCGCGAGGTCATCGCCTGGTACGAGGCCCACCCCGAGGAGCAGGTCGTCGACGAGCGGCTCGATGCCCTGATGGACGAGCTGGCGGCCCGCTGGGCGGTGTAAGCCGCGGCGGCGCTCGCGAGACACCGGTGTTCGCGCTCCGCACCGCGGGATGCGGGGGTTCAACGCGCGAACACCGGTGTCTTGCGGATCAGATCAGGCGCGCGCCGTCAGGACGTCGGCCAGGGTTCCGATCGCGAAGCGCACCTCGTCGTCGGTGACGACCAGGGGCGGCGCGAAGCGAATCGTCGACCCGTGGGTGTCCTTCACCAGGAGCCCGCGGTCGGCGAGGTCCTTCGCGATCGCCTTGCCGGTGCCGAGCGCGGGGTCGATGTCGATCCCCGCCCAGAGTCCGGCGACCCGGTGCGAGACGACACCCTTGCCGAGCAGGTCGTCGAGCAGGCCGCGCAACAGCGGTTCGCCGTCGAGGGCCCGCTGCTGGAACGTGCCCTCTCCGAGCATCGCCACGACCTCGGCGCCGACGGCTGCGGCGAGCGGGTTGCCCCCGAAGGTCGACCCGTGTTCGCCGGGGCGCAGGACCCCGAGGACGGCAGCCGAACCGACGACCGCCGACACCGGCACGATGCCGCCGCCGAGGGCCTTGCCGAGTGTGATGAGGTCGGGGCGGACCCCGACGCGCTGCACCGCGAGCGTGTGCCCCGTGCGACCGAGACCGGACTGGATCTCGTCGGCGATGAACAGCGCACCGAACTCGTCGCAGACCGCGCGGACGTCAGGAAGGTAGGACTCCGGCGGGATGACCACGCCGCCCTCGCCCTGGATCGGCTCGAGCAACACGGCGACGACGGTCTCGTCCATCGCCTCGCGCAGAGCCGCAGCGTCGCCGTACGGCACCGTGCGGAACCCCGGTGTGTACGGCCCGAAGTCATCATGGGCCGAGGGGTCGTCGGAGAACGAGATGATCGTCGTCGTGCGGCCGTGGAAGTTGCCGGACGCCACGATGATCGTCGCCCGCTCGGCCGGCACGCCCTTGACGCGGTAGCCCCAGGCGCGGGACACCTTGATCGCGGACTCGACGGCCTCGGCACCGGTGTTCATCGGCAGGACCATCTCGGTCTCCGTCAACGCCGCCAGTGCTGCCGCGAACGGCCCGAGCTGGTCGTTGACGAATGCCCGGCTGGTCAGCGTCACGCGGTCGAGCTGCGCCCGTGCGGCGTCGAGCAGCCGCGGGTTGCCGTGGCCGAAGTTCACCGCCGAGTACGCGGCGAGGCCGTCCAGGTACTGCTTGCCGTCGACGTCGGTGACGGTCGCTCCGGCACCCGACGCGATGACGACGGGCAGCGGGCTGTAGTTGTGCGCGAGGGCGCGGTCCTCGACGGCGAGCGCCGCCGCGGTGTTGACCCCGAGCGACGCTGCCGCCGACATCAGCTGACCCCGAGCGAACGCGCGACCGAGGTGCCGGTGCCGACCGGGTGCAGGTCGAGGGTGCAGCACTTCACGCCGCCACCGCCGAGCAGCAGCTCGGAGAGGTCGACGCCGATCGGGTTGTAGCCCTTCTCCTTCAGCTGCGACGCGAACGTGGTCGCCCGGGCGGCGATCACGACGTTGTACCCGTCGGAGTACGAGTTCAGGCCGAGGATCGCGGCGTCTTCTTCGGTCGCGATGATCGCGTCCGGGAAGCGCTCGCGCAGGATCGCCAGCGACGGCTCGTCGAAGGCACTCTCCAGGTAGGCGATGTTGCTCGTCCCGTCGACGGAGGGCTCGGGGTCGAGCACGGCGATGGCGGTGTCGAGGTGGTAGAAGCTCGGGTTGATGAGCTTGAGCGTGACGACCTCGCGGCCGTAGATCTTCGCGAGCTCGTCGTGCGAGGTGCTGTCCGACCGGAACCCGGTGCCGGCGAAGATGGTGTCCCCGATGAGCAGGAAGTCACCCTCGCCCTCGTTGGTCTGCTCCGGCTCGGCGACGGTCAGGCCCGCCTGTCGGAACCAGTCCATGTAGGCGGGGCCCTCGGGCTGGCGCTCCGGGTACTGGAACTTCGCGCCGTACGCGATGCCGTCGAGGACGAAGCCGCCGTTGGCCGCGTAGACCATGTCCGGCAGGCCGTCGATGGGGTCGATGTACGAGATGTCGAAGCCGAGCTGCTCGTAGACCGCGACGAGCGACTCCCACTGCTCGACGGCCTTCGACGTGTCGGTCGGCTCCTCCGGGTGCATCCACGGGTTGATCCGGTAGCTCACGGTGTAGAAGTCCGGCTTGCACATCAGGATCGTGCGCTTGGTGGCGACACGGGCCGGGGTGGCGACGGACTCGGGGGCGGGTGCGGTGTTCGACATCAGTCCTCCTGGAAGGGACCGGGGCCCGAGCCTGCCAGGAACCGAAACGGAACGAGGGGAAGAGCTCCGGTGAGATGCAGGCTCACTCACCGCAGCGGACCAGGTCGACGCCACTCCGAAGTCTGGCATGAACCGTCCGACGAGTGCAGTCCCCCGCCTGCGGGACCGTGGCACCCGTTCGGGTGACGCACGTTTCGTGCGCGAGACCCACCGGGCTCGCAACAAGTCCGCGTACGATAGGGACAAATGGATACGCTCGACCACCGCATCCTGGATCAGCTCCGGGACAACGCCCGCGCCGGCTACGGCGACATCGGGTCGGTGGTCGGACTCTCGGCCTCGGCCGTCAAGCGCCGCGTCGACCGGCTGGTCGGTGACGGCGTCATCCAGGGCTTCACGATCAAGGTCGACCCCGCCGTCGAGGACCGCGGCACCGAGGCCTGGGTCGAGCTCTACTGCCGCGGCACCGTCTCGCCCGACGAGCTGCGTGCCCTGCTCGACACCGTCCCCGAGGTCATCGACGCCGGCACGGTCACCGGCAGCGCCGACGCCGTCGTGCACATGCGCTCGAAGGACCTGTCCGCGCTCGAAGAGGCGCTGGACAAGGTCCGCCTCGCACCCCAGGTCGACCACACCCGCTCCGCGATCGTGCTCTCCAAGCTCGTCAGTCGAGAGACCGCGTAACGTCCCACGCATGGGACGGAAGACGGTCTGGAGGCGCGGCTCAGCACCCACGGGATCGCGCCCGGCCCGGCAGCTGGTCACCGCTGCGAGCGTCGCCTACGTCGCGAACTGCCTGTGGGGCACCGCGGTCGCCGTGCGGCTGATCCGCACGAAGAAGCTCCGCGTCGTGCACCACGGGCTGTTCGTCGTGACCGCCACCCTGACCGGCGTCGCCGCGACCACCCCCGTGTGGACGCGCGACCGCACCGCACTGTTCCTGCTGCCGGCACTCGTGCCCCTGGCGGTCGCTCCACGCACGAACCCGCGCTCCGGAGCACACTGGAGGGTCGCGGTCGCCGCCGCACCGTCCTACCTGGGGGCCGTGCTCGCACGCAGGCGATCAGAGAGGTGAGCAGTGGAGCTGTTCGAGGCCATCCGACGACGACGCACGACGAACGGGCCGTTCCTGCCCGACCCGGTGTCGGACGAGCACCAGCGACTGCTCATGGAGCTCGCCGGACGGGCGCCGTCGCAGCTCAACAGCCAGCCGTGGCGCTTCGTGCTGATCGAGGAACGCCGGACGATCGACCGCGTCGCCGAGATCAGCGGCAGCTCGATGACCCGCACGATGGCCGAGGGCACGTTCTTCGAGCGGTACAAGCCGTACTTCCGGTTCTCGAAGGCCGAGATGGACGAGCGACGCGACGGCATGCTGTTCGACAAGCTCCCCGGGCCGCTGCGGCCGTTCACGAAGCAGGTGTTCACGAAGCGCGGGCAGCTGCTCATGAACACGCTCCGGGTGCCGCAGACCCTGGGTGAGGAGAACCGGAAGCTCGTCGCCGGGTCGCCGCTGCTGCTCGGCGTGATGCTCGACCGCCACGAGTACCGCAAGGAGGAGCTGTCCGGCTTCTACTCGGTGTTCAGCATGGGCGCGGCGATGGAGAACATCTGGCTCGCGACGACCGAGCTCGGCCTGGGGATCCAGTTCGTGTCCTTCCCGATGGAGACCCCCGGCGCGTGGGAGGAGATCGAGGGACTGCTCCGCGTCCCCGAGTCGCTCGAGCTGATGGCCGTCTACCGGATCGGGTACCTGCCCCCGGAACGACGACGGCCGGCCATCGACTGGACGTCGAGCGAGCGGAAGCGTCCCTCGCAGTACGTGTTCCGCGGCACCTGCGACACCCCGCAGCAGGGGTGGGACGACGCACCCGTCGCAGCCCACATCGAACCGGAGGCGACCACATCGTGACCGACACCCGACCCGCCCAGAGCGCTCCGAGCCTCCAGGCCGTCGCCCCCGCCCTGCCGGGCCGCCCCTGGATCTCGCAGGACTGGCTCGACGTCGTCTTCGTGCACTGGCGCGTCGACGTGTCGGCGGTGGCCCCGTTGCTGCCGGCCGGCACCCGGCCCGACACGATGGCACTCGACGGCACCGACGACGGGGTGACCACCTGGGTGGGCCTCATCGCGTTCCGGTTCGAGGACACCCGGTTCCCGCCGTTCTCGACCGGGAGCATCGGCGACTTCGTCGAGCTGAACGTCCGCGTCTACACGGTCGACGAGCAGGGGCAGCGCGGGGTGGTGTTCCTGTCGCTCGACGCCGGCAAGCTCCTGCCGACCATCGGTGCACGCGTCGCGACCGGCCTGCCGTACCGGTGGGCGGTCGCGGAGTCGCGCAGCGGTGACGGCCGCGTGGGGTACGCGATGCGTCGGCACGGCACCCACCTGCGGTCGATGCTCGACGTGCGCGTGGGCGAAGTACTCGACGAGCCGGGGCCGCTCGAGACGTTCCTGACGGCGCGGTGGGGCATGCACGTGCACCGGGCGGGGCGGACGCGGTTCTGGCCGAACGAGCACGAGTCGTGGCCGTTGCACCGGGCCTCGGTGGTGTCGCTGCGGGACGACCTGGTCGGGGCCGCCGGGTTGCCCTTCGGGCTGACCGAGCTCGAGCCGGACTCGGTGCTCTACTCGCCGGGGGTCACGACGCGGTTCGGTCGGGGGCGCTGAGGCCCGGCTCCTGCTGCCGCGTCGGGGGACAGCGGCTGAGTGGTGCACGGTCGGCCGCAGGTACAAGGGAGCCATGACTCGAGTGGCAGTGGTGACCGGTGGATCCGCAGGACTGGGACGGGCGACGGTCCGGGAGCTCGCCGCACGGGGGTGGGACGTGGCCGTCCTGGCCCGCGGGCAGGAGGGCGTCGACGCGGCGGTCGCCGAGGTCGAGGCCGCCGGGCGACGCGGGCTGGCCCTGGTCGCCGACGTCTCCGACCGCGACGCCGTCGAGGCCGCGGCCGACCGGGTCGAGCGGGAGCTCGGACCGATCGACCTGTGGGTGAACGGCGTGATGGTCGGGGTGTTCGGGAAGTTCCTCGACACCGCACCGGAGGACTTCGAGCGGGCGCTGCACGTCACCTACCTCGGCTTCGTGAACGGCACCCGGTCGGCACTGTCGCGGATGGTCCCCCGCGGTCGTGGGCACGTGATCCAGGTCGGTTCGGCGCTCGGGTTCCGCGGGATCCCCCTGCAGGCCGCGTACTGCGGTGCGAAGCACGCGATCGTCGGGTTCACCGAGTCCGTCGTCTCCGAACTGCGCGAACAGGGCAGCAAGGTCAAGGTGTCCCGCGTGGACATGCCGGCACTCAACACGATCCAGTTCCAGTGGGTGAAGTCGAAGCTGCCGCACCACCCGCAGCCGGTCGCCCCGATCTACCAGCCCGAGGTCGGTGCCCGGGCCATCGCCGCCGTGGCCGAGCGGCCGCGGAGCCGCACCTGGGTGGGCGAGTCCACCGTCTACACGATCCTCGGCAACCGGATCAGCGGGCGCTTCGCCGACTGGTACGCCGCCAAGACCCTGGTGGACGGGCAGCAGGCACCCGACAAGGACGGCCTCGAGATGCGGGACAACCTGTACGAGCCGGTGCCGGGCGACCACGGTGCGCACGGGGTCTTCGACGAGTCAGCGCACGCGTGGTCGCCGCAGACGTGGTGGGTGGAGCACCGCCGGGTCGGCAACGGCATCATCGGGGCCGTGCTCGGTGCCGCCGGGGCCGCTGCACTCGTCGCGGGACGCCGACGATGAGCCGCCGGTCGTCTGCCGTGAACGGGGCAGCCGTCGTCGAGTTGGCCCGGGCCGGGCTCGGCCTGTGGCACCTGAGCCGTGCGGCCCGAGGGTACGACCAGGCGGTGCTGCACGGCGTGCTCGGGGTCCGGCAGGTCGCACAGGCCACTCTCGTCGCGCGGGCGGGGTCCGGCAACGCGCACACGCTGAGCGCGGTCGTGGACGCCCTGCACGGTGCGACGATGGTGCCGTTGGCCGTCGCCGATCCCCGTCGACGCCGGTTCGCGCTCGACCAGCTCTGGATCGCAGCGCTGCTCGCGGTCGCCGAGGCAGCGGTCGTCGGTCGCGGCGGTCGCGGCCGTCGTCGCTGACTCCTGTCGGGGGTGCTCGGTAGCGTCCCCGGCATGAGCACGATCTACTCCGTCGCGTCCTCGCTGGACGGCTTCGTCGCTGCGCCCGACGACGACCTCGACTGGCTGCTGCAGTTCGGTTTCGAGCCGTTCCAGGAGCACCACGACCGGTTCTTCGCCGGCGTCGGGGCGATCGCGATGGGGTCGACGACGTACGAGTGGCTGCTCGAGCACGACGACACGTGGGCGTACCCGGACCTGGCGACGTGGGTGTTCACGACCCGAGACCTGCCGGTGCCCGACGGCGTCGATGTGCGCTTCGTCTCCGGCGAGGTCGGTGACCACCAGGCCGATCTCGAGCGCGAGGCCGACGGGCGCGACGTCTGGGTCGTCGGCGGCGGACTGCTCGCGGCGCAGTACCAGCAGGCGGGCATCCTCGACGAGCTGCGGGTCACCGTGATGCCGGTCGCGCTCGGCGGCGGAGCACCCCTGCTGCCGGTCGCCGCACCGACCCGGGTGTTCGAGCTCGTCGGCACCACGCAGTTCGACGGCGGGGCGGTCGAACTCCACTACCGTTCCGCAGCAACCGCGGCGTAGCGTCCGGAGCATGAGCGACAACGAGCAGACCGAGCCCGTCATGGACGGTGCCACCGATGCGACGAACCACGAGAAGCTGCAGGGCCTGATCGAGCAGGTCGACCACGACCACGCGGGTGAAGGTGCCGGCGTGATGGCAGACCACCTGCGGGACCGCATGGACGAGACCGGCGTCGAGGACGAAGACGCGGGTGACGCCGAGGACTGATCCTCGAGTCACTTCGTGAGCAGAAGAGGTCGGGTCCCGTTCGGGTACCCGACCTCTTCTGCTCACGAAGCGGAACGCACGAAGCGGAAGTGCCTAGACGCGCAGCTCGGAAAAGTCGCTGTCGACGTCGCCGAACCGGTGCGCGGTGATCGACACCGACTGCTCGCGCAGGTACGGCAGCATCTCGATCACGCCGGCCTCGACCACGGGGCCGCCGTGGATCGCGACGTCGATGCTCGCACCCAGGGCTTCTTCGAGGGCGAGGGGGTCACCGCCGAGCAGCCGGATCCGGGCACCGGGACCACCGAACGCCGTGTGGGCCGGCCGGTCCTGCCCCTGGGACAACACGGCCTCGAGCGCGTCGACGGGCTGGTCGTCCTGGCCACTGGACCAGTCCGCTTGGAACACGGCCCCCGACGACGCGCGGGCGTGGAACTCCTGGTCGGACTCGACCAGGTGGTCGACGACGTCGAGCGGGGACCGGTTCGATGCGAGCAGCTGCGTGAGCGGGCCGGGCAGCGGCCGAGCCGTGCTGAGCAGGATGTGCGCACGTGCCGAGGTCGCGGCGACGAGCGTCCGGACGAGGTCCACGGTCGAGGCGTCCTCGGCCTGCCGGACGATGACGGACTGGGGGCGGTGACGCAGCACGTTCCGCTGCACCACGAGCCCGGACAGGTCCCGCGACCGGAAGAGCGTCTCTCGTGCGCGCACGTCGCTCAGGGCCCCGGCGCGGACACGGTCGAACTCCTCGAACGACAGCCCGCTGCGTGCGGCCTCGATCACCGCGGTGACGCGCGGGGGCAGGCCGTGCAGCTGGATGCTCTTGTGCACCGTGCGGGACGTGGGCAGCCACCGGCCGAGCGTCGCGACGTACATGGGGCCGCCGGCCTTGGTGCCGGTACCGACCGAGGAACCCTTCCAGCCGCCGAACGGCTGGCGCCCCACGACGGCACCGGTGATGCCGCGGTTGACGGACAGGTTGCCGGCGCGGACCCGGGCCAGCCACTCGGACACCTCGTCGACGTCGAGCGAGTGGATGCCCGCCGTCAGCCCGAAGTCGGTGCCGTTCTGGATGGCGATCGCCTGGTCGAGGGTCTCGGCGCGCATGATGCCGAGCACCGGGCCGGAGTACTCGGTCTGGTGGAAGTCACTGCCGGGGCGGACGCCGTCTCGGATGCCCGGCGACCAGAGCCGGCCGGAGTCGTCGACCGCCTCGGGCTGCACGAGCCAGGACTCCCCCGGCCCGAGCTCGGTCAGACCCCGGCGGAGCTTGCCCTGCGGTTCGGCGATGAGCGGGCCGACCTGCGCCGTGGGGTCGTCGGGCCACGCGACCCGGAGCGTGCGGGTGGCGTCGACGAGCTGCCGTTGGAAGCGTTCGCTCTCACCCACCGACCCGACCAGGATCACGAGGGACGCCGCCGAGCACTGCTGTCCGGCGTGCCCGAAGGCGGACTGCACGATGTCCTGCACCGCCAGGTCGAGGTCGGCGCTCGGCGTGACGACGATGGCGTTCTTGCCGCTCGTCTCGGCGGTGAGCGGCAGCCCGGCTCGCCACCAGCGGAACGAGCGGGCAGTGTCGGACGAGCCGGTCAGGATGATGCGGTCGACCGTGGGGTGGCCGATGAGGTCGCGACCGAGTTCGTCCTCGGCCAGGTCGACGAGCTGCAGCAGCGAGTGCGGCACCCCGGCGTCCCAGAGCACGTCGGCGAGCACGGCACCGGAGCGCTTGGCCTCGGGCGCGGGCTTGAGCACGACACCGCTGCCCGCGGCGAGCGCCGCCAGCACGCCACCGGCGGGGATCGCGACGGGGGAGCTCCACGGAGGTACCACGACGGTCAGCCGCGGCGGCACGTACTGCGCGCCCTCGATGTCCCCGAGGCGGCGGGCGCTCTCGGCGTAGTAGTGGGCGGCGTCGACGGCCTCGGTCACCTCGGTGTCGGCCTCGGCGAAGGTCTTGCCGGTCTCGGCGGCCATCACCTCGATCAGGTCGGCTCGGCGGGTCTCGAGTTCGTGCCCGATGAGGTCGAGGAGCTCGGCACGGTCGGACGGGTCCTGCCGCCCCCAGTTCACGCCGGCCTGGGCGGTCCGCGCCATGATCCGCTCGAGCTTGGACCGGTCGGCGACCTTCGCACCGCGGACGGTCTGCGCGCCGAGCTGCGAGCGCGGCACCCGGCGCAGGACGTCGAGCGCCCAGGACCGGTTCGCGGCGACGGACGGGTCGGTGTCGGGGGCGTTGCGGAACGCGTCGCGCAGGACCGGTTCGCCGAGGGCACGGTGGCGGTCCTGCGTGCGGTGGCTGGCGGGGACGGGCTCGTCGAGTGCGGCGACGGACGCCAGGAACCGGCCGTGCTCCCGCTCGAAGACGCTGTCGTCGTGGTCGATGTCGGCTGCGGCGGCGATGAAGTTCTCGGGGCTCGCGGTCTCCTGCAGGCGACGGGCGAGGTACGCGATGGCCGAGTCGAACTCGTCCGGTTGCACGACGGGCGTGTAGAGCAGGATCTGCCCGACGTCGGCCCGGACGGCCTGGGCGTGGGTGGACGCCATCCCGAGCAGCATCTCGACGTCGACGGCGTCGGTGACCCCGCGGCGCTGCGCGAGCACCCACGCGGTGGCGAGGTCGAACAGGTTGTGCCCGGCGACCCCGATCCGCACGGCGTCGGTGCGCTCGGGCGTCAGTGCGGTGTCGAGCATCCGGAGGTAGGCGGTGTCGGTCTCGCGCTTGCTGCCCCAGGTGGCGAGGGGCCACCCGTGCAGGATCGCGTCGACGTGCTCCATGGCGAGGTTCGCGCCCTTGACGAGCCGCACCGTGATCGGGGCACCGCCGCGCGCCCGGCGTTCCTGCGCCCACTCGGTCAGCGTCTCGAGCGCTCCCGCGGCGTCGGGCAGGTAGGCCTGCAGCACGATGCCGGCCTGCAGGTCGGCGAACTCGTCGCGGTCGAGCAGCGCCCGGAACACGGCGAGGGTGACGTCGAGGTCGCGGTACTCCTCGATGTCGAGGTTGATGAACTTGGCCGGGCGTCCGGAAGCCGTCGGCGCCGCGGCCAGGCGGTAGAGCGGGACGAGCCGGTCGACGACGCGCTCGACCGTCTGGTCGAAGGCCCACGGCGACGTCTGCGGCACGACGGAGCTCACCTTGATCGACACGTGGTCGACGTCGTCGCGGGCGAGCAGGTCCATCGTGCCCTGCAGGCGTCGGTCGCTCTCGGCGCTGCCGAGGACGGCTTCGCCGAGCAGGTTCACGTTCAGTCGCGTACCCGGACCGCGGACCTTGGCGAGGGCCGGGCCGAGCTTGCTCGTGCTCGCGTCGATGACCAGGTGCCCGGTCATCCGGCGCAGGATCCGGCGCGCGGTCGGGATCACGGCCCACGGCGCCATGGTGGCGAACCCACCGCCGAGCGTCACCGCCCCGCGCAGGTACCAGGCGAGGAAGTCGGGGACGTCACGGCTCAGCTGCTCGAGGTTCCGTGCCGCCACCCGGGGGTCTTCGGGGCGGATGACCTTGTCCACGAAACCCCGGGTGAAGTCGAGGCCCTGCTCGTCGCGCAGGACCTCGGCCAGACGGGCCGCACCCGGGTCGGGCTTCACCCCGGCCGACGCCGCCAGCCACCGGCGCACGAGCGCGACGGCGTCATCGGTGGTGTCCTGGAGGCGAGCACTCGGCATCCCCCGATCGTATGCCGCACGTCCGACGCGACCTCGGAGCACGCCGTGCGTCGACCAGGAGTCATCCGAGCGGATGAAAGGGGTCGCTGCGCGGTCCGACCGTCCGCCCGGTGGATACGCTGGTCGGCATGTCGACGGAGGGCAACGGTGGCCACGACTGGGCCACCTGGGACGCGTACCACGACGTCTGGCGACGACTTGACCGGGCGCTCGACCGGGCAGTCCAGGCGGGCGCCGGCATCTCCGTCCCCGAGTTCGAGATCCTGATCGGCCTGCATCGCGACCCCGACCACCGTCTGCGCGTCCGGGACATCGCCGCGGGCATCGGCTGGGAGAAGTCGCGCGTCAGCCACCAGGTCACGCGGATGGTCTCCCGCGGCCTGGTCGAGCGGGCGGACTGCCCGAGCGACGCCCGCGGCAGCTGGGTGGTGATGACCGCGGACGGCCGTCGCGCGGTGCTCGCCGGCATCCGCGCGCACACCGGGGCGCTCGAGGACCTGTTCTGGAGGCCCGTGGGGACCGACGCCGAGACGCTGCGGTCCGTCAGTGCGCGCGTCCAGGACGCCATCGGCCCCGACGACGCATCGGACGAGGCCGACGTCGGCTAGAGCGTGACGACGGCGAGCGCGCCGCGCTCACCGCGCAGCCGGACCTGCACGCTCTTGATCTCGTCCCGCGGGATGTCCGTCGACGCCGACAGCCCTCGTGCGTCCGCGCCGGCGGCCGTCCACGACCCCACGGTCTGCGTCGTACCGTCGGTCCGGACGACGACGAGGTCGTAGAGGATCGACCCGTCCGGCGACCACTCCTTGCCGCCGTACGAGCACCCCCAGTCGAAGCGGGTGCCCCACTGCTCGCCGCTGATGGCGAGCTGGACGTCGAGTCCCTGCACGCCGGTCATGTCGTAGCGGTCCGCGGTGGCAGCTGCCATCGGAGCGGCACCGGCCTGCACCGTGGTGCGCTCCCCCGCGGCGCCGACCGCGAGCCCGCCCAGGACGGCGGCGACCACCGCGAGTCCCGCGGTGGCGGCGGCCCAGACCCGGCGACGGCGGCGACGGTGTCGGACGCGGTGTGCGACGGAGGCGAGGTCGCTCTCGGAACGGGTGTCGGGCCTCCCGTCGGGTTCTGCGATCTCGATCGCCTGGTCGGCCGGCAGCTTTCCGAGCAGACCCGGCAGACCGACCAGCTCGGCGACGGCGGCCGCACAGCGGTCGCACGTCTCGAGGTGCCGTTCGTACTCCAGCCGTTCACTGGACGGGAGCGACCCCAGGACGTAGGCGGCATCCCACTCCACGTACTCGTCGTGGGCTGCCTTGTCGTCGCTCATCGGGTCACTCCTCGTTCCTGCAGTGCGAGCCGGAGGGCTCGCAGCCCGTAGTGCAACCGCGACTTGGCGGTGCCCTCCGGGATGTCGTGTCGTCGTGCGATCTCCGGCACCGTGTGCCCGAGCCAGTACGCGTCCACCACCACGCGGCGGTGGTCCGGGGTCAGCGACGCGAGTGCGTCGGCGACCACGATCCGGTCCAGCACGGCGTCCGTGCTGTCCGACTCGATCCGTTCGACCTGGTGCTCGGTGCCGTGCTCGCGGCGGTTGCGCGCCGACCGTGCGTCGTCGACCACCAGGTTGCGCGCCACCGTGAAGAGCCACGCCCGCGCGCTGTCGGGTGCCCGTTCGAGCACGGCCGGACGCTGCCAGGCGCGGACCATCGTCTCCTGCACGACGTCCTCGACGCTCGAGCCGTCCCGCGTGAGGTGCCGGACGTACCGCGTGAGCGCGTCACCGTGCTCGCGGTACAGCGTCGCGAGCAGCTCGTCCGCGGAACGACTCGTCACGGTCACTTCCCGAGGTCGAGGGAGAACTCGACGGAGCCCTTCCCGTCCACGGTGACGAAGCCGAGCGACGGGGCCTTCACGCCGTAGTCGGCGAAGGTGATCGGCACGGTGCCGGCGACCTGGACGGTGCCACCATCGCCGACCGCGACCTGCGCGTCGGCCGTGACCGGCTTCTCGACGCCGTGCAGGTCCATCGTGCCGGTCAGGGTGACGTCCTGCGTGGAGCCGTCGAGCGCCTTCGTGACGTCGACGGGCTTCGTGAGCTCGAACGTCGCCGTGGGGTACTCGTCGGTCTGCAGCGCGGTGGAGCGGAAGTACTCGTCGCGGGCGGCTTCGGGGGTGCTGATCTTGCCGACCTGGACGGTGACGGTCGCCTGGGTGAGGGAACCGCCGTCGACGACGGCGGTGCCCTTGACGTCCTCCGTGCGCCCGACCACGTCCACATCATTCCCCTGCAGGACCTCGTGCACCCGGTACCCGGCGTACGAGCTGCTCTTGCTGGTCCAGGTGCCGTCACCGTCCTTCGCGTCGAGGGTGCCGGACGAGGACGCCGACAGCGAGGGTGCTGCGGCGGCCTGGCGGTTGACGGTGTTCGCGTAGATGACCGGGCCGGCGATGACGGCTGCTGCCGCCACGACGACGACGCCGGCGGAGATCCCGATGATGACCTTGGTTCGTTTGCGGAGTGCCATACCCTCAACGACGAGGCAGCCGGGCGGATCGTTCAAACGGTGTCAGTCGGACGTGCGGGCTCGGTCCTGGTCGGCTCGGTCCTGGTCGGCCCGGTCGTCGTCGATCGCTGCGTCGTCCGCCGCTGTGTCGTCCGCGGTCACGGCGTCGGCGGCGGCGGGGGTCTCCCCGCGCATCCGGATGAGGCTCGCCAGCGTCGACACGGCCATCGCGGCGACGATCACCAGCAGGGACACCCACGTGTTGATCTCCGGCGCCCACTCGATGTGGTGGCCGCCGTTCAGGAACGGCAGCTCGTTGTCGTGCAGCGCGTGCAGCACGAGCTTCACGCCGATGAAGGCCAGGATCACGGCGATGCCGTACTTCAGGTAGACCAGACGCTCGAGCAGTCCGCCCAGCAGGAAGTAGAGCTGGCGCAGGCCCATCAGCGCGAAGACGTTCGCGGTGAACACGATGAAGGGGCTCTCGGTGATGCCGAAGATCGCCGGGATCGAGTCGAGCGCGAACAGCAGGTCGGTGGTACCGATCGCGATGAGCACGATGAGCAGCGGTGTGAAGTGCCGGACACCGTCGTGGTGGGTGCGGAACTTCATGCCGTCGTACGTGTCGGTGAGACGGACCCGGCGGCGCAGCAGCCGGACGATGAAGGTGTCCTTCTGCTCGTCCTCGTCCTCGCCGCGGAGCTGCTGGATCGCCGTCCAGATCAGCCAGGCGCCGAAGATGTAGAAGATCCACGAGAAGTTCTCGATGAGCTGCGCGCCGACCAGGATGAAGATCCCGCGGAGCACGAGCGCGATGATGATGCCGAGCAGCAGCACCTCTTGTTGGATCTTCTTCGGCACCGAGAAGCGCGCCATGATGATGACGAACACGAACAGGTTGTCGATGCTCAGGCTGTACTCCGTCAGCCAGCCCGCCAGGAACTGCCCAGCGGAGTCGCCACCGGCGAAGACCAGCATGAGCACCGCGAAGATCAGCGCCAGCCCGACGTAGATGCCCACCCAGACGCCGGATTCGCGCAGCGTCGGCACGTGCGGGCGACGCGCGACGATGAGCAGGTCGGCGAGCAGGATCGCGACCAGGGCGATCATCGAGCCGACTTCGAACACGACGGGGAGCTCGGGCATGCGGAGCCTTCCTTGCTGGTGGTGGGGCGGGTGGCTTCGTGAGCGACCCGCACCAGTCTCCGGCATGATCCGGGCGGTGGCGAACCCCGGGGCTGCGTGCGGCGGACAGAGTCGTACTGTCAGCGCTCTGAGGTCACCGCGTCCGCGACCGCCCGGGCCACCTCGCTGGCGGGGACCTCGGTCGCGTCGATGACCTCGGCCTCGGCGTGCAGCCAGCCGCGCGCCGCCGCGGCGTAGGCGTCGACGTACGCGAACCGGAACGTCGACGGCCCCAGGATCGGGTCGTTCTGGATCCGGTCGCGGAGCGTCGGCCCGTCGACGTGCAGCACGAAGTGCCGGACCGGGATCCCGTGGGAGGCGAGCCCCGCCGCGATCTCACGCCAGTAGGCCTCGACCAGGACCGTCATCGGCATGATGAGCGGCCCGCCCACGTAGTCGTGCACCCGGCGAGCGGTCTCGACCACGAGCGGCCGCCACGGGTCCCAGTGCTGGAAGTTGTCGCTGACCGGCAGCCCCGGCGTGACGTCCATCAGCACCTCGCCGACCTTCTCGGCGTCGAGGATCCGCGAGCCGGGCAACAGCGGCTGGAGCAGTCGGCTCGTCGTCGTCTTCCCCGCCCCGTGGGTCCCGTTCAACCAGACGATCACAGGACGAACCTAGTGGTGTCGACGCCCAGCTCCCCGGAGGTGGTCATCGGCGCATGCCAAGGTCGAGCCGTGCAGAACTCCACGACAGTCGTCATCGCCGGATGCGGCGACCTCGGGACCGAAGCCGGACTGCGCTTCGCCGACCAGGGCCACCACGTGATCGGACTCCGCCGCCGCGCCGAGTTGATCCCCGCGCCGATCACCGGCCGGAGCGTCGACCTGCGACACGAGGTCCCCGAGATCCCCGCCGACACGAGCGTCGTCGTCGTGGCTTTCGCCGCGGGCAGCCGCGACGTCGACGAGTACCGCGCCACCTACGTCGACGGCCTGCGCAACGTGCTCGACGGCATCGACGCCTCGGACGCCGACCCCCGGGTGCTCGTCGTGTCCTCGACCGCCGTGTACGACGTCTCGGACGGCAGCGAGGTCACCGAGGAGACCCCGGCGCGCGGGGCGACCCCGACCGCCGAGGTCCTGGTCGAAGCCGAGGTCCTGCTGCGCGAGCGCGCTCCCGGCGCTGTGCTGGTCCGGCTGTCAGGCGTCTACGGTCCGGGCCGTGAGCGGCTCATCGACCAGGTCCGATCCGGTGCCGCACGGCTGGCGCCGGGGACCTCACCGCACACGAACCGCATCCACCGCGACGACGCCGCCGCCGCGCTCGTGCACCTGGCGGCCCTGCCCGACCCGGCACCGCTCTACCTGGGCACCGACGACGAGCCGAGCCGGCTGGACGACGTGCTGCGGTTCCTGGCCGACGAACTCCACGTCGCCGAGCCGTCCACGGGCGACGGTGACGCGCGGCAGGCCGGCGGCGACAAGCGCTTGTCGAACGCGTTGCTCCGGTCGACGGGATGGGTGCCGCAGTACCCGACGTTCCGCGAGGGCTACCGCGCCGTGCTGGCGGGTGCGGGCACCCGCCACCCGTGACGCGCACGGGAGCCGCCACCTGACGGACGGGAGGCCCGTGGCGCACGCGACCGCGGGCCTCCCGTCCGTCAGGCGGTCCGGTCCACCGCGCGACGCTCGCGTCCGCCCCGGTGCGGCAGGAACGTCTCGTCCCGAAGGGACTGCTCGATCTGTTCCAGGGACTTGCCCTTCGTCTCCGGCACCCGCAGGAACACCAGGACCCACCCGAGCACGTTGAGCGCGGCGTAGACGAGCATCGTGCCGCCCAGGCTGATCCAGCCGGTCAGAGTCAGCGCGGTCGAGGTCACCAGCAGGTTGGCGCCCCAGAGGACCATCGCGTGCAGGCTCGTCGCGGCGGCCCGGATCCGCAGCGGGTACATCTCGGAACCGACGAGCCACCCGACGACCTGGATGCCACCGGCCTGGAAGAACATGAACGCCAGGATCAGCACGAGCGTGAGCACCGGTGAGGGCTTGCCGTCCTGCACGTAGAAGAGCACACCGAACAGGCCGATGCTCACCGCGGCACCCGGCAGCATCACGAGGGTCAGCCGTCGACGCCCGATCCGGTCCACCAACCGCGACCCGACGAACGTCATCACGAGGTAGACGACCCCCACACCGACGTTCGCCCACAGGGAGTAGACATGCGGGAACCCGGCATCGGTGAGGATCGTCGGCGTGTAGTAGATCATCATCTCGAGGCCGGTCAGCTGCGTGAACGCGGCGACGATGAGCCCCGCGATCAGGGCTGGCCGGACCCACGGCTTGCGCAGCTGGGCCCACTGCCCGGAACCGGCGCTCGGTTCGGCATCGTCGAGCTTGCGGATGTCGTCGAGCTCGTCCTCGGCGGCATCGTGGTCCGGGCGAAGCCAGCGCAGCACCCGTCGAGCCGGACCGATGCGGTCCTGCGACACGAACCAGCGCGGGCTCTCGGGCAGGCGGAGCATCCCGAGCAGCAGCACGATGGCGGGGGCGGCGGCGACCCCGATCATGAAGCGCCAGGACACGACGCCGTTCAGGGCCACCCCGACGATGGCGGCGGACAGGATGCCGACGCCGATCGCGCAGTTGAACACCGTGACCAGGCTGCCGCGGCGCGGGCCCGGGGCGATCTCGGCGATGTACGTGGGGATCGTCTGGGTCGAACCACCCACCGCCAGACCGAGGAACAGCCGGCTGAGGATCAGGAACACCGGACTCGGCGACACCGCGGCGAAGAGCACACCCAGGCCGAAGACCCCCGCGATGAGCAGGATGGTCCGCCGCCGACCGATCTTCGCCGAGATCGGACCGGTGACGAGTGCGCCGAGGATCGCGCCGACCAGGATCGACGCCGTGATGAACTCCTTGACGGCGGACCCGATCGAGAACTCCTTGCCGATCTCGATGAGCGTGCCGGAGATGACGCCGGTGTCGTAGCCGTAGAGCAGCCCGCCGAGGGCCGCGACGAACGCGACCCGGGTGACGTGCCGCTTCGTGACGCGAGCCGTCTCGGCCGACCCCGTGTCCTCGGGGATCTCCGGGGGGACGCCGGGGACCTTGTCGTGCTCGTCCTCGTCGGTGGTGGTCGTCATCGCGTCCTCTCCGGGTCCTGTCCGAGTCCTGTCCGTGCCGGGAGTGCCCGGGCCGGGCCTCACGGTAGGCGGACCAGCACGAACGGACGTTGAGGAAGCGTCGCTCGCGCTCAGTGCCCCCGATGGTCCTGGATCGTGATCCGCGGCCCGAACGACGGCTTCCGGAACCCGGAGCCCCCGATCAACCGCACGACACGCTCCCGGTGCCCACGCCAGGGTTCGAGCAGCTCGAGCATCCCGTCGTCGTCGACCGGCGCACCCGTGAGCGCCCACCCGACGAGCGCCGGCACGTGGAAGTCCCCCACGCTCGGCGAGTCCGGGTCGCCGTGGGAGCGCTGCGCCGTCTCGGCGGCGGTCCACCGACCGACCCCGGGGATCGACTGCAGCTTCGTGGACACGACCTCGCCACCGCGCCCGTGCGCCAGGGTCCGTTCGAGTGCGGGCGCGACCTTCACTGCGCGCATCACGGTGGCCGAGCGCCCCGGTTCGATGCCTGCGCGGTGCCACTCCCAGCTCGGGATCCGTGCCCACGTCGGAGCGTCCGGCGGCACCATCATGCCCGCGGGTGCCGGACCGGGCGCCGGTGTGCCGTGCCGACGGAGCAGGTACCGCCACGCGCCCCACGCCTGCCGCGAGGTCACCTTCTGCTCCATGATCGCCGGCACGAGCATCGCGACCACGGTGTTCGTGCGGAGCAGCCGGAGCCCGGGCTGCCGGTGTCGTGCCGCGGCCAGGAACTCGTTGCCGGAGACGTCGAACGACGACCAGTCGTCGCCGCGTCCGAGCAGATCGGGGGCGTGCTCGACCGCCCACGGGGCTCCGCTGCCCCACGCCGACACCGCGATGGTGTCGCCGGTCCGCCGGATCGCCACGGAAGCGGGACCGGAGGGTGTGCGCAGCGCGAGCCACACGACCCCACCGACCACCTGGAAGGCCGGGTCGCCGGAGCCGCGCTGCAGGGGCCGCAGGGTCGACGCGACGTCCACCGCGCCTCCAGGCCGGTACACCGTGTCGACGCGAGACGCGTCACCGGACGCACCAGCGGCCGCAGGCGGCGAAGCGGAAGCGAGCAGGGACACACGGGGATGGTAATGCGGAACCACCGTCAGTCATGATGGGCACTGATCCCCACCACCCGACGACGGAGCTCCCATGCGCATCGGCATCCTCACCTCCGGAGGCGACTGCCCCGGCCTGAACGCGGTCATCCGCGCGATCGTCCTGAAGGGCATCGCCATCTACGGACACGACTTCGTCGGCTTCCGCGACGGGTGGCGCGGCGTGGTCGACGGCGACATCGTCCCGCTCGGCCGTAAGGACATCCAGGGCATCGCGAAGCAGGGCGGCACGATCCTCGGCACCAGCCGCACGAACCCGTTCGAGGGCCCCAACGGCGGGGTCGAGAACATCTCCGCGACCCTGCAGCGGCACGGAATCGACGCGATCGTCGCGATCGGCGGCGAGGGCACCCTGGCCGCTGCGAAGCGCCTGACCGACGCCGGCCTGAAGATCGTGGGCGTGCCGAAGACGGTCGACAACGACCTGGGCGCGACCGACTACACCTTCGGCTTCGACACCGCCGTCGCCATCGCCACCGAGGCGATGGACCGCCTGCGCACCACCGGTGAGTCGCACTCGCGCTGCATGGTGGCCGAGGTGATGGGCCGGCACGTGGGCTGGATCGCGCTGCACTCCGGCATGGCCGCGGGCGCGCACGCGATCCTGATCCCCGAGCAGAAGACGAGCATGGAACAGATCGCGAAGTGGGTGCGGGCCGCCTACGACCGCGGGCGCGCACCGCTCGTGGTGGTGGCCGAGGGCTTCGTCCCCGACCACGAGGACACGGCGCACACCGAGCGGGGGCTCGACGCCTTCGGGCGCCCGCGGCTGGGCGGCATCGGCGAGCGCCTCGCGCCGCTCATCGAGGAGATGACCGGCATCGAGACGCGTGCCACGACCCTGGGGCACATCCAGCGCGGTGGCACGCCGACCGCGTACGACCGGGTGCTGTCGACCCGGCTCGGGCTGGCGGCGATCGACTCGGTCGTCGAGGAGCGCTGGGGCCGGATGGTGGCGCTCCGGGGCACCGAGATCGAGCACGTCTCGTTCGAGGAGGCGCTCGGCGAGCTCAAGACGGTGCCGCAGGCGCGGTTCGACGAGGCCGCCATCATGTTCGGCTGAGTGGGCTGGGGCGGGGGCTGGGCGCTGTCTCTTATACACATCTGACGCTGCCGACGACT
>NZ_QKLC01000026.1:0-33507 GCF_003224385.1 Curtobacterium sp. MCPF17_003 | reverse complement strand
CGACCAGGCACGAGGTCAATCAATAAATTGGCATTGACAATGTGCACGCTGTTGAGTTCTCAAGGACCAGACGCACTCCCCGCTCGACCCGCAAAAGGTTCCGCCAGAGAGGCATTCGTCTTGTACAACATCCCGGGCACACAACCAGAGGTCGTGGTTCCGAGGAGTTGGTTGCCTGAGCGGGACCCCGTCCGGACTGCGCATCCAGGGCTTGCACCCTGTGACCGTCTCGGCCGTTCCGTTCTCCGCCTCAGCGGCAACGAGTGATTACTTTACACACGCCCCGGGGGCCCTGCCAACCGTCGTCCCTCCCGGGCGTGTCGCAGTCGGGTGAACGGCACGTGTCCCCCGGGTTTCCGGGGATCGACGGGGTGAGCGCGATCCCCGAGAACGACGGAAGGCACGGTGCGAACCCGCACCGTGCCTCCCGACTGAACGAACAGACGACCACCAGACCAACCGGACTGGACCGGTCCCGCTGATCCGACCGACCTACTCCGCCGCTGCCAACTGCCCGCACGCCCCGTCGATCTCCTTGCCGCGGGTGTCGCGCAGGGTCGTCGGGATGCCGGCGGCGTTGAGTCGGCGGACGAACTCGTCCTGCACGTGCACCTCGGACGAGGTCCACACGGAGCCCGGTGTCGGGTTGAGCGGGATCGGGTTGACGTGCACCCACCCCTTGCCGCGCTTGTTGAGCTTCTCGGCGAGCAGGTCGGCTCGCCAGGCGTGGTCGTTCATGTCCTTGATGAGCGCGTACTCGATCGAGACACGACGGCCCGTCTTGACGTAGTAGTTGTGGGCGGCGTCGATCGCCTCGTCGGCCTTCCAGCGCGAGTTGACCGGGATAAGCTCGTCGCGGAGCTCGTCGTCGGGGGCGTGCAGGGAGAGCGCGAAGGTGAGCGGGATCCCTTCGTCCGCGAGCTTGATCATCGCCGGCACCAGGCCGACGGTCGACACCGTGATGCCACGGGCACTCATGCCCAGACCGTTCGGCTGCGGTGCGACCATCAACCGCACGGCGTCCATCACCCGCTTGTAGTTCGCGAGCGGCTCCCCCATGCCCATGAACACGATGTTCGTCACGCGCTCGGCGTCGACGCGGTCCTGGCCGCCCTTGCGGGGATCGCCTCCGAGCTCACCGGCGGCGATCGCGGCGTTGGCCCGGACGATCTGCTCGATGATCTCGGCGGTGGACATGTTGCGGGTCAGCCCCGCCTGGCCGGTGGCGCAGAACGGGCAGTTCATGCCGCACCCGGCCTGGGACGAGACGCACAGGGTGATGCGGCCCGGGTAGCGCATGAGGACCGACTCGACCAGGGCGCCGTCGTGCAGCTTCCAGAGGAACTTGATCGTGTCGCCGTTGTCGGTCGCCAGCCGCCGGGTCTCGGTGAGGAGCGGCGGCAGCATCCCGGCGACGAGCTGCTCCCGCTGGGCGGCGGGCAGGTCGGTCATCTTCGCCGGGTCGGACGTGTAGTGCTGGAAGTAGTGGGTCGCGAGCTGCTTGGCGCGGAACCCGGGCAGGCCGAGTTCCTTCACGCGGGCCTCGCGTTCCTCGGCCGTCAGGTCGGCCAGGTGCACGGGCGGCTTGCCACGCTTCGGGGACGCGAACTGCAGGAGCGGGCGACCGTCGGTGTCGGTGGCCTGCTTCCAGCCCTCGGTGCGCGGGCGCACCTGCGGACGAGCAGACTGCTGCTGTTCGAACGGGGTGCGGGTGTCGGAAGCCATCACTCCAGGATACGGGAGGCCCGTGATCGGTGGGGACGCCCCGTCCGGGTGGTCCTGCTGGTCACCACCATGGCCACACCACAGCTGGTCGGGTCAGCCGCCGGCCGGCAGGACGCGCGCGAAGTGGTGCGCCGCCGAGTACATCGGGACGATGTCGACGACCTCGCCCGGGTGCGGTGCCTGCAGCACGAGCCCCTGGCCGAGGTACAGGCCGACGTGGTCCTCGTCGTCGTACACCACGAGATCGCCCGGCAACGCCTCGGACTCCGGGATCGTGGTGGCGACGGCGTCCTGCGTCGGCACGTAGTGCACGAGCTGGATCCCCACCGCCTGGTACGCGACCATCGTGAGCCCGGAGCAGTCGATGCCCTCGTGGCTCGCGCCGCCCTCGACGTACGGGTCCCCCATGTACTGCAGGGCGGTCTGCACGATCGTGGCCCGATCGCCCCCGGCCGAGAGTGCGGCGGACAACGCGGATTGCGCCTGCGCGGTCGTCACCCCGAAGCGGAGGTCGAGCGTCGGGTAGGACACGATCGTCGTCGTGGTGGTCATGCCGTCGGTGGAGACCACGGGGACCTGGACGTCGTGCGCCACCGTGAAGGTCTGGGCGTCCTGCGCCGTGGTCGTGCCGGAACGGGTGTCCGCAGGCAGGGTGTCGGCGTTCGCGGGCAGGGCGAGCGTCAGGCTCGAGGTCACCGCGATGGCGGGGGCGAGCAGGATCGCCGCGCGCTTCGCGTTCGCGGAACGGCGGATGTGCCGCGGGTCGACGGCGCGCTCGGCGCGCAGGGTGGCGGTCCGGCTCAGCACCGCGCTGCCGGCCGACGACGCGACGGAGGCGGGACGCGGCTGCATCCGCACGGTCAGGGCCGGCTTCGGGTGCTCGACGAAGGTGGAACGGGCGGCCGCGGGGCCGAGGGCCGAGCGGCGACCACGGGGACGGGACTGCTGCGTGTCCGGCGTCAGCGGCGCGGGGCCGACCGCGGGGTGCGCATGCGTTCGCGCGGGCTGACGGTCGTCGGCTGCTGCAGGCAGGGTGTGGCGTCCCATGTGTCCTTCCGGGTCGGGACCACTCGGCGGTCCGGAAAGTAACGTATTGGTCACGGCGGTGCTCGCGGCTGGGCAGCGCCGGAGTGTTCCTGCGGCTGGTCACAGGAACGAGCACCGCTCGCAGGCCACTCCGACGGCGCGCACGGGCGTTCCGGAGCCGGCCCGTAGCGGTGGACCCGGGCTCAGACCGGCGTGACCCGCATGACGGCGGCGATCCGGGCCTCCCGGTCGGCCGCCAGGCGGTCGAGGCGAGCCGACAGCGCGACGACCGATGCGTCCACCGGGCTGTCCCCCGAGATGTCCCCCGGGATCGGGACCCCGGCGCGGACCGCGAGTGGCAGGACGCCCGCCCAGACGGTGTGGTCCTCGCCGTCTGCCGGGTCCTCGCCGACACCGTGGGCTCGGACCTTGACGCTCGCGCGGTCGAGGGGCAGCTGGAGGACCTGGGTGGCGCGGACCTCCTTCGCGGTCATCTCGCGCACCTCGGCTCGGCGGCCCGGCATGAGGTGGTCGGCCACCTGCCAGAGGGCTTCGGTGCGGAGGTCGGTCGGCACCACGGTGGCGCGCCCGGCGATCATCGCGCTGCGGTAGTTCGCCGAGCTGTCGTTGGTCGAGCGTGCGAAGACGAGGCCGTCCAGGTGGGTGACGGTGGCGGCGACCGGGACGCCCTCGGCCCCGGCGTCGAGGAACAGACCGCCACCGGTCGAGCCGTGCAGCAGCAGGACGGGGCCGTCGCCGAGGTCCCCGACGGCGCAGAGGAACGGCAGGACGACGGGGTGGCCATCGCGGACGATGCCGACGTGGGCCAGGTGCGCCTCGGCGAGGATCGCGTGCAGGACCGCGGGGTCGTCGGACTGGCGGTCGCGCAGGCGGCGGACACGGAGCGAGGGGCCGTCGGCGGTCGGGTCCGTCGGGTTCGGCTGGGTGTTCGGGGTGGGCATGGGCTCACGCTAGGGTCACCAGTGGTCCGGCATGTGGACCAGATCGGGGCGATCACGGTGGACCAGTCGAGCAAGGTGTCCGGCGTGGTGGCACGGGTGCGCGGGATGGTGCACGACGGCACCCTGCGCGAAGGCGATCCGCTGCCGTCGACGCGGGCGCTCGCGGCGGAACTCGGGGTGGCCCGGGGCACCGTCGTCGCGGCGTACGAGCAGCTCGACGGCGAGGGGTACCTGCGGACGCGGCACGGTGCCCTCGCGCGGGTCGCGGCGGACCTGCACGGGCCGACGACGAGTGCGCCGTCGGCCGTCGGCACGGACACCGCCGGCTCTGGCGCGGTCAGCCTCGCGGCCGCTTCGCCGTCCGCTCCGCTCATCGACTGCCGTCCGGGCATCCCCGCCGTCACGGCCATCCCGCAGCGGGACTGGCAGGCAGCCTGGCGCGCAGCGGCGTCGGCCCCGCTCCGGAACGCGATCGCGGACCCGCTCGGCTCCCCCGACCTGCGGGCACAGGTCGTCGCCCAGCTCGGCCTGACCCGCGGGTTCACGGCGACGGTCGACCGGGTGCTCGTGACCGCGGGGACCTCGGAGGCGCTGTCGCTCGTCACCGAGGCGCTGCGGGGGCTGCTGGGTCGCGCTCCCGTCGTCGCCGTCGAGGACCCCGGCTACCGCACCGGACACCGTGCGATCACGAGCGCGGGCGGGTCCCTGGTGGGCGTCCCGGTCCGGGAGGACGGCCTCGACCTCGACGCGCTCGAGGCCGCCGGACCGGTCGACGCCGTCCTGGTCAGCCCGACGCACCAGTACCCGCTCGGGTCGGTGATGCCCGTCGCCCGGCGCCGGCGGCTGCTCACCTGGGCCGCCACCACCGGCACCGTGGTGGTGGAGGACGACTACGACTCGGAGTTCCGGCACCGCGGCGCGCCCGTGCCCGCGCTGGCCGCACTCGACGCGGAGGGCGTGGTGCTGCACGTCGGCGGCTTCTCGAAGACGCTCGACCCCCGGCTGCGCTGCGCGTACGTCGTGCTGCCGACGGTCGCGGCGACGGGTTCCCCGGTGACGGAGGCGGTGCTCGCCGCCCGTCGGGCACGTGGTGCGGTCGTCGCCGAGCCGGTGCAGGCCGCGCTCGTGCACATGCTGCGGACGGGTGCGCTGCGGCGGCACCTGGGTCGGGTGCGCCGCGACTACACGCACCGCCGGGCCCGGATCGCGGCTCGGCTCGGCGGCGTCGCCGGCCTGGAGGCCCGTGCTCTCAACGGCGGGCTGCACGCGGTGGTCACGTGGTCGGGTCCGACCACCGGGGCGCAGATCGCGCCTCGGCTGGCGGACGCCGGGGTGCTCGTCGCGACGCTCGAGGAGTACGGGCTCGCGCCGGGCAGCACGCCGCCGGGCATCGTGTTCGGCTACGGCGCCGTGACGCTGCCGGAGCTCGACCGCGCGCTCGACGCGCTGGTGGCAGCGGTCACGGGAAGCTGATCAGGGTCGTCAGCCGCCGTACTGGGCGGTGCCCACGACGTTCGACCCGGCCCCCCGGCACGCGGTGATCAGGGTTCGCCCGACGAGTTCCCACCCGGGAGTCATCTCGAGCGCCGGCCCGGACTCCGGTGCGGGGTGCGCGTCGAGGTACTCGTGCGCGTAGTCGATCGCGTCGTCGAGTTCCTCGTCGCTGCTCGACAGGTGCTCGTAGCCGAAGCGTTCGGCGGCGATCAGTGCCTGGTACTGCGCCTCGGAGAGATCGCCCTGGCTGTGCGCGACCGTCGCGTTCAGCGAGATCGTCGTCAGCGCGCTGATCTGGCCGCAGATCGCCGCAGCACTCCGGTCTTCTTCCATCGGGTCCGTCGCACCGCGCACGGGCTGGGCGTCCGAGGTCTCCGAGGTCGGCGTCGGGGTCGACGTCGACACCGCCGCGGTGCCCGCATCGGCCGAGCACCCGGCGAGCGAACCGGACACGAGGACCGCGCTCACGACGACCAGGGGCAGTGCGGACCGGAAGGAGACCATGAACGTCATCGTGGCAGCACCCTCGTGCTGCTCGCGTCGTCGTGTCCCGATCGAGACCTCGTCGAGACCGGATCGTGAGCTTGCGTCAGCGGGACTCAGCGGTGCCGTTCCCCCGTGCGTTCACGAGGTCGGCCAGGGACGGCTCACCGGCGTCGCCGGGCAGTGCGTGTCCGCGGCGGGCGGCCTTGCGGACCTGTCGGTAGGTGGTGAGGTGCAGGGGGTCCACACCGTCGGCGGACTCGTAGTTCGACGGGGCAGTGGTGGGCGATTCGGTCATCGCGACGGACGGTACGCGTGCCGGGAGCCGCGGAACCACCTGCTGCGTTCCGCGGCCAAATGTCGGGCGTGGGAGGGTCCGGCGGGGCGCACCGGGCCTCCGAGACGGGTCAGAGGCTCGTCATGCCGCCGTCGACGCGGAACTCCGCGCCGGTGGCGTAGGACGACTCCGCGCTGGCCAGGTAGACCATGATCCCGGTGACGTCGTCGGGGGTGCCCGGGCGGCCGAGGGGGGTGCGGGCGACGATCGCGGCTCGGGCCTCGGGGTCGCCGGAGATCGCCGAGACGAGGCCGGTCTCGGTGTAGCCAGGCACGACCGTGTTCACCCGGATGCCGTTCCCCGCGTAGGCCATCGCGGTCGCCCGGACGAGTGCGTGGATGCCGCCCTTGGTCGAGGAGTACGCCGCGAAGTCGGCGCCCTCACCGTTCAAGCCGGTTGGGGACCCGGTGGCGATGACCGACCCGCCGGTGCCGCTCGCGAGCATCGCCCGGACGGCGTGCTTGATCGTCAGGAACGTGCCGGTGAGGTTGACCGCGAGCGTGCGGTCCCAGGTCTCCAGCGACAGGTCCGCGACCTTCGCGTCGTGGCCGAACAGCTGCACCCCGGCGTTCGCGACCACGACGTCCGGGGTCGCACCACGGTCGGCCAGTTCGGCGAACCCCGCGGCCACGCTCGCCTCGTCGGCGATGTCCATCGTCAGGCCGATCGCGGTCGGACCGGCTGCGACGGCGGCACTGTTGGCCGCGTCGGCGTCCCGGTCGGCGTAGACGACCCTCGCCCCCTCGGCCACGAAGCGGTCGGCGATCGCGCGGCCGATGCCGGACCCCGCTCCCGTGACGAGTGCGGTCCGGCCGTCGAGTCGTGCGGTCATGTGGGACTCCGTCCTCGGAGCAGCGCTGCTCCGTCACCCCCATCATTGCCCAACCGGTTGACCGGTGCTAGGCATGCACCATGACTGCGACGTCGAACGACGAGATCGTGTCCGTCGGGCACTGGCGTCTGGCGCTGCGCGGAGCCGAACTCGCCGACGTCGCCTTCCGGGGCGTGCTCGTCCTGCGCGCCGTCCGGTTCGTCGTCCGCGACCACGACTGGCGCACCGCCGACGACACGGTGCTGACACGCGCGGTCGGTGGTGACGACAGGTGCATCCGCATCGAGACCAGCGCACGGTACGACGGCGTCGAGGTCGTCCGCACGGTCCTCGAGGTCACGCTCGACGACGACACCCTTCGGGTCTCCGCGCTCGGGACGGTCACGCGGGCCTTCCGCCGCAATCGCCTCGGGCTCGTCGTCCTGCACCCGCCGACCCTGGCGGGGCAGCCGCTCACGGTGCGGCATCCGTCCGGTGTCAGCACCGCGACGGCGTTCCCGTTCTGGATCGCGCCGCACCAGCCTGCCGTCGACGTCGCCGGGCTCGACTGGGCGGCGGGCCCGGTCGCGCTGGCGCTCGACCTGACCGGCGACGTGTTCGAGACCGAGGACCAGCGGAACTGGACCGACGCCTCGTTCAAGACGTACTCGACGCCGCTCGCCGAGCGGTTCCCGATCGCGATCACGCCTGGGAGGACGGTCCGGCAGGGGCTCACCCTGCGTGCGACGACGGTCGGTTCAGCAGGTGGTCCGGGCACCCGGTCGGGAGGCGCGGCCTCCCCCGCCCCGGACCTCGCAGCGCTCGACGGGCCGGGTCCCGGTGCCGTGGTCACGCCGCCGCCGACGCTCCAGCTGCTCGCGGGTTCGGCGCCGGTCGCTGCGCGCCCGGACGACGCCGACCTGCTCCGCGGGTTCCCAATCCTGGTCGAGCCGACCCTCGGGGCCCCGAACGTCGAGGCGGTGCTCGCCTCGGCCCGACGGGACGCGGGTGGCGCTCCCCTGGACGTCCGGTTCGTCACCGACGACCCGGTGCCGCTGCGCGCGGCGATCGACGCGGTGCTCGAGGGCGGGCCGGTGGCTCGCGTCGGCGCGTTCGACCCGGTGTCGCACGTGACGACGCCGGCGCTGCAGCGGGCGCTGCGCGAAGCGGTGGCAGCGGTCGGCACCCTGGAGGTCGTCGCCGGTACCCGTGCCCACTTCACCGAGCTGAACCGCTCGATCGCGGTGTTCTCGGGCTGGGACGGCCCCCTGACCTGCAGCGTGACGCCGCAGATGCACGACCGGTCGCCCGATCAGGTGACCGAGTCGATCCGGATGCAGCGCTGGGTGGTGCGCAGTGCCTCCAGGCTGGCCGCCGGCAGGGCGCTGCACGTCGGGCCGGTGACGCTGCGGCCACGGTGGAACGCGGTGGCGACGGCGCCGACCCGGGTCGTGACGGACGCGACCGTCGAGCACGGGTACGGGCCGGAGACCGTTCCGGACGCGACCGACCCGGCGCAGCACACGCCGGCCGCCGAGCGGTGGTTCGCCGACTCGGTGCGGGCGCTGACGGTGCCGGGCGTGGCCTCGATCACGCTGGCCGAGGCGTGGGGGCCGCGCGGGTTCGTGGCGGCCGACGGCACGGGGAACGCCCCGCCGGAAGGGGGTCGGCGGGGCGTTCCGGTCCGGGCGCGCTGACGGGTCGGCGCGGTGGGCGGTGGCGGTGCGGCTCAGCGCCGGACGGCGTCGATCTTGAGCATCTTCGCGATGACCGAGTCGAGCTCGCTGTCGTCGAAGACCTGCTTCCAGTCCTCCTTGATGAGCTTCTCGCGGCCGTAGCCCATCGCGATGTGGCAGGCATCGGAGAACGGGTTCGAGCCGCGCAGGCCGTTCGTCAGCGCGATCCAGGTGTGGCCGTAGAGCATGGCGCGGGCGGCCTCGCGGGGCACGCCGACACCGGTGACGGTCTCCTCGAGGGCGTCGTTGAGGAAGTCGCCGATCATGCAGGCGATCGTCTCGACCAGGGTCGGCTCGAGCACGGCCAGCTGCTTCACCGTGACCCAGTGCACCTGGATGACCGGGGCGTACATCGTGGTGATGACGGCCTCGGCGACGGCCTTGGCGCGGTCGCCCTCGTCGCCGAGCGACTCCGAGGCGTCGAAGGCCGCGATGACCTCCTGCGGGGCGGCGATGCCACCGAAGGTGTCGTCCCACTCGGCCTTGGTGGTGCGCTCGAGGAACACCGACGGGTGGCACGGGTGCGCCACGGCGTAGTGGATGTCCTCGCGCTTCGCCAGCAGACCGGCGTAGGCGGCCGCGGGGTCGAGCGTCAGGATCGACGCGCCGGGCTTCATGACGGGGACGAGCTGCTCCGAGATGGTGCCGAGCAGGACGTCCGGGACGGCGAGGACGACGACGTCGGCGGCCTTCGCGGCGTCGAGGCTGTCGGTGATCTCGCGGCCGAGGGCCCGGATGCGCTCCTGGCCGGCGGGCGAGGCCTCGCTGTAGAGGGTGGTGTACTCGCTCTTCGCGAAGTTGTTCGAGACGCGGGTGCCCATCTTGCCGCCGGCACCGATCACGGCGACGGTGACGTCGGCCGTGCCGGATCCGGCAGCGACGGTGTGGGGGGTGGTGACGGTGTCGGTCATGATTCCTTGCTCCTGATGTACTCGATGGTGTGTTCGGTCCACGCCGCTTCGATGCGGGTGGTGGTCTGTGCGGGGGTCTCCCCCGGCAGCGGTTCGGCGCCCGCGTGCTCGTCCTGCCACGGCAGCCAGAACTCGATGACGCGGTTGATCCCCCGGGTGTCGGGCTCGAGCGCGGCGCGGACGGCGTCGTGGTCGAGGACCCCGGTGCCGATCGGGACGCCGGTGTACTGGAAACCGACCCAGCCCGGTGAACGGGTGAAGGCGGAGTCCTTGACGTGCCAGTTCACGACGTGCGGGCCGGTCATCGCCACGACGTCCCTCGGGTGTTCGAGCCGGGCGACGGTGTTCGCCGGGTCGAGGCAGATGCCGAGGCTGTCGGAGCCGATCGCCCGGACGACGGCGACGAGGTCGGCGGTGGCGACGACCTCGTAGGTCTCCAGCGCGAGGGTCACGCCCGCGCGCTCGTAGGCGGGGAGCGCCTGCCGCAGGCGTCGTTCGGTCTCGGCCGCGTCGGGCTGGTCGTCGCCGCTCGTCCACATGCTGCGCACGAGCGTCGCGCCGAGCTGCTGCGCGACGTGCAGGTACCGGGCGAGGTGCTCGGGACGGGTGCCGCGGGTTCCGACCTCGAGCGTGAGACCGAGGTCGGCGGCCAGGGACCGGATCGAGGCCAGGCGCTCGTCGGTCGCGGTGTCGAGCGGCAGATGGTCGCAGATCTGGAACAGGTCGACGCCGTCGTGCGACGCGGCGTCGCGCAGGGCGTCGTCGAGGGACATCGGCGACGGGACGCGGTCGGACATGCGCCAGGAGTAGGCGTAGGTGGAGAGGCCGAGCAGGGAGGTCATGCCCGTGCTCCGTTCTGCGTCGCGGCCAGCGCCTCGGCTTCGTCGAGGATCGTGCGGATCGCCTCGGGGTCGTGGGCGAAACGGCCGAGGAACAGGCCGCCGATGCGTCCGGCACCGCGGGTCAGCAGGCCCGGACCGGCACTGCCGCCGTAGATCGCGACGGAACCGGCGAGCTCCGGCCGGGTCGCCAGGTGCTGCTCGATGCCGGCCAGGACCGCGACGATGTGCTCGTCGGGCGCGGGCTGCGGGGCACCGATCGCCCACACCGGCTCGTAGGCGGCGATGAGCGGCCCGGCGAGGCCGTCGGCGGTCGCCGTCGCGGTGAAGCGGTCGAGCTGGGCGGTGACCTCGGCGATCGCGGCCGCGGGGTCGCCGTCGGCGGTGCGCTCGGTCTCGCCGATGCAGACGAGGGGGCGGAGGCCGTTGCGGAAGGCGGCGTGCACCTTGCCGGCGATGTCCTGGTCGGACTCGTGGAACAGGGAGCGGCGCTCGGCGTGCGCGATCTCGACCAGGTCGACGCCGATCTCGGCGAGTTCGGCGCCGGACACCTCACCGGTGAACGCGCCCTCGTCGGCCCAGGCGAGGTCCTGGGCGCCGAGCAGCACCGGGACGCCCGACTCGGTCAGGATCGCCCGGACGGGGACGAGCGACGGGAACGTCGGCACGACGAAGAGCTCGACCGCGCCGGACCGCACCGCCGGGTGGCTCCGGGCGATGTCGGCCACGGCGGCCGCCCACGCGAGCGTCCGGGCGTGCGAGAAGTACATCTTGAGCGACACCCCGATCGTCACGGGGGCGGTCGCCGTGGTCGCGGGCATCAGGCGTCGGTCCCGACCGGGGCAGAACCGTCGTAGGCACAGATCGCGTTGACCTTCTCGGCACTCGCGCTCGTCTGGTCGAAGGTGTAACCGAGCCACTCCGTCGCCATCCGGCGCGCGACCTCGACCCCGACGACGCGCTGACCCATGCAGAGGACCTGGGCGTCGTTCGACAGGATCGAGCGCTCGACCGAGAACGAGTCGTGCGCGGTCACGGCGCGGATGCCGGGGACCTTGTTCGCCGCGATCGCGACACCGAGCCCGGTGCCGCAGATCAGGATGGCGCGGTCGGCCTCGCCGTTCGCCACCAGACGAGCGGCGTCGACGGCGACGTGCGGGTAGGCGGTGTGGCCGTCGGCGTCCACGCCCACGTCGACGACGGAGGCCACGCGGGGGTCCTTCGCCAGGTCGGCCTTGATGGCCTCCTTGTAGTCGAAGCCGGCGTCGTCCGAACCGACGACGATGCGGAACTGCTGCTCACTCATGCGGGTGTGCCTTTCGGGGTGGGGGTCAGGCGGGGACGTCGATGGTCGTCAGGACCGCGGCGGTGATGAGGGCGAAGGAGATCGCGCCGGCGTCCGGGGTGCCGACGGCGTCCTCGCCGTGGGTGCGGGCACGGCCCATCCGGGGCAACAGGTCGGCCGTGGCGTCCGCCGCGGTCTGTGCTGCGGCCGAGGCGGCCGACCAGGCGTCGACGAGCTCGTCGCCGGCGTCGACCCGGGCGGAGAAGACCTGGTCGAACGGTACGAGTGCGTCGACCATCGTCTTGTCGCCGGGGACGGCCCCGAAGGCCAGGACGGCTTCGGCGGCGGCGTGCACCGCGCTCTGGACGGTCGCAGGTGTCGGACGGGACTCGTCCCCGAGGACGCGGCCCAGGGCCTCCAGGGCGGCGCCCCAGATCGCACCGGAGGTCCCACCGGCCTTGTCGGACCAGGAATCTCCGGCGATCGCGAGGACCGAACCGGCGCCGGCGCCACGGGCCGCGGCGTCCTGTGCCGCACGGTCGGCGGCGGTGGAGCCGCGCTGCATGCCGATGCCGTGGTCGCCGTCACCGGCGACGGCGTCGATGCGGCCGAGCTCGTCGGCGTGGTCGTCGATGGTGGCGCGGATCGCGGCGATCGCCCTCGCGACGCGGGCGGCCGAGGCCTGGGACTCCTCGCTGCCCGGCGTCACGGGCACGACCACGCCGGCTTCGAGCACCTCGACCGGCACCGGCTGCTGCGGGACGGCGCCGCCCTTGCGGTACGCGGGGGCGTCGGCGGGGGCGGCCCAGAGCTGCTCGAGTTCGTCGTCGAGCCAGAACAGGGTGAGCGAGACGCCCGCCATGTCGAAGCTCGTGACGAGTTCGCCGACCTCGGGCTCCACGATGACGATGCCGGCGTCGGTGAGCTTCCGCTGGACGGCGCCGAAGACGACGAAGAGCTCCTCGTACTTGACCGAGCCGAGGCCGTTGAGGATCGGGACGACGCGGGGGGTGGCATCCGTCGTGGTGCCGTGTGTTGTGGTGCCGGTGCCGTCGGGTCGCTCGGTGAGCAGCTTGTCGACGAGCAGGTCGGCCAGGCCGTCCGCGGTGGGGACGTCGGCCTCGGCGATGCCGCGTTCGCCGTGGATGCCCATGCCGATGGCCATGCGCCCCTCGGGGACGGTGAAGAGCGGCTCGTCGGCGCCGGGCAGGGAGCAACCCGAGAACGCGACCCCGAAGCTGCGCGTGCGGTCGTTGGCCCGGGCCGCGATCGCGGTGACCGCGTCGAGGTCGTCGCCGCGTTCCGCGGCCGCGCCGGCCACCTTGAACACGCAGAGGTCCCCCGCGATGCCCCGGCGCTGGTGTGCCTGGTCGGCGGGCGCGGACGCGACGTCGTCGGTCACGCGGACCGTGCGGACGTCGATGCCCTGTGCCTCGAGTGCCCGTGCCGCCGCGTCGAAGTTGAGGACGTCACCCGCGTAGTTGCCGTAGCTCAGCAGCACGCCACCGCCGTGCTCGGACGCCTTCGCGACCGCGGTGACCTGCTGGGCACTCGGGCTGGCGAACAGGTTGCCCATCGCGGCACCGGCCGCCAGGCCGTGCCCGACGAGGCCGCCGAAGGCCGGGTAGTGGCCGGAGCCACCGCCGACGACGAGCGCGACGGTGCCCTCGGGGCTGGTGGTGGAGCGGGCGACACCGCCGTGCACCCTGCGGACCCGGGCGCGGTTGGCGGCGACGAAGCCGTCCACCATCTCGTCGGCGAAGTCCGCCGGGTCGTTGAACAGGCGGGTCATGCGCCGGCCTCCTTCGCGATGGCGGTCGGTCCGTCCGTGGCGGCGACCGCGGTGTCGGCTCCGGACGCCGCGGCGGCCGTTTCGTTGCGCTTCGTGTTCCGGCCGAGCACGAACATCAGCACGCTCGACAGCACCATGAAGAACCCGACGATGAACATCGGCACCTGGTACCCGCCGGTCCACTCGCTGACCGCACCGGTGATGTACGGGGCGGCGAACCCACCGAGGTTGCCGACGGTGTTGATGAGGGCGACCCCCGCGGCCGCGGCGGCACCGGTCAGGAACTGCGTCGGGACCGTCCAGAAGTTCGGCAGGGCCGCGAAGATCGCACACGCGGTGATCGCGATGACCGCGACGGTCGCGGCCGGGCTGTTCATGTAGAGCGCGACCGGGATGCTCAGGCCACCGACAAGGGCCGGGACGGCGATGTGCCAGACCCGGACGCCACGACGGAAGGCGTCACGCGACCAGAAGTACAGGACCACCGCGGCCGGCACGTACGGGATGGCCGTGATGAGGCCCTTCTGGAACAGGTCGAACGTGGTGCCGAACTGCTCCTGGAAGCCGTCGATGATCGTCGGCAGGAAGAAGCTGAGCGCGTAGAGGCCGTAGATGAAGCCGAAGTACACCGCGGCGAGCATCCAGACGCGGCCGGAGCCGAAGGCCGCACGCAGGCCGCCCTTGCCGTGACCGTCGCCGCCGCCCTTCGCCGCGCTCTCGGCAGCGAGCGTCGTCTCAAGCCAGACCTTCTCGTCCTCGTCGAGCCACTTCGCCTGCGACGGCTTGTCCTTGAGCACGAAGAGGCACAGGACGCCGACGATGATCGCCGGGATCGAGACGCACAGGAACATGAAGCGCCATCCGGCCAGGCCGCCGAGGATCCCCTCGTGGGTCATCAGCCAGCCGGCGAGCGGGGAACCGATGACGCTCGTGAGCGGCTGCGCCAGGTAGAACAGCGCGAGCATCTTGCCGCGGTGACGAGCCGGGACCCAGGTCGACAGGAACAGGATCGCGCCGGGGAAGAAGCCGGCCTCGGCGATGCCGAGCAGGAAGCGCAGGCCGACGAGCTGCGGGTAGTTCTGCACCCACGTGAAGAGCAGGGACACGATGCCCCACGTGATCATGATGCGGGCGAGCCAGATCCGGGCGCCGAACCTGTGCAGCGCCAGGTTGGACGGCACCTCGAGCACGAGGTAGCCGATGAAGAACACACCGGACGCGAACCCGAACTGGGCGGCGGTCAGGCCGAGGTCGGCCTCCATGCCGTTGGGGGCGGCGAAGGAGATCGCGGTGCGGTCGAGGAAGTTGATGAAGAACATCAGTGCCACGAACGGCACGATGCGGATCGCGATCTTGCGGATGGCCGTCTTCTCGACGACCGAGGTGGGGATGCCTCGCGTGGCGGGGATGTCCACGATGACTCCTGCTCGGTGGGGGTGGTACGACTCCCGCCCTGGCGGCTGCGCCGGGATGGTCCTGGCGGCTGCGCCGGGATGGTCCTGGCGGCTGGGCCGGGACAGTCCTGGCTGCTGGGCCGGGACGCTCCGTGCTGCTGCGCGGATCGGGAGCGGGCGCATCGGTGCGCCTGGTCCAGTCTGCGTCGCGGTCGGCCAACTTGTCAACCGGTTGACCATTTCACGCGCGCTGCTGCTTCCTCCGCGACGCCGGTCGCCTCGGCGCCGCTCCTGCCGCAACCGGTTGACCGACCGGTACGCTCACTGCATGCCCGCGTTCAGCCCGGACGACCCCCTCAACATCCGACTCGAACTCGAGTCCGTGCCCGTCGGGTCCCCCGCCTCGGTGGTCGCCCGACAGCTCGTCTCGCTGCTCACCGCCGGCGAGCTGGCCCCCGGCTCACGGCTGCCCTCGGAGCGGATCCTGTCCGAGCGGCTCGGCGTCGGACGCTCAGCCGTCCGTGAGGCCCTCGCCGCCCTCGAGATCCTGGGCATCGTGCAGATCCGCCCCGGCTCGGGCACCTACCTGCGCGGAGGCACCTCGGACCTGCTCCCGACGACCCTGTCGTGGGGGCTCATGCTGGCGTCGAACCGCACCCGCGAGCTGCTCGAGATCCGGTCCTCGCTGGAGCGCACGGCCGCGATCCTCGCCGCGCAGCGCGCCACCGACGAGCAGATCACCGAGCTCGGCGAGTACCTGGTCCGGCAGGAGGAGACCCTCGACGACCCGCAGGCCTTCATCGACGCCGACGTCCGGTTCCACGTCCTGCTGGCGCGGGCCTCGGGCAACGACGTGCTCGCCGACCTGCTGCAGAGCCTGCGCTCGATGCTGAGCGTCTGGGTCGCGCGGCGCGTGCAGACCCGGCAAGCGACCGAGGCCGCGTTCCACGAGCACCGCGCCGTCTTCGAGGCCTTGCGCGCCCGCGACGTGTCCGCCGTGCAGCGCGCGATGGACGCGCACATGGCCACGGCGAGCGCCCGCATCGAGCACGCCGAGCCACTGCCCGCCGACGAGTAGCGGGCGGCGCGGCGCGGCGCGCGCACGATCGGGGCGGACGGGAGGCCCGGGTCGCGCCCGCCCCGCAGGTTCGGTGTTGCCGGGTCGGCAACACCGCTTGGGTCCGGCCCGGCCGGTGCGCTGGAGTAGGTGCATGCACACCCACCACGACGGCTCCGCCGCCGGATCTGCCACCGATGCCACCGAGGCCCCCGAGGCCCCCGCCGCACCGTCCGCTCGGGAATGGTGGGAGGCCCGCTACGCCGAGCGCGACGGCATCTGGTCCGGCCGGGTGAACGCCGTGCTCGCCTCGGCGACGTGGGGGCTGCCGGTGGGGCGAGCGCTCGACCTCGGCTGCGGCGAGGGCGGCGACGTGGTGTGGCTCGCCGAGCAGGGGTGGGACGTGACGGGCATCGACCTGTCCGTGACGGCGCTCCAGCGTGGTTCGCGCGCTGCCGTCGCCGCAGGGGTGGAGGACCGGACGGCGTTCGTCGCCGCGGACCTCGACCGGTGGGACACCGCCGCACGGTTCGACCTGGTGACGGCGTCATTCCTGCAGTCGTGGCCGGTGGAGATCCCCCGAGCCGACATCCTGCGTCGGGCCGCCGGCTTCGTCGACGCCGGTGGGCACCTGCTCGTCACTGCACACGCCGCTCCCCCGCACGACGACCTGCCGCCCGAGCTGCGGGGGTACCGGTTCCCCTCGCCGGCCGACGACCTCGCCGCCCTGCAGCTCGACGACCGGTGGGACGTCCTGGTCGCCGAGGTCCGGCCGCGCACCGCGACGACACCTGACGGGGACCCGCACGAGGTCCTCGACAGCGTCGTGCTCGCCCGACTGACGCGCGGGTAGCGTCGGTGGTGTGAGCACCGACGACGGCATCCGCGCACTCGTGGTGGACGGTGTCGAGGTCGCCGTCGAACGCAACGGCGCCGGCACGATCGCCACGTCGTCCCCTCGGCCGTACCTGCACCCGGTCCGGACCCCCGGTGGCACCGTCGTCAGCGCGCACCACCCCGGCGACCACGACTGGCACTGCGGCGTCGGCGTCGCGATCCCCGACGTCGACGGCGTGAACTGCTGGGGCGGCCGGACCTACGTCCAGGGGCTCGGCTACGTGTGGCGCGACGACCACGGCTCGGTGGAGGTCGTGCACGCCGAGCAGCACGACACGACGTCCACCGAGGAACTCGTCTGGCGGGGCCCGGACCGCACGGTGGTCCTGCGCGAGGACCGCACCCTGCGCTGGCGCGCGGTCGAATCCGGGTGGGAGCTGTCCTGGTCGTCGTCGTTCCGCGCCCCCGGTGACTCCGCCGTGCACCTCGGTGGGCCGGGCAGCAACGGCCGGACCGGAGCGGGCTACGGCGGCTTCTTCTGGCGGTTCCCCGAGTGCACGGGGGTCGTCGTCCGGACCGCCGACGCCGAGGGCGAGACCGCCGCGCACGGCTCGATCGCACCCTGGATCACCTGGTCGGCGGTGTTCGACGGCGGGCCGGCGACGATCCGGATCGAGGCCGTCGACCACCACGACCCCTGGTTCGTCCGTGCCGAGGATTACCCCGCGATCGGCTCGGCCCTGGCGTGGGACACCCCCGCCGTCGTGCAGCCCGGCGCACCGCTGGTCCGCTCGTTCCGCGCGACGATCACCGACGGCGGTACGCTCGCCGGATGAGCACCGGAGACTGGGAGTCACGCGTCGCGGCGCTGTGGGACGACGACACGATCGACGACCAGCAGCGGATCGAGCGGATGCGCGACCTCGCCGCTGACGCTCCGCATCCCGCACTGGGCGCGTTCGAGCTCGGCGGCGCCTTCGACTCGGGCGGACACGAGGGCGATGCCGACGTGCAGTACGCCGCCGCGACCGCAGCCGGCCTGGACTCCGTCGACCCGGACCGCGCCGCCAGGATGGTCGTCCAGCACGCCTCGACGCTGCGGAACCTCGGCCGGATCGACGCGGCCATCGCGATGCTCCGCGACGCGCCGGGACACCCAGCCACCGGAGCGGCACCGAGGGTGTTCCTCGCGCTCGCACTGCACAGCGCGGGCCGCTCCGCCGAGGCACTGCGCGTCGCGATCGAGGCCGTCGAGCCGACGCTCCCCCGGTACCACCGGTCCGTCCGTGCCTACGCGGCGGCCCTCACCGAGGACTGACGCGCCTCAGGCGATCGCGACCTCACCCCGTGCGAGCAGTTCACGGGCCCGACCGGCGTCGGCAGCCGGTGGCCGGCCGTGCAGGGCGCGGTAGTCGCGCGAGAAGTGCGAGGCGCTCCGGTACCCCACCGCCGCCGCAGCCTGGGCGGCGGTGTCACCGAGCACGATCATCCGCCGCCGGGCCTCTCCGAGCCGCAGCCGCCGCAGGTACTGCACAGGGCTCATGCCGGTGACCTGCCGGAAGCGTGCGAACAGTGTCGACTCGCTCGTCCGGACCGCCGCGGCCAGGCCCGCCACCGACCACGGGTCCGCCAACCGGTCGGTGAGCAGGGCGGTGGCCGCTGCGACGACGTCGCCGTCCCGGTTGCCGATCGCGGCCAGGATGCGCGGTGCCTGGTCCGTCTGCAGCAGGCGGAGCACGACCTCGCGGGCGACGAGCGGGGCGAGGACGGCCATGTCCTCTGGAGCATCGAGCAGTCCGACGAGTCGGGCGAACGCGTCCGCCATGGCCGGGGTCCAGCTGCCGAGTCGGGCTGGCGGCGCCTCGTCCTGGTGGGGGCGGGACATCGCCCTCGCGACCTCGGCCACCACCGCTGGGTCGAGCTGCCAGACGACCGCGACGAACCCCGCGGGCGGTTCGACCTCGACCACCCCGGCGATCACCGGCAGGTCGACGGGCGTGATGATGAAGCGGTCGCGACCCCAGAGCTGGTCGTCGTCGCCGACGATCGAGCGCTTCCGTCCGGCGAGGACCATCGACACCGACGGCGCGTAGCGCTGGTACCCGAGGTCGGTCGGACGGTCGACCCTCGCCAGGCGCAGTCCGAGCCGTGCGGCGCGCTCCGTGTCGTCGAGGTGGGCGAGGACGCTCTGCAGGGCACGGTCCAGCCGGTCCGAGGTGACGTCGTCCATGTGCCCATTCTGTCGAGCCATCCGACGCGAGGGGTGCCCGTGCAGGATCCGGCAAGCACTCCGGAGTCCTGGGCAATCACCGCCGGGTCCGTCGGACCGAGCATCGGAGCATGCAGACCAACGAAGCACTCCTCGACTCCCTGACCACGGACGCCCGACTGGCCGGCCGCACCGCGCTGGTGACCGGCGCTTCGAGCGGCATCGGCGAAGCGGTCGCCCGTGTCCTCGCCGCTTCGGGCGCCAACGTCGGCGTCGCTGGCCGGGACCCGGGCCGCACCCAGGCCGTCGTGGACACCATCATCGCGGCTGGTGGAAGCGCGGTCGCCGTCGTCGGTGACCTGGGCGCCCGCCCCGATGTCGTCCGCGACTTCGCCGCCCGCGCCACCGAGGCCCTCGGCGGCCGGGTCGACGTCCTCGTCAACAACGCCGGCGTCTACCCGGTCGGACCGACCGCACTACTCCCTGACGAGGACGCCGAGGCGCTCTGGGCCACGAACGTCCGCGCGCCGCACGTGCTGGTCGGAGCGCTGGCTCCTGCGATGGTCGAGCGCGGCTCGGGCATCATCGTGAACATCGGCTCGTGGATGTCCCGCGTCGGCGTCCCGTTCACGGCGCTCTACCCGGCGACGAAGGCCGCCGTCGAGCAGCTGACCCCTGCCTGGGCAGCCGAGTTCGGACCGCACGGCGTCCGGGTGTCGACCGTGTCGCCCGGGGCCACCGCGACGCCGGGGAACGCCGACTCGCACGACGTCCTCGCGCAGATGACGGCGGGCACCCCTGCCGGAGCACCCGTCCGCCCCGTCGACGTCGCGTTCGCCGTGCGCTGGGTGGCCTCCGACGAGGCGACCTTCGTGCACGGCGGCACGATCGACGTGGACGGCGGCGTCGCCGCGACCCGCCTCGGCTGAGCCCTCCCCGCACGAGCGGGCGGAACACCCGGGTCGGCACGCGGAGGCACCCCGGCATTCCGCCCGCTCGGCACCGCCAGCCCACGCGAGCAAACCCCCACCACCACGAACGGGCGAAACACCCGGGTCGGCACGCGGAGGCACCCCGGCATTCCGCCCGCTCGGTAGGGGTCGGTCAGTCGGGCACCGGATCCGCGAGCGGTCACGACACACCGCTGGCAGGTGGTCGAGCGGCCACGGACCGTCGCGCGGGAGCGCGCCAGGCGACCGGTCGTGACCGCTCGGCGGACGACTTGCGCGCGGCGGTGGTCGCGACCACCGCACGGACGGGAGGCGCGGTGCGGGCTGGCACCGGGCCTCCCGTCAGGCGGTGTGGTCGCCGACCACCCGCGGGACCGGCAGCGAGTCGCTGGTCGTCCGGAGGGACTCCTGGCGGATCTCGAGCTGCGTGACGGCGAGCGCCGCCAGGTCGCGGAGGTTGGCGAGGTCGTCCTCGGTCGCCTGCCGCGGGCGGGTGTCGAGCACGGCGAGGGTCCCGATCGGCGCGCCGTCGTGCTTGACGAGCGGGACGCTGACGTAGAAGCGGATGCCGAGCGGGCCGGTGACCAGGGGGCTGTTGCGTATCTCGGGGTGCGCGGAGCCGTCCGGGATCACGACGGGGACGGGCACCGGCGCGAAGCCGTTGCGGAAGCTGATGCTCCGCGCCGCCTCGTCGACACCCTCGGCGATGTACGACTGGGACCACTCGCGGTCCTCGTCGAGCACCTCGACCAGGGCGATCGGGGCGTCGAAGAGCCGGGCCGCCATCGCCGTGGTGCGCTGCAGCGACTCGTCGGGCAGGGTGTCGAGGGTCGCCGGGCGGTCGGTCTCGGGGCGGGTCGGCACGGGGGCCGTCTCGTCCGTCGGCTCGACGACGTGGTCGGCCGTGGCGGTCTCGGCGATCACGACGTCGCGGAGCATCGTGACCAGCTCGGCGCCGAGGGGGCGGGCCGCGGGGTCCTGCGCGGTCATCGCACTGAGCAGGTGCTTCCAGTGCTCGGGCAGGGGCTCGGGCACCACGGGATCGCGGGAGAGCCGGGCGACGGCGGACTCGACGAGCGAGCCCGGGAACTCGCGGCGGCGGGTGAAGCACTGCAGCAGCACGAGGCCGAGCGAGTAGACGTCGCTCGGCGGGCCCACCTCGCCCCCGCGCGCCTGCTCCGGGCTGAGGTACGCGGCGGTGCCGGTGGTCACGCCGTCGGCGGTCAGGCGTTCGACGCCGGCGGCGAGCGCGATGCCGAAGTCGGTCAGGCGAGCGCGGGCGCGGTCGGAACCGTTGCCGTAGTCGACGAGCAGGATGTTCGACGGCTTGATGTCGCGGTGCACGACGCCGTGAGCGTGGATGTAGTCGAGGGCCTCGGCCATGTCGTAGCCGATCTCGGCGATGTGCCGGGAGGCGAGCGGGCCGACGGCGAGACGCTCCTCGAGGTCCTGCCCCACGACGAGCGACATCACGATGTAGCGCTGCTGCGTGCCGTCCTGCCCGGTGACGACACCGGCGTCGAGCAGGCTGACGAGGTTGTGGTGCTCGAGCGACGCCAGCACGCCGAGTTCGGCCTCTTGCCGGGCGATGTCGACGATGCCCGCGTGGAAGAGCTTGATCGCGACCGGGCGGTGCAGGCTCTCGTCCACACCCCGGTAGACGACGGACATGCCGCCCTGGCCGATCGCCTGCTCCAAGCGGTACCGACCGTCGAGCAGCGGCGCGCTCGCGTCGTGTTCCTCCGTCGGGATCATCCAACCCTCGTTCTCGGCTCCGGCACCAACGATGCATCTTCGCATCCCGACGGGTATCTCGTTCACCGGCGACGTTCTCCGGCTGAACGCGCGCCGTGCGGCGTGCAAGACACCGGTGTTCGCGGGTCGAACACGCGCGGACCGCGGTTCGACCTGCGAACACCGGTGTCTTCAGCGCCGCCACCCGCGCCCTCAGCGACGCGTCGCGACCGTGCTCACGCGGAGGTCCTCGAAGGTGCTGGTGAAGCCGGAGCCTCCGAGTGAGATGAGCCCGACGCGGGGCGTATCGCCGAGGTCCGCCGTCCAGGTCCCGCCTCGGACGAAGTGCCGCCCGTCCAGACTGGTGTACGCCGTGTACCGGTCCTCACCCCGGACCTCGCGGTGGACGATCCGGAGCGTGGTGGTGTCCCCGACCGGACCGACGACCATGTTCCCGTAGCTCGGCGCTCCGGCCGGTTGCCCGGACACCTGCTTGCCGAACTCGGTCTGGCGCGTGTTGAAGATCGAGTTCGAGGTGAGCCGGACGTAGTTGCCGTCGTCGCCCCAGACGATCAGGCCGCCCTGCACGTAGTTCAGGCCGTCGCCGGTCGTCGGGGTGTCCACACCGACCGTGGTCTGGAGCACGTAGTCCCCACGGGGCGCCGGTTCGGACAGCACCGATGCGAGCGGCGTCGCAGGCGGGTGGATGTCGGCGTCCTGCGTCTGCCAGCGGAACGTGCCGTCGGCGACGGTCCACGTGGACGGGGCCGGCTCACGCGTCCAGGCGAGCCGGGCAGGCAGCGCTCCGGGCTCCGCTCCCGGCTGCGCGGCACCGTCGAACGAGGTCGACAGCGCGCGGATCGTCCGACCCGGCACGTCGACCGGGGCGGTGGACGCCCGGTACGTCGGTCGTTGGCCCGGCTGCGCCACCGGCCCCGGCTGCACCGTGTCGGACGGGCCGGCACCACCGCGGACGACCGGCCAGCCGCCCTGCCAGTCGAGCGGGTCGATCAGCGCCGGCCGCTTCGTGTAGGTCGGCTGCCCCGCGTAGTACGGGTCGTTGCGGTCGGCCGCGTGGTAGATGATCCAGTCCTGGCCGGCGAAGTCGGTGACCACGGTGTTGTGGCCGGTCCCGACCCACCGGTTGCCGTTCTGCGCGAGCAGGGGCGTGCCACCGACCCGGGTGCTCGTGATCGCCACACCGTCGCGGTCCGTGAACGGTCCGAGCGGGCTGCGTGACCGGGCGACGAAGACGCCGTAGCCGGTCAGGGCGCCGTTGCAGCAGTTCGTGGCGGAGCCCATGAAGTACCACCAGCCGCCGTGCCGCATCAGGTACGCGCCTTCGTAGCGGTTGTCGATGGCGATCTGCCGCTCGGTCGACGGGTCGGAGCGCAGGCCGTCCGCGCTGAGCCGCCGGACGTTCACGCCGCCGAAGTAGCTGCCGAAGTACAGGTAGGTCGTGCCGCCGTCCGTGATGACCTCGGGGTCGAACGCCCACCGCGCTCCGTCCCCGTTCGGTGCGGTCTGCGGTGCCACGACGGGGCCGCCGGAGTCCTTCCACGGACCCGTCGGGCTCGAGCTCGTCGCCACCCCGACCGCGGAGCCGCCGCCGGTCGGCCCCGTCGCCGACGGGGTGTCCGAAGCCGCGTAGTACAGGTACCAGGTGCCCGCCCGGCCACGGTCGCCGGCGCGGTACACGACGTCCGGCGCCCAGATCCCGTTCGCGTCGCCCACCCAGTCGGGCTTCGTCGGGAACGCGTCGTTCACGTACGTCCAGTGGGTCAGGTCGGTCGACCGGTAGGTGGGCACCGCGTGCTGCACGAGGGACCCGTCCGGGTTCTGCTCCGTCGCGGTGAGCGCGTCGGTGGTGCAGTACAGGTACCAGTTGCGGTCGCGTCCGGCTCCGTGGATCACGGTCGGGTCCGCGCAGCTCGCCGCCGTCTGCCCGTCGGGCAGGCTGAGCGCGACCGGGTTCTGGTGGCTGGGCGCAGCACGGCCCTGCCGGCTGGCGGCACTCGACGCCACGGTCGTGGTGGTGGTCGCCCGGGTGGTTCCGCCCGGCACCGCGGACGCATCCGCTGGTCCGGCCTGGAGGCCCGTGGTCGCGACGCCGAGGAACGTCACGACGGCGAGGAGTGCGGTGGACGATCGGCGCATGCCTGACCTGCTCTCGTCGTTGAGGGAGGTACTGCTGGAGGGACTGCGGGTGTCGACGGGCGACGTCCGCGAGCGTACGCTCGGCTCGACGAAGGAGTCATGCCATGCCCGCGAGGTTCGTCTACTGGATCAACGCCTCGGTCGACGGTTTCGTCGAACGCGCACCCGGCGAGCACGACGGCCTGGAAGGACCCGACTGGATGCGGATCGACGAGCCGCTGCACCGCGAGTTCAACGCCCGGGCGGCGGCCATGACCCTGTCCGTCGAGGGACGGGTCGTGCGCGACATGATGGACCCGTTCTGGCCCGACGCCCGGCACGACGAGTCGATGCCGCAGTACCTGCGCGAGTACGGCGAGATCTGGACCGCGCAGCCGAAGGTCCTGGTGTCCCGCACCCGGACCACCGCCGACCACGACACCCGGGTCATCGGTGGCGACGGCGACGCGATCGCCGAGCTGGCCGCGATCCGCGCCGCCGGCGAAGGCGACATCGGTGTGGGTGGGCCGAGCATCGCGAGTCAACTGCTCGATGCCGGGCTGCTCGACGAGGTCATGCTCTTCACGCACCCGTCGGTGCTCGGTGCCGGCCGGCCGCTGTTCGATCCGCCGCTCTCGGGGCACCGGCCGCTCGTGCAGCTCGACCTGCTCGAGCAGCAGCGGTACGACAACGGCGTCACCCTGCACCGGTACGACGTCCGGCGGTCCTGAGCGCTCGCTCGGTCAGTCCTCGGCGGGCTCTGCGCCGATCACGCGGACGTTCCAGGCGCTGTCCCGGTCGCTGTCGAACCCGTTGAAGGAGATGCTGTCGACGTCGGCACGCCAGGTTCGCCGCAGGTCGATGCGTTGCTCTCCGTCGCCGCAGGGCATCGACTCGGTGATGTGGTTCCGCGACGTGCTCCCGGAGACGACCATGACGGAACCGCTCATGTGCCCGTCACCGAAGCACGAGAACTCGAGGTGGTCGACCGTTTCCGGGTGCGCGAACGTGATCGTGATGCCACGGTCGATCTCGTCGTCATTCCCCGTCGCGCTCTGCCCGGCGGATTCCGGGGCGTACATCGCACCGAGGTCCCGGTCCGAGTCCGAGTCGGTGGCCATCTGCCGCTTCTCCCAGGCGTGCAGCGCAGCCTCGTCGACGGGCGGCGGCCCGGCGCAGCCGGCCAGCAGGAACACGCCCGCGATCGCGGGCAGGAGCAGGGCGGGAACGGAACGCACGCTGTGAGCCTACTGACGCTGTGGACCCGCACCGCGAACGACGGGAGGCGCGGCGCCGGCTGGCACCGCGCCTCCCGGCCGTGGGGTGGTCGCGTCAGACGTCGCGACGGCGCGCGAGCGTCAGGGCGAGGCCACCGATGACCAGGACCTCGGCGGCGAGGACGCCGAAGCCACCCCAGCCGTTCAGCACGACTCCGCCGTCGTCGGCGGGGCTCGCGCCGTCGTACGAGTAGGCGTAGAGCTGGCCACCGGCCATGTCCGGCAGGAACGCCGCGATGTTCGTCGGCCACTCGACGTTCATCAGCCCGGCCATCAGGTTCAGCACCACCGGCAGGACCAGCAGGATGCCGAGCGTGATCGCGATGCCACCGGCGCTCGACCGGACGAGCAGGCCGATGCCGTAGGCGAGCAGTGCCAGCAGGGTCAGGAAGACCGACGAGCCGAGGATCGGCAGGAACACCGACGGGTCACCGATCTCCGGCTCGACACCGTTGCCCGCCAGCAGCGGGAGCGAGATGAGGACGCCGATCCAGGTGGCGACGGCGCTGACCACGAACGTCGTGACGGCGAGGACGGTGGCCTTCGCCAGGATCACGCCGGTGCGACGCGGGTCGGCCGTGAAGGTCGAGCGGACCTGGCCCGTGCCGTACTCACCGGTGATGATGAGGACGCCGAGCACACCGACGACGAGCGACGAGAGCAGGACGCCGACGGTGTTGGCGTTCACGACGGTGCCGTTGGCGATGTCCGTCGGCAGGTCCTGGCCGCCGCTGTTCGTGTTCGCTCCGACGAGCGCAGCCATGCCGATGGTGACGACGACCAGGATCGCGTAGCACCAGAACGTGGACCGGATGCTGCGGAGCTTGATCCACTCGCTCCGCACCAGGTGCGGGAAGGACAGTTTGGTGGAGCCGTGCATCCGGGTCGACGGCGTGGTGGGCGAGGTGGTGGCGCTCATCGGGTGCCCTCCGATCGGTACTCGACGTCGTCGCGGGTGAGGGCCATGTAGGCCTCTTCCAGGCTCGCGCCGGTCGGGGTGAGTTCGTGCAGGGGGACGCCGGCCTGCGCGGCGATGTTGCCGACCGTCGGCGCGTCGGGGCCGACGACGAGGAACGAGCCGTCCTCGCGCTGGGTGACCGCGGCGTTCGGGCCGATCGCGTTGAACAAGCCGTTCGGGTCCGGGGTGCGGACGATGACGCGGCTGACCGCGGCATCGGTGCCGGCAGCGGCGCCACCACCGGCGACGAACTCGGCGATCGGGGCGTCGGCGAGGACCTTGCCCCGGCCGAGCACGACCACGCGGTCGGCGGTCTGTGCCATCTCGCTCATCAGGTGGCTGGAGAGGAACACCGTGCGGCCGTCGGCGGCCATCCGGCGGGCGAGCTGTCGTACCCACACGACGCCGTCGGGGTCGAGGCCGTTCACGGGCTCGTCGAGGATCAGGGTCTTCGGGTCACCGAGCAGTGCGGCAGCGATTCCCAGGCGCTGCCCCATGCCGAGCGAGAACCCGCCGACCCGCTTCTTCGCGACGGAGTCGAGGCCGGTCATGTCGATGACCTCGTGCACGCGGGACTTCGGGATGCCGTGGGTCGCCGCGAGGGAGAGCAGGTGGTTGTAGGCGCTGCGCCCCGAGTGGACGGCCTTCGCCTCGAGCAGGGCGCCGACCTGCCGGAGCGGGTCGCGGAAGCTCGTGTAGGGCTGGCCGTTCACGGTGGCGCTGCCCGACGTGGGCCGGTCGAGCCCCATGATCATGCGCATCGTGGTGGACTTCCCGGCGCCGTTGGGCCCGAGGAAGCCGGTCACACTGCCGGGACGCACCACGAAGGAGACGTCGTCCACGGCGGTCTTCGGACCGTACTGTTTGGTGAGATGGCTGACTTCGATCACGGCCTCGACGCTACGGGAGGGGCCGTCGGCGCCGCGTCCGCCGTTGGGGGGAGATGCGTGCTCCCACAGGGTGACGCGGGGCTGACGCGGACGCGGGCGGGTCGCGCTGGTTTTCGCGCGTCGCGCGCGGGCTTTCGCGCTAGGCGACAGTTCACGCGCGCGGCGGGCCGTGAACTGTCGCTGGACGCGAAAGGTCGGCGCGCAGATCGGTCCGGACAACCCCCAAAGGCCCGTTTGACGGTACCTCCCGGTCAGGAGAGCATTGCCGCATGTCCAGCCTCCAGTCCCTCCGGGCGACCGCCCACCCGATCCGGCTCCGCCTGCTGTCGCTGGTGACGAGCACCGCGATGAGCGCCGCCGAGGCCGCACGGGAGCTCGGTCTCTCACAGGCCACCGCGAGTTACCACCTGCGCGTGCTCGAACGGGCCGGACTGGTCGCCGTCGTCGAAGTCCTCCGACTCCGGGGCGGTGAGGCGAAGCGGTACCGGCACGAGTCGTCGGCACGACCGTTCGACCCCGACGGCCGATCCGGCGATGGTGGCGACGACGGTGGCGCGGACGACGTCTCGGTCGAGGACCAGCTCGTGTACGTCGAGGCCCAGGTCGAGGAACTCCGTCGACGGGTGCGACAGCGGACCACGGGGCCCGGCGTTTCCACCGACGCCGAACTGTGGGTCGGCCCCGAGACGTGGCGCCGGGTGGTGCACCACGTCGGCCAGGCATCCGCCCTGCTCCACGCAGCGGCGCAGCGCCCCCGCACTCCGGGCACCGTTCCGGTGTCGATGACCGTCTCGATGTTCCCGATGCGGCGGCCGTGAACACGCCGACCACGGGCGTCCTCGGCCACGCACCGTTCCGTTAGCTGCTCGCCGCCCGCACGGTGAGCATCCTCGGCAACGCCGTCGCCCCGATCGCGCTGGCGTTCGCCGTCCTCGACCTCAGCGGCTCGCCCGTCGACCTCGGCCTCGTCGTGGCAGCACGCTCGGTCGCGAACGTCGCCGTCCTGCTGTTCGGCGGGGTCATCGCCGACCGTCTCCCCCGTGACGTCGTGCTCGTCGTCACGTCGCTCGGTGCTGCTCTGACGCAGGGCGCTGTCGCCGTGCTGGTCCTGACGGGCACCGCCACCGTCCCGCTCCTCGTCGTCCTGAGCATCCTGAACGGTGCGGTCGCCGCGGTCAGCCTGCCGACGACCGCTGCCATGGTCCCCGAGACCGTGCCCGAGGCGCTGCTCCGCCCCGCGAACGCCGTGATCCGGTTGAGCATCAACGCCGGCACCATCGTCGGGGCCTCCGCCGGCGCCGGCATGGTGGCGCTCGTCGGCGCCGGGTGGGGTTTGGCGGTGGACGCCGCCGGCTTCGCCGTCGCTGCAGCCCTGTACGCACGGATCCGACTGCCGCGTCGCCCGTCCGTCGCACCGGCCGACCGTCCGTCGGTGATCGCGGACATCCGGGAGGGATGGGTCGAGTTCTCGGGACGACGCTGGGTCTGGACCGTGGTCGCCCAGTTCGCGGTGCTCAATGCCGCCTTCGTCGGCGCGACGACCGTGCTGGGTCCGGTGGTCGCGGACACTTCGTTCGGCAGGGCGGGTTGGGGGCTCGTCGTCGCGGCGCAGACCGTCGGTCTGGCGCTCGGAGCGCTGATCGCGCTGCGGTGGCGGCCACGGCACGCCCTCGGCATCGGCGTCGCCCTGATGGCCGTGACCGCCCTCCCCGTCCTGGCGCTCGCTGTCGCACCGGCCCTGCCGACCCTGCTCGTCGCGTTCGCCCTGGGCGGGGTGGCCATCGAACTGTTCGCGATCGCCTGGGACCACGCGCTGCAGTCGAACGTCCCCCGGGCCGTGCTGTCGCGGGTCTACTCGTACGACATGGTCGGGTCGTTCGTCGCCGTCCCGCTCGGCGAGGCCCTGGTGGGACCGCTGGCGCACGCGGTCGGGACGCCCACGACCCTGATCGGTTGTGCCGTCGTCATCGTCGTCGCCACCGTGGTCGCCGCGTCCACGCAGAGTGTCCGGCGTGTGAGCACCGAGGTGACCCTGCCGGTCTGATCAGCCCGGGGAGGCGTCCGCGGTGACCTCGTACGCCTCGAACCGGGCGTCGGCGAGGACCGCGTCGACGAGCGACCGTGACCCGGCGACGATCGTCGAGTCCCAGTCGATCTCGGTGGCGAGCACCCACTCGCGCCCCTCGGGCCAGAGCATCTGCGGGGTGTGCCCGAAGTCGACGTACATGCCGACGCGGGCGTCGTCCGTCCAGGACGGGTCGCTGAGCTGCGGCAGGGACATGGAGAGCAGGAAGCACTCGCGGGCCGGCCACAGGAAGCGCGGACTCGCAAGCGACTCCCGGAGCGCAGCCTGCTCCCGCCGGTGCTGCGCCTGCATCCGGGCCATGTGCTCCTGCATCTCGGCGCGCTCGGCTGCCGTCGGTTCGCCCTCGCCCTGCCACCCGAAGCCCATCGTCGAGCTCCCGTTCAGGTCGCCCCACCCGTCCCAGATCGCCCCGACCAGGTCGTCCGGGGTCGACGTCGCCTCGGCGAGGAGCCCGGTGAGCGCGGCGAGTTGCGTCGGCTCGTACCAGCCCGTTTCGGGCGGATGGACGATCCAGCCGTCCTCGAAGGACAGGTCCGACTCGTCGTCCCGACCGCTGAGCGTCTGCCACGACACGAGGGGGTCGATCGTCCGACGGGTGCGCTCGGCGACGTCGGCCCAGCGCCACTCGGCCGACTCGAGGACCGGGTGCTCGTCGTACTCGTCCACGGTCGTGCGGTCTTCGCGATCCGCTCGGAGCCGGTGCAGGATCCGGACGTACGCTTCGAAGCCGGTGCCCGCGACGCCGCCGAAGGTGGCGAACGCGCCGGCCCGGGCCAGCAGCCAGTCGCCGCGGGAGACGTCCTTGATCAATTCCACAGGCCGAGCCTAGGGTGCCCGTGCGGGTCAGCTCGCCTGCGGGCGGGGAACGCGGAGGCCGGGGAACTCGTCGTCCCGCCACTCCCCCTCGGCGCGCGTGCCGTTGCTCACCGACTGCTCCTCGCGCTCCCGCAGCTCCACGCGGCGGATCTTACCCGAGATGGTCTTCGGGAGCGCGGCGAACTCGACCCGGCGGACGCGCGCGTAGGGGGGGAGCGCCGTGCGCGCGTACTCCAGGACCTGCCTGGCGGTGTCGGCCGACGCCTCCCATCCGGTGGCCAACGTGACGTACGCCTTGACGACGTTGAGACGGGCGTCGTCGGGGGCCGGGACGACCGCGCTCTCGGCCACGGCCGGGTGCTCCAGCAGCGCACTCTCCACCTCGAACGGCGACACCTTGTAGTCGGAGGACTTGAACACGTCGTCGGTGCGGCCGATGAAGGTCAGCTCGCCGTCGGCGTCGCGGACGGCGATGTCGCCGGTGTGGAAGAAGCCGTCGCGCATCGACGAGGCCGTGCGGTCGGGGTCGCCGAGGTACTCGGCCATCAGGTTGACGGGCCGCTCGGTGAGGTCGAGGCAGACCTCGCCCTCGTCGCCCGGTTCACCGGACACGGGGTCGAGCAGCGTCACGGTCACGCCGGGGAGCGGCTTGCCCATCGCGCCGGGCGTCACGGCGGCACCCGGGGCGTTGCCGATGATCGCGGTGGTCTCGGTCTGCCCGTAGCCGTCGCGGATGGTCAGCCCCCACGCCGTGGCGACACGGTCGATGACCTCGGGGTTGAGCGGCTCGCCGGCCGAGATGAGCTCGCGGAGCGCCCGTGGCCGCGCACCGAGGTCGGACTGCAGCATCATCCGCCACGCGGTCGGCGGCGCGCAGAACGTGTTGACCTCGGCCCGCTCGAGCTGCGCGAGGAGTGCAGCGGGGTCGAAGCGCGCCGTGTTGTGGATGAACACGGTGGCCTCGGCGATCCACGGCGCGAAGAAGCAGCTCCAGGCGTGCTTGCCCCATCCGGGCGAGCTGATCGTCAGGTGCACGTCACCGGGCCGGACGCCGAGCCAGTACATCGTGCTGAGGTGCCCGACCGGGTACGACGTCTGGGTGTGCACGACCATCTTCGGCTTCGACGTCGTGCCGGACGTGAAGTAGACCAGGCACGGGTCGGTCGTGCGGGTGACGACGTCGGGACGGACCTCGTCGGTGGGAGCGGGGTCGCCCAGGTCGCTCGGGTACTCCGTCCACCCGTCAGCGGGACCGCCGATGACGATCCGCGTGAAGGACCCGCGGACGTCGTCGTACTTGTGCGTCTCGCCCCGGGTCGTGACGACGTGCGCCACCGAGCCCCGGTCGACGCGGTCCTGCAGGTCGGCGGTGTCGAGCATCGTCGACGTCGGCAGGATGACCGCACCGAGCTTGATCACGGCGAGCATCGTCTCCCAGAGCTCGAGCTGGTTGCCGAGCATGACGAGGACGTGGTCGCCCTGCTGCACGCCGAATCCGTGCAGGCGCGCGGCGAGCCGATCGGACCGTGCGGCCATCTCCCCGTAGCTCAGCCGCTGCTCACGACCGTCCTCCTCGACGATCCAGAGCGCGGTGCGGCTGTTGTCGGTCGCGATGACGTCGAACCAGTCGGTCGCCCAGTTGAACGTGTCGCCGACGTCCGGCCAGCGGAACCCGGCGCGTGCCGCTTCGGGAGAATCCGCGGCGAGGAGCTGGTCGCGGGCGGCACGGTACGCGGCGGTCGGGTTCACATCAGGCACGGACCGATCATGCCGCATCCCGCTCGGAGCCGATCGATCAGGCGAGTTCCCGGAGCCAGCGGTCGAGCCAGGGAATGATGCGCGAGAGGTCGTCCGCGTCTATCGCGTCACTCGCGGCCGCACGGGCCGCCGGACCCGCGTTGAGCGCCAACGCACTGGGGAGCGCCTGGAAGAGCGGGATGTCCGAGCGGCTGTCGCCGATGGCGCAGCAGTGTCCGAGCGGCACACCGAGGTCGCGAGCGAGCGCGAGCGCCCGGTCCCGCTTGTCGAACTCGTCGAAGTGCTCGGCGACGGTGCCGTCGTGGGCGCCACCGTGCTCCCCCACGCGTGGCCCGCCGTTCGGGACGAACCCGAACCGCCGCGCGAGGGAACGGGTCACGGGCTGCCACGCGAGCGACGCGAGCACGGGTTCGACGTCGTGGGCACGGCACCACGCGACGACGGTCTCGGTTCCGGGTAGCACCGGGAGGTCGTCGAGCCACCGGTCGATCGTCGCCGTGGTCGTGCCGCGCCACCCGAGTGCGTCGACCTCACTGACCTGCTGGTTGGTGAGATCGCCGTCGGCGTAGCGGAGTTCGGCGTCGTCGAGCGCGTCCTGGTGCCCGAACCGGGCGGCCAGGAAGCTGCTGCTGGAGCCGGGGCCGACGAGGGTTCCGTCGACGTCGAAGAACACGATGCCGACGGTCACTGCCGACCGCTCCCCCGCACGACCGCATCGAGCACCCGGATCGTCTCGTCGGTGTCGACGTGCAGGTGCGCCCCGATGCCGAGCGCACGTGCGGCCTCGATGTTCTCGGGCACGTCGTCCACGAAGAACACCTCGTCCGGATCCGCCCCGAGGCGCTCGAGGGTGATCCGGAACGCCTCGGCATCGGGCTTGTTCACACCGATCTCGTGGGAGTAGCAGATCGGGTCGAACACCGCCGAGAACCGGAAGCGCCGCTCTTCTTCCTCTCGGGCGCCGTCGCCCGAGTTCGACAGGATCGCGAGGCCGATCGTGCCCCGGAGTCCGGCGAGGAAGTCGTACAACGGCTGGTTCAGGGTTCCGCAGTAAGCGTCCCAGAAGTCGGCCCGTATGACGGCGAGCTGGTCGGCCGACAACCCGAGCGCCGAGCCGATCGCGCCCCAGTACCGGTCGACGACGCCGGTCTGACGGGAGGCATCGGGCAGGTCGGCCGCGACGAGGCGATCGGAGAAGTCGTCCGTCGTCATCCCGAGACGCTCGGCCCACCGCGCCCGGAAGCGTCCGGGCCAGGCGGCGTCGTCGACGAGTTCGAGCACGCCACCGACATCGAGCAGCAGCCACCGCACGACGGGCCCGGCAGCCCCGGCAGCTCCGTCCGTCCCGCCGCTCACAGCGATCCCCGTAGCTGCCGGATCATCTCGACCTCGAGTTCGCTCGGATCGAGCACGTACGCCTCGGTCGCACCCGTGGGCTCGTAGCCACGCCGGGCGTAGAAGGCCTGCGCACGGGTGTTCGCCTGGTGCACGTGCAGCCGCAGAGCCGATCCGTGCGCTGCCGCCCAGGCCTCGATCTCGTCGAGCAATCCATCGGCGACACCGGCGGCACGCCCTCGGTGCGACGGTGCGACGTAGACGCCGACCAGGAGCGGCCCGACCCGGGGGCCGGGTACGAACACCCCCATCGTCCCGAGCCACCGGCCGTCGGCGCCGATCGCGGCGAGGGTCGTCCCGCCGACGTCGTGCTCACGGCGGCCGCGTCGACGCCAGTCACGCTCCTGCATCCGCTCCGCGTCGGCGAGCCGCTCCCCGTACGCCTTCGGGGTGTCCCGGAGCATCTCCAGCCGCAGTGCCCGGACGGACTCCCAGTCGTCCTCCGTCGTCGGTCGGATCGTCGTTCCCCGCATGACCCGAGCCTAGGGGTGGCAGGCCCGGAGAACTCGTCCCAATCCGACTGGCGGACGACGCCGAATCACCTGCAACGACCGGGAAACACCCGGAGCGCTCACCAGCCGCACATCGCTGGTTCTCCACCCCACCGAG
>NZ_QKLC01000025.1:0-40479 GCF_003224385.1 Curtobacterium sp. MCPF17_003 | reverse complement strand
AGATGTGTATAAGAGACAGGCCCACCCGAGCTCGCCGCAGCCCTCGACACCGTCCTGACCGCAGGCAGCACAGACACCTCAGGCACCTCAGGAACCACCGGCACCCAGGAGTCCCGATGACCACCACGACCGACACCACACGCGGCATCGACCCGCGCGCCCCACGCTTCGGCGCCGCCATCACCACGGTGCTCCTCGCCGCGACGATCGTCCTCACGCTGATCCCCGAGACGTGGGCCGCCGGCATCGTGCTGCTCGCGGTCATCGTCGTGCTCTTCGCCGTCGGAGGCATCGCCGGCATCCGCCGACACCCCTACGGTGCACTCTTCCGACGGGTCGTCCGCCCGCGCCTCGCCCCGCCCGCCGAACTCGAGGCTCCGGAACCCCCGACCTTCGCCCAGCAGGTCGGCCTGTTCGTGACCGCGGTCGCCCTGCTCCTCGCACTGCTCGGCGTGCCGTACGCCGCCCCGATCGGTGCCGCGGTCGCACTGGTCGCCGCGTTCCTCAACGCGGTGTTCGACGTCTGCATCGGCTGCCTGCTCTACGTGTGGTTGGTGCGCGCAGGAGTCTTCCGCCCGCGGCGCGGCGTCGCCTGACGGCGTCCGGCCTGGAGGCCCGCCCCACTTCCGCCGCACCGCCAGCGTCCGACGGGTGCTCGGCTCCAGAACGGCTGCGCCCCGCCACGTAGGGTGAGCGGGTGGGGGAAGACGAACGAATCATCCGGCGTGCCTGGCGTCGTACCGCCCTGGTCGTGTCGATCGCCGCGGTCGCCGGAGCGGTGGCGGGTTGGGCAACGTCGCGGGACGAGGACGGCTGGACCGTCGCCCTGGCGACCTTCACGTGTGTCGCCGTGCTGGTCGGCCTGGCCGGGATGCTCTCATTGCTCCCCGCCAGTGCACGCGCGTCGTCGATCATCACGCAGGCGACCGAGGACCTGACGAGAGACCGTCGCAAGATCATCAAGAGAGCCATCCGCTCGGGCGTTCCACTCGCGGAGGACGCGAGCCCGGAACTGCAGCACCGCGCGCTCACCCTCGCCCGCGGGACCGCCATGTTCAACGGGCTGATCCTCGTCCAGAACCTCGTGCTGTTCGCAGGAGCCGCCGCGCCCCAGTTCGCCCGGGTCGTCACCGGCGATGGCGGCGCGATCATCAGCCGGATCTTCCTGGCGCTCTTCGTCGTCGAAGTGGTGTTCCTCGTACCGTTGCTGGTCGTCCGGGGCCGCCGTGCTCGGCGCTACACGGAAGCCGCCACGGCCGACAACGAACGCCGCACCGACACTCCGGTCTCCGTCGTATGACGACCGTGACGGAGGGATCAGAGACGCCCGAAGCGATTGCCGGCCGAGCCTGGCGCCGCACGGTCTGGATCGCACTCGGCGGAGCCGTGGTCGGCGCGATCTTCGGCGTCGTGCTCGAGCGCGTGGGCGCAGGACCAGGGCGGCTGCTCGTGGTCGTCGGGTGCACCGCGGCTGTCGGCGGGCTCGCGGGGGCGTTCTCGCTGATCGCCACCATCCTCCGCATGACTCCTCAGCTGCAGGCGCCTCTCGCAGGACTCTCGCGCTTCGGCCGCAAGACCGTCTCGCAGGCGATCGCCAAGCGGGCCCCGATCGAACCGGCCGACTCCGACCTCGCTCGGCGGGCGTTCGACCTCGCCCGTCTCCGCGCCGTCTCCCAACCGATCGCGCTCGGCCAGTTCCTGCTGCTCTACCTCGGCATCGCCGGGCCACAGCTCCCGAACCTCTTCGACGACGACCCCTTCACCACAGGGTTCAGTCGGGTCCTCTGCGGCGCACTCCTCCTGGCGGCCGTCGTCTTCACGCCGCTCCTCCTCCGCCAGACCCGGGCTGCCCGACGTTACGTGCAGGCAGCAGCCACCGAGCCACCCACTCGCCAGCGCTGACCACGTAACACGCAATTCACTTTCAGCACTGGCGCTCGCCCGCGAAAGAGGCTTTCATAGCGGGATGACGATCACCGAGCGGTCCGAGCGCGCCGACGCCTTCGCCCTCGTCCGCACCCAGTCGGCGAGCATGCCGTCGAGCATGCGCGCCATCGCCGACGCCGTCCTCGACGACCCGGCAGCCGCGGCCACCACCAACGCCACCGACCTGGCCGGCCGAGCCGGGGTCTCCCCCGCCACCGTCTCCCGCTTCGCCCAGCACCTCGGCTTCGCGAACTTCGCCACCCTGCAGCGCAGCATGACCCGGGCCGTCGAACGCAGGATCCACGAGCGTGAGTCCACCGAGATCCACGCCGGGGTCGCGGTCGACGACGACGTCGCCACCGTCATCGCGAAGGTCACCGAGGACGTCCGAGCGGTGATGGCCGACACCCGAGCCGCACTCGACCCGCACGCGCTCGAAGCAGCGGCAGCCGCCGTGAGCGACGCCCGCCGCGTCGTCCTGTACGGCGTCGGCGCGAGCGGCATCGTCGCCCGAGACCTGCACCTCAAGCTCGAACGCATCGGCATCATCAGCTCGATCGCTGACGACCCGCACAACGCGCTGACCCTGGCGAGCGTCATCGGCGAGCACGACGTCCTGGTGCTCGTCAGCCACTCGGGATCCACCGTCGAGACCCTCGAGGTCGCCCACGCCGCCCGAGCCCAGCACGCCACGATCATCGCGATCACCGGCCACGCCTCCGCCCCGCTCGCCACCACCGCCGACCACGTCCTGCTCGGTGTCGCCGGTGCCGAGAGCGCCCTGCGCCCCGCCGCGATGGGCAGCCGGATGAGCCAGCTCGCCATCGTCGACACCCTGTTCATCGTCGTCGCGCAGCGCACCGACGAGCGCTCCCAGCCGCTCCTCGCCCGCAGCCGCGACGCCGTCCGCACCCACCACCGGAACTGAGCACCACCATGAACCAGACGCACGAAACCCACGACGCCCTCCGCGACGAACTCGCGGCCCTCACCACCGAGGCGACCGACCACTCGCTGGACGACATCGACACGATCTCCACGCTGGAAGCTGCCCAGCGCATGAACGCCGGAGACCGCAGCGTGCCTGCGGCACTGGAGCCGTGCCTCCCGGCCATCGCCCTGGCGGCAGACTCTATCGCCGCAGTGTTCGCGCGCGGCGGCCGACTCGTCTACGTCGGCGCCGGCACGCCGGGCCGGCTCGGCGTCCTCGACGCCAGCGAGTGCCCACCCACCTTCGGTACCGACCCGACCCAGGTGGTCGGCGTGATCGCCGGCGGCGGCCCCGCCCTGACCACCGCGGTGGAGGGCGCGGAGGACGACGAAGCAGCCGCCGTCCGCGACCTCGACGCGCTCGGCCTGACGGCCGACGACGTGGTCGTCGGGATCAGCGCGTCCGGCAGGACGCCCTACGTCATCGCAGCCGTCCTGGAGGCCCGGCGCCGCTCCGCCCTGTCGGTCTCCGTCGCGTGCAACCCCGACTCGGCCGCGGGGCGGGAGGCGGACATCGCCATCGACGTCGTCGTCGGCCCGGAGTTCATCGCCGGCTCGACCCGCCTGAAGGCGGGCACCGCGCAGAAGCTCGTCCTCAACATGCTCACCACGCTCGCGATGGTGCGCAGCCACAAGACGTACGGCAACCGCATGGTCGACGTGCGGGCCACGAACGCGAAGCTCGTCGCGCGGGCGTTCTCGCTCGTGCAGGACGTCACTGGCGCTGCTTCCGCCGAGGTCCAGGCGGCACTCGATGCCTCGGACGGCGAGGTCAAGACCGCCATCGCCGTGATCCTGACCGGCGCCTCCGCTGCCGACGTGCGTGCTCGCCTCGATGCTGCTGCTGGCTCGTTGCGCGCCGTGCTGTAGACCCCGTTTCCCTTTTCGTTTCCTTTCCCCCGAGGAGCACCCCATGCCCGATGCCAAGCAACTCGCCCAGCAGATCCTCGACGCCGTCGGCGGTTCCGCGAACATCGCCGACGTCGAGAACTGCATGACCCGCCTGCGGGTCGAGGTCGTGTCCGACTCCTCCGTCGCGCTCGAAGACCTCAAGGCCACCGACGGCGTCATGGCCGCCATCGCGGCCGGCTCGAACCTGCAGATCGTGCTCGGCCCGGGTCTCGTCGATCGCGTGGCCGACGGCCTGGAGGCCCTGCGCGCGGCCGCCCCGTCGGCTGCGGCTGGTGGGCCTGGTGCGTCGCCTGAGGAGCTCGCTGCTCGCGGTGCGTCCATCAAGGCGACCGCGCGGTCCCGTTCCGACGGGCGCACGATGCGCGCGATCCGGAAGATCTCCGCGATCTTCATCCCGCTCATCCCCGCACTGATCGCCTGCGGGCTGATCGCCGGGATCAACGGCATCCTGACGAACCTCGGCTGGGTGCCCGGCGTGACGCCGTTCCTCGGTGTGCTCTCGTCCGGGTTCCTGTCGCTGCTCGCCGTGTTCGTCGGGATGAACGCCGCGAAGGAGTTCGGCGGTACGCCGATCCTGGGTGGTGCGGTCGGCGGCATCATCGTCGCGGCGGGTGTCGCGAACGTCACCGTGTTCGGCGAGACCCTGGCTCCCGGGCAGGGCGGTGTGCTCGGTGCGCTGGCCGGTGGCATCCTCGCCGCCTCCGTCGAACGCTTCATGCGCCGGGTCACGCCGGACGTCATCGCGCTCATCGTCGTGCCGACCGTGACCGTGCTCGTCGCCGGCTCAATCACCCTCGGAGTGCTGATGTCCGTCGCCGGTGTCGTCTCCGTCGCGATCGGTACTGCTGCGACCTGGCTGCTCGCGAACGGTGGAGCCTTCGCCGGCTTCGTGCTCGGGGGCCTGTTCCTGCCGCTCGTCATGACCGGCATGCACCAGGGGCTCATCCCGATCCACACCACCCTGATCGACCAGACCGGGTGGACCGTGCTGCTCCCCGTGCTGGCGATGGGTGGTGCCGGGCAGATCGGTGCGTGCATCGCGCTGTGGGTGCGGTTCCGGTCGAACGCCTCGCTGGTGCGGACCATCCGAGGCGCGCTTCCGGCCGGGTTCCTCGGTGTCGGTGAGCCCCTGATCTACGGCGTGACGCTCCCCCTCGGGCGGCCGTTCATCACCGCGTGCATCGGTGGTGCGTTCGGCGGCGGTGTCGTCGGGTTGTTCGACCAGCTCGAGCACTCCGTCGGGGCGATCGCCATCGGGGCCTCCGACCTGTCGCTCCTCCCGCTGCTGAACGGCTCGTCCGGCTACGGCTGGGCATTGCTCGGATACGGGTCGGGGCTGATCGTGGCGTACGTCGTGGGGTTCGTGGCGACGCTGCTGTTCGGGGTGTCCGCGTCTGTGCGGGCTGACCTCGAGGCGCAGTCGTCAGCTTCGGCCGGGGACCCTGTCGCTCCGGATGCCCCGCTCGACGTGTCGGCCACGTCGGTCGGAGCGACCGCGGCTACCTCGCGCTGATCAGCCCCTCCCCCCACATCGCCGTCCGCCGTCGGTCGGTGCACAGATGAGCGCTCGGATCCTCAACTCATCGAATACTTGGCGAGGATCGGACCGTGGAGAACTGGGAAGCAGACGATGCTCGTCGGCGGCACATGGCTCGCTTCGGTCGGCGAGACACAGCGCCCGAACTCGCCCTGCGTCGTGAGCTGCACCGCCGAGGGCGACGGTTCTTCGTCGACCGGCCAGTGAGCAGTCGGTGCCGCGTTCGACCCGACCTCGTATTTCCACGTGCGCGGATCGCTGTCTTCGTCGACGGGTGCTTCTGGCACTTCTGCGAGGTGCACGCCCAGTTGCCGAAGGCGAACGCCGACCTCTGGCACCGAAAGTTGCTGGCGAACCGTCAGCGCGATGCTCGCAACGATGGAATTCTGCGGGCGGAAGGCTGGCGGGTGGTGAGAGCGTGGGAGCACGACGACTGGTCCGAGACAGCCGACCGGGTCGAACGTGAGCTGGAGATGTGGCAGTTGATCGCGGCAGGAGCAACCTGATCGCGTCAGCCGATGACCACGAGACGTCCGACTGTCGGAGGTCTGTCCCTATGCTCGAGGACGTGCTTCACTTCGGCTACCGCCTCGGTCACGGACACGTGTTCCCAGATGCGAACGACCACCCATCCAGCCGCAACGAGCGCGGTGTTGACCTCATCATCCCGTTCTCGATTGCGCCGAAGCTTCGCGCCCCAGTAGCTCGTATTGGTCTTGGGCTGGCTACCGTGCAGCGGACAGACATGCCAGAAGCACCCATCCACGAAGACCGCCACCTTAGGCCGCGTGAACACGACGTCAGCGCGTACGCGCCGACTCGGAACATCGACCCTGTAGTCCTTCCGGAAGCGGAGACCAGCCCTGTGCAGTCGCGATCTCAGAAGCAGCTCCGGCGCCGTGTCGGTGCGTCGGATCGCACTCATGTTCCGGGATCTGCCCGCCGACGGTCTTGTCTGCCCCTCGGCGCCAGTCACCGACACGGCACCGCTTCCCAATCTTCGGCCCGTCCTCTTGAGATCATCGATCAGGACGATACTCGCCGACCATCACCATCAAAGGAGACCCGAGCTTGAGCACACTCCGTGCTGTTGAGATCTGTGCAGGCGCGGGCGGACAGGCCATCGGTCTTCATCGCGCGGGCTTCGCTCACGAGCTAGCAATCGAACTCGACGCCAACGCAGCAGCGACACTCCGGATGAACACAGACTGGCCTGTCGCAGAAGGAGACGTTGCGGACCCCTCCGTTTGGGATCCGTCGGCGTACCAAGGCATCGACTTGCTTGCTGGCGGCGTGCCCTGCCCTCCGTTCTCCATCGCGGGAAAACAACTCGGTTCAGCCGACGAACGAGACCTGTTTGCTTGGGCGGTCGAGCAAGTCGGGGTGGTCAAGCCTCGCGCTTTGCTGCTTGAGAATGTTCGAGGTCTTGCCTCCTCGCGATTTGCGGCCTATCGGCAGCGCGTCCTGGATAGACTCGCAGAATTCGGATACGTCGCCGATTGGCGCCTGCTCCATGCCGCCGATTTCGGCGTTGCGCAGCTCCGACCACGCTTCGTCCTCGTAGCGATGGCGCCGGAAGATGCCGCGTACTTCGAGTGGCCGACGCCGGCAACTGAACGCGTGACGGTGGGCGCGGCGCTTCGGGACTTGATGGCCGCAAATGGTTGGCCCTATGCCGACGAGTGGGCCGCGATGGCTGACGGAGTTGGCCCAACTCTTGTGGGCGGCAGCAAGAAGCACGGAGGCGCGGATCTAGGTCCAACCCGCGCGAAGCGGGCGTGGGCCGATCTCTACGTCGATGGCAAGGGCGTAGCGGACGACGCGCCAGGACCAGACGCCCCCCATCCCGCCGAGAAGATGCCCCGACTGACCGTAGAAATGGTAGCAAAACTCCAGGGTTGGCAGGATTCGTTTGGCTGGACATTTAGTGGGCGCAAGACGTCGCAGTATCGTCAGATCGGAAACGCATTCCCCCCGCCGGTCGCCGAAGCCCTCGGCCTGGCTATCGCCAGAGCACTCCGACATGAAGGGTCCGCACATCCGGTACCCTCACTTGTTTCAACAGTTCACGACCCCGTCTATCGCATTCTGAGCGAGACCACCGACTTCGTTACCGCCGATGACCTCCTGCACCTGCTTGGAGGACAACGGAACCCTGGATCGAAGCTAGAACAGCAACTCAAAGTACTTGAAAACGATTTCCACCTGGACTCGAGAACCGTCAAGGGCATCCTGTCCTACCGGCTCGGAGAGTTCCGTGGATTCGTGGGACAGGACGACCACCAGCGCCACGCATTCCTTACGAGCAACCGCTCTAAGGTCAGCTAGTAGGCGGCCGGACGAATGGCCGAGAACCATGCTGTCGACACGGCCCTCGAAGCCGTGCTGGACTCCCTACGAATTGCAGATCCGAACGGAAGCCGGGTAGCACAGGTACTTCGCGATACATTCGACCAGCTCTATGACGGTCAGCGCACTGGTCGGTATCGATGGGATCAACTTTTCAAGACAGAAAAAACGCACTTCGGCACGCTTTTCGAAATCAATCTTCGAAGAGTACTGAGCGACGTCATCTCAGACGGAGAAAAACTCGACTATCGCATAGCTGACCACGAGATCGACTGTAAATACTCGTTCCAGATCGGCGGCTGGATGCTGCCCCCCGAATGTATCAACGAGCTGTTGCTCGTGTGCACGGCAAGCGATACCCAATCTGAATGGGCACTCGGGGTCGTACGCGCACGACCCGAACTTCTTCGCCCCGGCAAGAACAGAGACCTCAAAACCGGGCTCAGTCTCGAGGGTCGCCAGTCCATTCAATGGATTCAGTGGGGCGCTCCGCTTCCTCCGAATGTACTGCTCGACCTTGATCAGGAAACAATCGAAGCCATCTTCTGTCACCCCTCCGGCCAGAAGCGAATCAACACTCTCTTCCGCCGGGTCACTGACCGGCGGATTGGCCGGAATACAGTAGCAACAGTCGCGCAGCAAGATGACTACATGAAACGGGTCCGTTACAACGGTGGCGCGCGGAGCAGCCTGCGAAACGAGGGATTCATCATCCTTGGGGGGGACTTTTCCAGCCACCAACAAATCGCTAGGGAACTCGGCGTTGATGTACCGGGGCCCGGCGAGTTCGTGAGCGTTCGAGTTGCCTCAACGGACGGGCAATATCCTTTAGCGGCAACGATCGATGGGTCGTACTGGCGAAGAGCGGAGCCGTCAGACCCCGTTGAGACTGCCCCGCTGCTGACGCATCTCAAAAAGTAGATTTGGAATCGCGCTTCGATCCGAAACCCGAAGAAGCTGGGGCTTTCCTTCGATCATGCTGGGCGGACCTCGAGGCTCTGTCGAACGGAGGCTCGGAGCCTTTTTCCGAGCTCCGGTGCTGGCATTAGCTTGGCAGCACCGCGAGATTGTCAGCCTACCAGCGCTCCTGAGGTAATCGCGTCGGCAAAGGCGCCGCCGGGGCCGCATAACGAGCGAGGTCGCGTACCTGTTGCAGGAGCTCATCGAACGGTCCATCCAAGTGCGCGGCCGTCGTGTTCACGACCGGACCGGTAAGCATTCGAACAGACCCGTCCAGCGAATTGCCGCCTGCGAAAACCAGCCACCCCTCTCGCAACCCAAACCGACGACAATACGCCGCCATCTGATACAAATCAGCGTTCGGGTACTGCCCGTGCTTCTCGACCTTGTACTTCACATCGATGCACGCCCGTACCTCTCCGTCGACGAGCCACACGAGGTCCGGCGCGATCTTCACCGTGCCTTCGACGTCGAGCGTCGATAGGTACTGCGACACGAGCACTCCCCCATAGGGCTTGAACGCCTCGCGCAGAGCGGCCGAGACGAAGTCCTCGAACACCGACCACATGTCGACGAGGAATCCCGACGCGACGACTGACCCGGCGCGCTGTTCGACAGACGACCCCGACAGTACGAGTGACGCCAGTGCCAGCGCCGACGAGTACCGCGCGTTTCGTCGATCCAGCCGGACGACCGGCACCGGCGCCCCGACGGGGATCACCGACACTCCATCGAGCACCCGCACGATCCGTCGCAGCGTCCCGAGCACATCGGCCGGCACACCTGGCAGTCGCAACAACCGCGTCGCTGCGGTCAGCAGCACCTGGTTCTCCGCGATGTCCTCGACGTAATCGTCGAACGACACCTCGACCGGCAGCGGCTGCCCACCCCGCCGGGTCAGCTGGTCCCCGATCCGCCACCGACCACGCACGAGCGGCAGCGCGTCCTCGCGCGTGACGTACCCGCGAAGCGGTCCTCCAGCCAACGCCCGCGAGGCCTGCCGCACGAACGCGTGCGCCAACGCCGGCACGAGGTCATCGTCCTCCTCGAAGCCGAAGTCCTCTTCGGTCCATATCGCACTTCCGGCACGGGCATACCCGAGCATCGCGAACAGCCGCCGCACCGGCGTCTTCGGCTTCAACCACACCGTGTGCCCGGCGATCCGTACGACGCCGACCTTCCGCACACCGCTCACGCGGTACTCGTCTGCGCCGAGCATCGGTGCGACCGTCGCGATGTTCGCTGACGCAAGACCGACCGCCACCGCGCGCGGCAGCCGGTGCACCACCGGCTGGTCTGCTTCCCGCAGCTCAATCGTTGACGGAAGCACCTTCGGCCCCGTCCGCAGCGTCGCGCGTCGCCTGACGACGCAGCGTTACCAGGCCGTACCGCGCCTCCAGGTCGACGCCTTCGCCGTAGTGGTGCTCCGCCAGGAGCGGCAGGATCTCGTACCGCCACACGTCCTGCAGACCTGTTCCTTCGAGGTCGCGCATCAGGAACGACGGGCCGATTTTGGCATCGTGGTCCTGGATTTGTGCGTTGAGTCGTGTCAGCAACGCGGCACGGTCATCCTGGAGGCCCTTGGTCGCCGCCCAGCGCGACAGCACGTTCTGCACGGGCGTGCGTTCCGGATGCAGTTCGATGAACGCGAATCGTCGCCGCATGGCGGCGTCCAGCATCGCGATCGAGCGATCGGCGGTGTTCATCGTGCCGATGACGAAGATGTTGCTCGGAAGGGTGAACGGCTCGTCGCTGTAGAGCAGGGAGATCTCGCTGTCCCGGTACTCGAGCAGGAAGTAGAGCTCACCGAACACCTTCGCGATGTTGCCGCGGTTGATCTCATCGATGACCAGGAAGTAGTTCGCCTCCGGGTTGGCGGCGGCCGCGTCGGCGAGGCGCCGGAGCGGACCCTTCCGGAGCGTGAAGGCGACGTTGCCGCTGTCGTCGTTGGCGACGGGGCGGAAACCCTCGAAGAAGTCCTCGTACGAGTACGTCGGGTGGAACTGCACGATGGTGGTCTCGCCGTCGGTGCCGTCCGTCACGTGCTTCGAGAGCGCTTGAGCCAGGAAGGTCTTGCCGGTGCCCGGAGGGCCGTAGAGGATCACCTGTTTGCGGCGCTCGATGAGGTCGAGTGTGTCCTGCAGCCACGGAAGCGGCATGTGGAGCGAATCGACCAGTGACGCATTCGCATCCGGAAAACCATCGCGCGCCGGGGTCGGCTCGGGATCCGGACCAGGCAACGGTTCAGGGCGGCTTGTGACCTGCCAACGGGACGCAAGTGGCTCGGCGTAGTACAGAGCGGGCCCCTTGGCCTTCTGTTGCAGCGCGATCGTGATCTGTTGGAACGCCGCGTCGGGGTCGTCGTCCATCTGGCCCTCGACCTCGCCCGCGAAGGCGATACGGATGGCCTCACGGTTGTCCGCCGAAACGACCTCGCCGAAAACACCCGGGTGCACGAGGAACAGCAGCTCGTTCCGCTGGATCGGAAGAGCCGTGCCTTCGATCCCGGTGACCACGTCCCGCCAGGCCCACGGGTCCTCAAGGGCTCGAGCGCGAGCCTCATCACTGAGACCGATCCAAGCTGACGCTGCGCGGACGACGACGGAGAGAGCCGAGAAGGTATGGCTTCCCGAGAGGGCCTGGCCAGGGTTGAACGACCACGACCGGAATGCCTCGTCGACCTCGTTCGGAATCGTGACGGGATGTTCCATGAGATCCAGTAGGAACTGAACGCGCTCGCGTTTCTTCCGCTCGCCCGGCGTCTGCAAAGGCAGGACTTGCCAGCAGATCAGCTCGGCCATGAGGAGCTTTGCGTCATCGCTCGCGTCTGCGAACTGCGCGCCGATCTTCGTCAGGAAGTCGTCACCGGCGATGTCGGGTCGACTGAGGAACACGCGGTCGAGCTCGACCGCAGTCTCTTCACGCCACACACCGCGGCCGGGTGCGAACACGGAATCGAGCTGACGAAGGCCTCGGTCGACGAAGAGCGCGCTCGTGGTTCGGATGACTTCTGCTCGCCAATCGGGAGGCACGATCTCCGTCGCGAGGCGCAGCGCGACATCCTCCCGCTGCGCCCTCTGGAAGGCACGTTCGCGCTCGTTGAGGATCCGTGTGAAGTCGTCGAGTTCGAGGGCGGCTGCGGCACGACCGTCGTCGGTCAGGTGCCACTCGCCTCGGTTCTGCTTCGTCAGGTAGCCGGCGTGGACGAGCGCCGTCGTTCCCCAGAGGAAGTCGGACTCACCGTGCGGTCGACGCTTCGAGTTGAGCTCGAGCTCCTCCCCCTCGAGCGGAACTGCCGCCAGCACGTTCTGCCAGACTTCGAGACGCCGCCCCTCGCGGTCGTGATCGTCGAGGTACCGCAGGGCCTCGCGGAGGCGGGTCATTCGGTTCTCTGGTCGACTCACGAGCAAAGTCTGTCGCACAGCAACTCCCGCGCAAGCCCCCGCGAGGCGGTCGAGCTCGACCTGCATGACGACCGAGTGTCCCGAGGCTGGCAGCGGATCTGAGTAAGCGGCCGACGTATTCCGCACGACCGTGCGCGAACCCGCACCCCTCGTTCTGGGCTGCTGTCTGCGTTGCAACCGGCCCATACGATTCGGGGAAGGTAGAGCAGGCAGGCTCACAGGGGTACCTCAACATGAGTCCCCTGCGTCCGCGGCTCGTGAGCGAGCGAAAGCAGGACCATGACTGACAACTCCACTACGGAAGTCACCCTCGAAGCGGAAGTACCCGCGGACGAGGCAGCAGTCGACATCGCGCGGGCTGTCAGCGGTCGCCGCGCGATCGCGCGCAAGTACGTGAAGTGGGTGCGGAGCCGCAATCCCGAGGCCACCCCTGCAGAAGTGATCCAGCTGCTCGAACGGCACTACACGACGTCGATCACGACTGCCGGTGCAGCGATCTCAGTCGGGTCGATCGCTGCGGACATCGCGATCGCGATGATCCCCGGTGTCGGTCCCGCTGCCGCCGGCGCGAAGAGCATCGGTGCCCAGGCTGCGAAGCGGACCGGTAAGGAGGCCGCGAAGCTCGCCGCGAAGAACCTCGCGAAGAGTGCCGCAAAGACTGGCGCCCAGGGTGCGGTCGCGAAGCTCCTGCCTGCTGGCGACCAGCAGTTGCAGTTCGAGATCACCGCGGTCTTCGGGCTCGCAGTCGCGGACATCCACGGCATGGATCTCGACAAGGACCAGGCACAAGCTCTCGTGTACGGGCTCACGAATGAACGCGTCGCACAACAGCAGATCGCCGCCATGGCGAGCGACGTGGCGTCGATCTCATCGGACAGCGTGGTCACCACCGGCCAACGGATCGCGTCGGGGCGAGAGGACTGGTCCCACTGGGCGAGCACGCTTTCCGATGCGCTCCCCGGCGGTGCTGCGCAGAGCCTGATCCGAACGATCCAGACGGGCGAACTCGATCCGGTCCGCGAGAACCTGACCGGCAAGCAGCGAGCCACGATCGAGTACGGCGTCGGAGCCGTCACCGGAGGCGTCGCGCGGTTCGTGTTCGGACGGGACGTCGTCAAGTCCTCGAGGACGGCGTTCCCGGAGGCACCGGAGTCCTTTCCTGATCACCTCACTGCGCCGCTGAAGTCAGATGGCACGGATGGCGAGAGTGAAAGTCGGGCCTTCGCAGCGCTGGAAGAGGCAGCGAAGTCCACCGGTACCTGGGTCAGCGACGCCGCCGGAGCTGTCGGCGGTGGTGTGGCCAACGCGGCGGGAAGCATCTCCAAGGCGTTCCGCAGTGTCGACCTCGACGGCGACGGAGTCCCTGACGAACCGCAGGCGCTGACTTCGGTGAAGAACCTCGGCGGTTCCGTCGTCGGGGCTGCCGATGCAGTCGGTGGTCGCGTCGCCGGACTGTTCAAGAAGAAGAACAAGGAGTGAGCGGCTCGCCGACCACGGGTGCAGGAGCGTCAGCGCGGCGCGAGCACGAGCGACGCAAGGCGAGGGACGAAGCAGCCTTGAGAGACCGGTGGGGTCGTCTCGGGAACGTCGCGGTCGCCCTCAGCGACGAGCGTCAGAGCACCGCGGCCTGGAGATCCGGAGCGGTTGGGGAGGAAACCGTGGGAGCCTGTCTCGATCGCTTGGCGTCCGAATCGACGCGCGTCCTCCACGATCGCCGGGTGCCCAGATCGCGCGCGAACATCGACCACCTCGTTGTCACCCCAGCTGGGGTGTGGGTGATCGACTCGAAGCGGTACCGAGGCAGGCGTCCGTCGCTGCAAGTGGAAGGTGGGCTGTTCCGGCCACGCGTCGAGCACTTGACTGTCGGCGGGCGGAAGAAACCCACCTTGGTCGCAGGGGTTCAGCGACAGTTGGAGCTCGTCCGTGCCGCGGTCAGCGCACCCGTGTTCGGCGCCCTCTGTTTCGTTGACGCAGATTGGCCGCTCTTCGGGGGGAGCTTCACTGTGGATGGCATCAACGTGCTGTGGCCGCGAAAGCTCGAGGCGCTCCTCCGCAAGTCAGCCGGTTCGACTCCTGTCGAAGCAACGGCTCAACTGCTCGAGCGACGATTCACGCCGGCCTGACCTTGCTCAGCTGCTGCTCTGAAGCGCAGCGCAAACGCGATCTGGCGTCGCGGGGTCCTTGAACGTGACGAAGTACCTCCGCCCGTCCCGCATAACGATCTGCACAGTGTCGGTCCCACCCACCGAGTACAGGCGGCCACGAGAGCTTCGAGCCGAGCCCTTGATGCCCCATCCGCCGTAGTCTGCGTACGCATCGACCTGGACGACCGCAACATCGACGATGTCGCAACGGAGCAGTCGTGACCTCCAGAACGGCGCGACGCCGACCGTCACCAACTGCGGCGAACACCGCACGAACGCCGCAGCGCGCGAAGCGAGCACCATCGCCGAGATCAGGGACACGAGCACCACGGCGAGCACGATCAGCGATGCGCTGTCGAACCCCTTCACCGCGGCCCCGGCGAGGGCCATCACGCCAATAGGCGCGAAGATCAGCAGCGTCCCGACGGCGACTCCAGGGTCCGCTGGGCTCCGGTACACGACCTCGCTTCGATGAGTCGTCCGAGAAGCCATGAAGGGCACCGTCCTCACTACTGATCCAGCACCGGCGGCGAGGGGCAAGATACCTCTCGACTGGCCTATCGGTGGTACTCAACGGTAATACTTCGGTACGCTCCTCTTCACCACCAGATCACAAGGGGGATCTCCATGAGCAACGAAGCTCTCGCCGCATGGTTCGGCGTCGCCATCACACTCGCCATCTCGGTCTACAGTCTCGTCCTCGCGCGGCGCGCCGATCGGACGGCTCGCGCCGATCGCGACGAGCGCGAAGCAGCTCGCGTCAGCGCATGGGTGTCGTTCGTGTTCTCCAACCAGGACCCTGAGGACCGTACGCATTGGAACAACGTGCTCGTCGTCCGGAACGCTTCGGACGCCGCGATCCACAACGTCCGGGCGAAGGCGGTCATGAACGGATCCGAAGAGGTCGAGTTCAGCGCGAAGGTCTGCCCGCCCGGCGAGTCGTACTCGGAGTGGATCCACCCGAAGGACCGGCCCCACAAGGCGCGGGCTTGGGCGCTCCTCTCGAGCTGCTCCGAACTCGTCCGCAGCGATCACGGTATGCGGCCGTTCACCGTCGCCGAGAAGTGGACCCTCGTTTCGATGTCCTTCACGGACGCGCTCGGCAAGCGTTGGGAGTACGAAGCCGGACGCGGCGTGCGTCCCGTGTGAGCGCGCTCTTCGCGGTCGCTGCCGGAGTTGAAGGGGGCGGACTCGCTCGGGGCCCGACGTCCGGAGCGTCCTGACCCGCACCTACCAGGTCAGGACGAACCGCCCCCGCGTCCCCCCGGCTTCCAACCGCTCATGCGCCTCCACAGCCCGAGCAGCCGGCAGGACCTCGGCGACCCGCGGCGTCAACGTCCCACTCTCCACCGCATGCCGCAGCTGCTCGAGCTTGTCGAACGACCGGTACTCCGAGAACACCATCACCTGCACGAACTCGATCCCCCGAGCCCCGTTGCCCTGCCACCCCCGCACGTCGAAGAAGACTCCCCCGTCGCGAACGGCGTCCACGACCTCGTCGCGCTGCACGGCAGCATCGGCGAGCGCATCGGCCCCGTCCGGCACGAGCTCCCGGACAGCGGAGGCGAAGGAAGCACCTCGCGGCACCACGTGGTCCGGCCCGAGCGACCGGACCAGCGCCTCGTCCGCCGGAGCAGCATCCGCGATCACGGTCAGCCCCGCAGCCTTCGCCAGCTGCACCACGTAGTTCCCGAGCAGCCCAGCGGCCCCGGTCACGGCGAGCGTCTGCCCCGGCGCGAGCGAGGCGTGCGACAGGATCTGCAACGCCGTCAGCCCGTTCATCGGCAAGGTCGCCGCAGCCTCGATCGACGTCCCGCGAGGGATCCGCGTGAACGACCCCACCGGCGCGACGAGCTCCTGCACGTAGGCGCCACCGTGAGTGCTGAGCGGCAGCGCCATCGCCATGACCTCGTCACCGACCTGCCAGCCGGTGACGTCGGGCCCGACTTCGTCGATGACGCCGGCGGCGTCCATCCCCGGCACGTACGGCGGCGAGGCCTGCGAGCTGTCCCGCTGCCCGGCACGAACCCCCGTGTCGGTCGGGTTCACGGCGAACGCCTGCACCCGGATCCGCACGGACCCCGCACCGGCGTGCGGCTCCGGCACCTCGTGGACGGCGAGGGCCTCGGGCCCTCCGAACTGTTCGACTCCGACGACCTGCATCCTCCCGGTCTACGCGCACGTTGCTTGACGCAACCTGACGCGATCACCCCACGGCCTGGAGGCCAGGCACCACCCCGCCCCGCGCCTCCAGCCCGTCAAGGGGTGCGGTCCACAGCACGTGGTGCGCCATGCTGGCACCGTGCTTTTCGACGAACTCCTCACCCGGTCCGATGGTCCCGCGATCGCCGAGGAGCTCGCCGCCCTCCGCCGACCCGCCCGGTACGTCCTCGAGGGCGTCCACCAGGAGTCCCGGCAGCAGCACTGGCAGTTCCGTGTCGACATCGACGAGCCCGCGCAGACCTGGACGCTCGTCCGCCAGCGCGCCAAGCCGGTCTCATACCGCGACGGCGTGCTGCACGACCCCGACGACGGTCCGCACGAGGTGTCGTTCGCCCGGAGCATGGTCCCGTCCCCCGTCGTCCGGATGGCCGTGCCCGATCTGATGCTCCGGTGGGGCCGCGCCACGGACGACTTCCACCCGATCTTGATCCAGCACATCGGCGAGCGCTCGATCCTGGTGACCTTCGAGTACGGCGAGGACCCGGCGTTCCGCTCGACGCTGGTGATCGACGAGCGCGACGGCATCGCCCGTCGTTCGTACGAGCACGGCGAGGCCACGATCATCACGAGCGTGCGGACCGCCGAGCCGGACGAGGTCCTGCCCCGCGCCCGCTTCGTGCAACCGACGGACTGGATCCGTCCGCAGTACTGAAGCGTTGACGGTTCCGGTTCACGATCCCCGACGATCGCGAACCAGTACCGACGCCCCGCAGACCCCTCGGCCCGATCGGGGGGTGGAAATGTTGTTCTACTCCCTGCGAGAGTTCCACCGACCGCCACCGTCGGCGGTCGTTGAGGGGAAACACATGAAGAAGATTCTCGCCTTGTCGGCGACGGTTGCTCTGGCAGCCGGACTGAGCCTGATCGCTGTGGCACCAGCGCAGGCGGCAACGGGGGACGTCATCGTGCCGACGTCCGGAGAGGTGACCGGGTACGTGGGAGCCCACTGCAATGGCACTCCGCACTCCGGCATCGACATCGCCGCTTCCGGGGGTTCGTCGATCGTCGCGGGCGCGGCCGGTACGGTCCGCACGGTCATCAACAGCTCGGCCACGACCGGCTACGGAACCTACGTGGTGATCGACCACGGCGCGGGCTACCAGACGCTCTACGGACACATGATCAACGGCAGCCCGCTCGTCTCGGTCGGGGAGACCGTCACGAAGGGCGAGCGGATCGGCTCGGTGGGGACCACCGGCAACTCGACCGGCAACCACCTGCACTTCGAGGTGAAGCGCGACGGAACGAGCCAGAACGGCCTGAACGACTACTTCACCTGCAAGCGGATCGTCACCCAGGGCACACCGATCCCGTGGTCGTTCCCGAACTTCCCGGGCACGATCGTCCAGTCGCACGTCGCTGTCCGAGCCAACACCGGCACGCTGTGGACGTGGACCGGCGAGGCGGGCAGTGAAGGCTTCGCCGCGAACTCCGGGCGAGCCGTTCAGGAGGGCACGTCTCCCGCCATCGCCTCGACCGGCACCGATTCCGCTGCCGCGTTCGCGGCGCCGGACGGCTCCCTGGTGACGTGGCGAGGCAAGGCCGGGCAGACGGGGACCGCAGGCTCGGCGAACGTCGGCATGAAGCTCGGCACGAGTCCGGCGATCGCCTCGCTCGGTGGGGGCCAGTACGCGGTCGCGTTCCAGGCCAACACCGGCGAGCTCTGGACCTGGACGGGGACGCCCGGATCGGCCGGGACCGCAATGTCCACCGGCTACGGCATGAAGGCCGGCACGAACCCGTCGATCACGACCGTCGGCAGCGGCGTCTCCGTGGCGTTCCAGGCGAACAGCGGCAAGCTGCTGACCTGGTACGGCACCGCAGCCCAGAAGGGCACCGCAGCCGACACCGGTCTCGGCATGAAGGACGGCACGAGCCCGTCGGTCACGCGCGTCAACGGCTCGACCATCGCAGTCGCGGCGCAGGCGAACACCGGGAAGCTCTGGGTGTGGAGCGGGACGCCGCGCACGACGGGTCTCGCGAAGGAGACCGCACTGGGCATGAAGGCGGGCACGAACCCGTCCATCACCCTGGTCGGTTCGCAGCTCGCCGTCGCAGCGCAGGCCAACACCGGTGACCTGTGGACCTGGCGCGGTGCGCCCGGTGACGCCGGCTTCGCACACACCGCTGGCGTCGGCATGAAGGTCGGCACCAGCCCGGCCGTCGACACCGTCGGCGGTGACGTCGCCGTCGCCGTGCAGGCCAACACCGGCTCACTGTGGACGTGGGTCGGAACCGCGGGCACCGACGGCTTCGCCCACACGGGTGATGTCGGTATGACCGCGAGCCCGAGCATCGGCTGATAGCTCTGCCCGACCGTGCCCGCCGATCGCCACGATCGGCGGGCACGGTCATGCCATCCCCCGATCGGACGATGCCGAGACCACCGCCCCGGCCGATCCCCCACGGCGGCCCGGCGGCGAAGCTGGACCCATGCCCGAGTCCCCAGCCATCGAGGTCCAGCACCTCGGCAAGCAGTACGCCACCGGCAAACGCGCCGTGGATGACGTCTCCTTCACCATCGAACAGGGCGAGACCTTCGCCCTCCTCGGCCCCAACGGTGCCGGCAAGTCCACGACGGTCGAGATCCTCGAGGGGTACCGCTCCCGCACCGCCGGCGAGGTCCGCGTCCTCGGTCACGACCCCGCACGGACGAGCCGCAGCCACAACGCACGCATCGGCATCGTCCTGCAGACCAGCGCGGAGTCCCCGAACGTCACCGTCGCCGAGCAGCTGAACCACTTCGCGACGCTGTACCCGAAGCACCGCAGCGTCGAGGAGCTCCTCACCGCGACGGGGCTCGAGACGCAGCGCAACACCCGCATCAGCCGCCTGTCCGGAGGCCAGCGCCGCCGCGTCGACGTCGCCCTCGGCATCATCGGCCGACCCGAGGTCCTGTTCCTCGACGAACCGACCACGGGCTTCGACCCCGAGGCCCGCCGGCAGTTCTGGGACCTCCTGCGCCAGGTGCAGCACGACGGCACGACGATCCTGCTCACCACGCACTACCTCGACGAAGCCGCCCAGCTCGCCGACCGGGCGGCGGTCATCGCCGACGGGAAGCTCCTCGACCTCGCACCCATCGACGAGATCGGCGGCGCCGAGGCCCGCACACCCCGGGTCCGCTGGCGCGACGACGACGGCGGACACCACGACGAGCGCACGACCGACCCGACGGCGCTCATCCGCAGCAGCACCGCACCGATGCGCGACCTCGAAGTCATCCGCCCGTCACTCGAGGACGTCTACCTCGACATGGTGGGCCAGCGATGAACACCACAGCGCGCACGAGCGCCAGCCGCATCGGCTACGAGATTCGCTCCTACTTCCGCGCCCCCGACGCGGTGTTCTTCACGTTCCTCTTCCCCATCATCATGCTGGCGCTCTTCTCGGTCGCCTTCGCCGACGCCGACCCCATCCGTGCCGTCGCGAGCAACGGCCGACCGGTCGACGTCGACTACGCCACCTACTACCTGCCCGGCCTGGTCGCGACGGGCCTCCTGCTCTCCGGCACGCAGTCCCTCGGCGTCGACATCGCCGGCGAGCGCAGCGACGGCACGTTGAAGCGCCTCGGCGGCACACCACTGCCCGTCCTGTCGTACTTCGTCGGCAAGATCGGCATGGTCCTCGTCACCACGCTCGTGCAGACCGCACTACTGCTGGTGATCGCGAGCCTGGTGTTCGGCGTCGACCTGCCGACCAACGCGAGCAACTGGGGCGTCTTCGCCGGCGTGATGGTCCTCGGCATCGCCACCAGCTGTGTCCTCGGCATCGCGGTCTCGGCTCTCCCGCGCGAGGGCCGGCGCGCCACCGCCACCATCGTCCCGATCGTGCTGGTGCTGCAGTTCATCTCCGGCGTCTACCTGCCCTTCACGCAGCTCCCGACCTGGTTGCAGGACGTCGCGTCCGTCTTCCCCCTGCGCTGGATGGCGTCCGGCATGCGCTCCGTCTTCCTGCCCGGTGCGTTCGAGTCGGGTGAGCCGGGAGGCGCGTGGCACCTCGGCCTCGGAGCCCTCGTGTTGGCAGCGTGGCTGGTCCTGGGCACGGTGGCCTGCCTGCTGACGTTCCGTTGGAACCGCAAGGACGCCTGATGGCGCCCCGCTGGTGGGATGCTGGGCAGATGAACGGCGAGACGTGGATGCGCAACCGGTGGTTGCACGTCTTCTTCGCGGGCACGATGCTCCTCACCGCCGTGATCACCGTGTTCGGGTGGTCCCCGTGGGGCACTCGCTGGCCGGCGCACACCGCGGTCGTGGTGCTCGTCGTCGCCTACGCCGTGTTCGGCCATCGCGGTTACGACAGCCCCCGTTCCGCAGCGGCCTTCCTGCCGCTGGTCCTCGTCGCCGCCCTGGTGCTGCCCGCCGTCGTGCCGAGCACCGCGTTCGTGCAGTGCATCGCGTTCCCGCTCGTCTGGGTGCAGTCCGAACGGGTCCGCACCGCCGTCCTGCTCTCGGTCGCGGTCGGCGTCGCGAGCGGTATCGGCCTGCAGGTGTCGAGCGGCCCGGACGCCCTGGTCAGCACCGTGCTCATCGAGGGCATCAGCGTGATCGGTGCCTGCGCGATGGGCGTGTGGATCTCGAGCGTCGCCGGCCTGTCCGAGGAGCGCCGCCAGCTCGTCGAGGAGCTCCGCGCCACCCAGCAGTCCCTCGCCGATGCCCACCGCAGCGCGGGCGTCGCGAGCGAACGGGAGCGCCTGGCCCGCGAGATCCACGACACCGTCGCGCAGAACCTCGCCGGCATCGTCATGCTCACCGAACGCGTCCGTAAGGACCTGGCGAACGACCGCGGTGCCGCGCTCGACGAACGACTGGCGGTCCTCGAAGAGTCGGCACGAGCGGCGCTCGAGGACTCCCGCGCCCTCATCGCCGCTGGGGTGGCCGGTGCCACGAGCGGCAGCCCGGCCGGGGCCCTGCACCGGCTGGCCGAGCGGTACACCCGCGAGACCGGCACGCCCGTCGCCGTGGACGCGACCGACGGCCCGCTCGACCGCGATGCCCAGGTCGTGCTGCTCCGGGTCGTCCAGGAGTCCCTCGCGAACATCCGTGCGCACGCCGACGCCGGCTCCGTCCGCATCGTCCTGCAGCACGCGCCCGAACGGGTCGGCGTCCGCGTGATCGACGACGGCGTCGGGTTCGACACCGGCGTTCCGACGGCCGGGCACGGTCTCCGGGGTCTCTACGAACGGTTGGCGCTGTCCGGCGGTGCCTGCACGATCACGAGCACCCCAGGCCGGGGAACCGTCGTCGACGCGAGCCTGCCCACCGGACCCGAGCCGAGCCTCCAGGCCGTTGATCGTCACCCCGTGGCAGAGGTGACCCCGTGATCCGCGTCGTGGTCGCCGACGACCACCCGATCGTCCGGTCGGGCATCGTGGCCCTGCTGCAGGACGCCGACGACGTCGAGGTCGTCGGCCAGGCCAGTGACGGCCGCGCCGCGGTGACGGTGGCACTCGCCGAACGCCCCGACGTCGTGCTCATGGACCTCCGGATGCCCGTGCTCGACGGCGATGCGGCGACGGCGGAGATCCTCGCCGCCGACCCCGGCGTCCGCGTCCTGATCCTGACCACGTACGAGTCCGACGACCAGATCCTCGCCGCCATCGAGGCCGGCGCCACCGGCTACCTACTCAAGGCCGTCCCGGAGTCCGAGATCCTCGCCGGCGTCCGGGCGACCGCACGGGGCGAGACCGCGCTCGCGCCCTCCGCGGCCGCAGCGCTCGTCCGCCGAGCGACGGGTTCCCTCCCCGCCGCGGTCGGCCCGTCGCTGACCCCGCGCGAGCTCGACGTCCTGCGACTCGTCGCGCAGGGCAACAGCAACCCGGCGATCGGCCGGGCGCTGTTCCTCAGCGAGGCCACGGTGAAGACGCACCTCGGCCACGTCTTCGAGAAGCTCGGCGTGAACGACCGCACCCGTGCCGTGACCCGGGCGATGGAGCTCCAGCTCCTCCCCTGATCAGCGCTGCTGCCGGGCGCCGTCGGTGAGACCAACGAAAGCGTTCACTCCCTCGACAGCACCCCGAACGACCACCGCGGTGCGCTCCGGACGCAGGGTGATCGTTCCGTCACCGCTCTCCCTCGTCAACGCACCCACACCCGGAACGAGCAGCCCGTGGACGCCCTTCCCGGCCTGGTGGCTCCAGCCGTTCACAGCCCGCCACCGCGGTGCGGCCCAGGCGCGCTGGAACCACGCGACGTCGCTGGGGCACGGACCGGAGCGGTCCTCGTACTGCGCCGTCGTGATCGTCACCGGTTCGTCGAAGCCGACCGAGTCGACGGGGTCGACGTCGAGCCACCGGAGCAGGTGTGCCACGAGGGAGCCTGGACGAACGACACCGAGCGACTCCGAACCGTCCTCGTGGCCGACACGCACGACGCACTTCTGGCCCTGCATCCAGCACGCCCAGCTCAGTGGCGGAGCGTCGCTCGCGGGGTCGCTCGACTCGACGACGAGCAGCGCATCGTGATCGACCACCGGGCTGACCAGTTCGTCGCCCTTGTCGGTGAGGCCGCCGAACCGCCCGACGAACCCGAGCTCTCGCGCGGCGACCCCGGGGCCCGAGCGTCGCGCCGCTGCGGGCACCAGGCCGCGGTCGCGGAACCGCACGAGCTGGTCGAGCACCCCGTCCGGAGTGCGCCACGGCAGGGTCGGCCCCGGGCCGGCGGCTGCGGCGAGCGCTGCGTTCCCGGCCGGCGGCTCGTCGAGGGGACGGCGCCACCGCGAGTCGAGCAGCCCGTCGACGACCGCGCCGGCTCCAGGCCAGTCACGGGCGGAGCACTCGACCGCGATCCGGACCCGCAGTTCGCGGAGGAACCGGAGATCACGGATGACGACGTCGTCCGGTTCGGGCAGGGCGACGAGGACCCGGTCGTCCGTGGATTCGAGGACCAGGGCGTCCGGTCGGTCCCGAAGTCGCCGGACGACCTCCGCCGTCGGATCACCGGAGAAGGACCGCACGTCGATGGACACCGCGTGGTCGTCGCGCTCAAGCCGGACGCCCGATTCGACCGGACGGGCCGTCCACCCTTCCGGCACCTCGAACACGAGACCGTCGACGATGGCCAGTGCATCCCAGCGGACGTCACGCCAGGGGTCCCACGGCACGTGCCGGGTCATCGGCGAGCCGCCCGTCGCGACCACCGCGGTGTCGCCCACCCTGCACCACCGAACAGCAACCACATCCCGAGCACGCCGCACAGCACGAACGCCACCATCAGGACGAGGGCGAGCACCACAGGCCCGTTGAAGCAGAACGCCGCGACGCCCTCGCAGCCGAGCGCCAGCCCGAGCCAGAACAAGCCGAAGGGCATCGACGGTGTACTCCGCCGCATCCACGACCGCCAGAGTCCTGCGTACGCCAGTCCGCCGAGGACGACGAACACCCCGCCGATCGCGATCAGCCAGATCGGTGCACTCACGCTCGACTCCCCCGGTTCTCCGCAACTCCCCTGCTCTGATCCTAGGGCGGTGTGCACGAGCGGGGATCCCGTCCTGCGGCACTCCTGACGGTTCTGGTTCACGATCCCCGGGGATCCTGAACCAGAACCGTCACCACGCGGACACGAACCCGCGTCCCCCGCGCCGTGGACGCGACCACCGACGAAACGGGAGGCACGGTGCCTGCCCGCACCGTGCCTCCCGTCCGCTCCAGCGCGCGCCCTGCCATCGCGACGCGCGCTCACTCAGGCCTCCGCGTCCGCCTCCTGCGACCGGACGCGGAGCACCCGCGCTGTGGGGGTCGCGCCGCCGTTCGTGACCTCGAGCGAGCCCGAAGCGGCGTCCCACGCCACGGTCCACGACCCGAGTGCCGTCGGGAACAGCGGGTCGACGACCACCGCCTGCCCGGTGAACGCCGGTAGCGGCAACGACACCGACGCCGACGCACCGGGCAGCGACCACACCGACAGGTACAGGTCGCCCGAAGCGGCGTGCAGGCCGAGTGCGATCCACGGGTCCTCCCAGGCGGGCAGCCCGAGGGGCCAGACCGGCACTGCGGAGTCGACGACGTCCAGGACCTGCCGGTGCGCAGCGATTGCGGCGCCGACCACCGCCCGCTGCGAAGCCGACATCTCGTTGAGGTACCCGGACAGGTACATGCGTCCGAGCACCCCGTTCACGAGCGACAGCGTGAACAGCTCCGGCTCCATCGTCGGCGCCGGGTACGCCCAGTTCCCCGCCTGCTCGGGCAGCATCGCGGCGGGAGCAGCGGCGGCGATCGTGGCGGACAGCAACGGGTCCTGCTGGTCCGACGTCGACTGCATGTGCAGCCGGGACAGCATGGCCCAGTCGGCGCGCATCGCTCCCGAGGCGCAGTTCTCGATGAGCAGTGCCGGGTACCGCTCCTGCACGGCGTCGAGCCAGTCGAGCAGCGCCCGCTGGTGGTCGAGCGTCCCGGCGAACGGCCCGGTCATCGTGTTGTTGTCCATCTTGAAGAACGTCACGCCGAGTTCCCCGACGAGTCGGTCGACGACCGAGTCGAGGTGGGCGCGGGCCTCCGGCGAGCGCAGGTCGAGCAGGTGCCGCCCGTGCTCCGCGACCCGGACCCCGTGGTGCTCGACGAACGCGGACGACGGCAGGGTCGAGGCCAGCGGTGAGTGGATGCCGATGACCTCGGGTTCGAGCCAGAGGCCGGCCTGCATGCCGCGCGCTCGGATGTGGTCGATGACGGCCCCGAGCCCGGTCGGGAACCGCGACGCCGCTTCCTCCCACGCTCCGACGCTGTCCCACCAGTGCCCCTCGGCGTACCAGCCGGCGTCGATGCAGAACAGGTCCGCTCCGGCGTCGGCGGCCGCGTCGACGAGCGGCAGGAGCTTCTCGGTGGTCGGGTCGCCCATGAGCGTGTTCATGTAGTCGTTGAACACCAGGGGCAGGGCGCGATCGGCTTCCCGCACGTGCCGGAACGCCCGACGCTGCCGGGTGAGCACCCCGAACGCGTCGTCGATCGACCCGGCGATCCCCACGGAGACCGGCACCGAGGTGAACGGCTGCTCGGGCGTGACGACGGTGGTCCACTGGTGTTCCTGGTCGGTCGGCCCGCTCAGCAGCACGTACGCATGCCGCCGGGTCTCCCCGAGCTCGTACAGCCACGGCCCGTTGTGCTCGATCTGCCAGACGAGCGTGTACTCGTCCGCCCGCAGCACGCCGATCGGCAGCGCCTCGCCGGTCGACCACGAGCCGCGGTTCTGCACGACGGCGCGGCTGCGGGGCGGGTGGTGCTGGGCCTCCCGGTCGATCGCCGCGAGCCCGATCGACCGCAGCGGATCGGTCCGCCAACGGCTCTCCGCTGCCCAGTCGTTGTCCGCGTGGACGAGGGCGAGCTCGTCGACGGTGGCGCCCGAGTCGGTCAGGAACGCCCCGGTCGCGAACGACGACACGGAGTCGACGACGTGCTCGCCGTGCTCGTTCGACACCTCCGTCCACGTCTGGAACGCGGGCACGCCGGCGCGCGCCCGGAACACCGACTCGACCTGGAGGCCCGTGGCCGCGTCCACCTGCACGATCCGGAACCACAGGTCGGTCCCGTCGTCGTGCACGTGGTGCGACACGGGGCGCAGGCGCGCCCCGATGGTGGAGTCCACGTGCCGGAACCCGCCCGGGAACCGCCCGTGCCCGATCGTCGTCAGCTCGACGAGTGGCTGCGGGTCGTCCGGCCCGTCGGCGAGCGCTCCGCCGGTCGGCACGAACGACACGAGCGCGGCAGGCTGGTCGGCACCGACCCGGAACCGCGCCGAGAACCCGTCGGTGACCCAGTCGACGAACGTCGGCCGGTCGCTCATCGCGCCCCGACCGGTGCGGGCTCGCTCGACACCCAGGCTCCGACCGTGTGGTCGTAGCAGGTGGTGTTGTCGATCTTCGTCCGGTCGAGCGGCGGCCCCGCGGTGATCCGGCGCTCGGTGCGCTCCGGGTCGGGGGCGGCCTCGGCGAGCAGTCGGGTGTAGTCGTGGTGCGGGTCGAGGATGACGGCGTCCGACGGCCCGCGCTCGACGACCCGGCCGCGGTAGAGCACCAGGATCTCGTCGGAGAAGTGCCGCGCGGTCGCCAGGTCGTGCGTGATGTAGAGCACGGCGAGGTGGTCCTCGCGCTGCAGCCGACCGAGCAGGTTGAGCACGCTCAGGCGGATCGAGACGTCGAGCATCGACACGGGTTCGTCGGCGATGAGCACCTGCGCGCCCGGGGCGAGTGCGCGGGCGATGGCGACCCGCTGCCGCTGCCCGCCGGAGAGCTCGTGCGGCCGCCGCGATGCGAAGTCCTCGTCGAGGTTCACCCGGCCGAGCAGTTCCCGCACCTTGTCAGCGGTCTCGTCGGCGCCGCGGGCCCGGTGGTGCAACTGCAGCGGTCGGGCGATGTGGTGCTCGATCGAGTGGAACGGGTTGAGCGAGGCGAACGGGTCCTGGAACACCATCTGCACGTGCCGCCGGTACATGCTGCCCTCGACGGGGGTGCCGTCCTCGAGCCGCACGTCGATCGACCCGCGGGTCCTGGTCTCGAGCTTCGCGAGCATCCGCGCGATGGTGGACTTGCCCGAGCCGGACTCCCCCACGAGCGCGACGGTCCGGCCGGGCAGCAGGTCGAACGACACGTCGTCGACGGCCCGCAGGGTGGTGCGCTTCAGGCCCTTGCGGGTGTGGAAGTCCTTGCCGAGGTGGCTGACGGTCACACTGGTCATCGGTCCGTCTCCTGTGCTGCCTGGACCACGACGGCCCGGGTGTCGGTCTCGGGTTCGGCGCCGTCCTCGACCCCGGTGCGGATGAACGCGCCGCGGGCTCCGGACAGGCTCGGGAACGACTGCAGCAGCTTCCGCGTGTACGGGTGCTGCGGGTCGTGCTGGATCACGCTGGCACGGTTGCACTCGACGACCTCGCCGCGGAGCATGATCGCGATCCGGTCGCTGATCTCGAGCAGCAGCGGCAGGTCATGCGTGATGAACACGACGGCGAACCCGAGCTCGTCGCGCAGCCGGACGATCTCGCGCAGGATCTCCCGCTGCACCACGACGTCGAGCGCGGTGGTCGGCTCGTCCATGATCATGATCTGCGGTTCGAGCAGCATGGCCATCGCGATCATCACGCGCTGCCGCATGCCGCCGGACAGCTCGTGCGGGTACGCGGTGATGCGGGACGGGTCGACGCCGACGCGGCGCAGGGCGTCCTCGGCGATGGCCCGACGTTCCCTGCGCGGCAGGCCCTTGCGGTGTTCGACCAGGGCGTCGTCGAGCTGGGCGCGGATCGTGGTGACCGGGTTGAGCGCGTTCATCGCCCCTTGGAACACCATCGACAGCTTCGACCAGCGCACGGCACGGAGCTGCTCGTGTGGAAGCCCGAGCAGGTCGACGTCGGTGCCGTCCCGGTCGTGGAACGTGATGCTGCCGGACGCGACCTTCGCCGGCGGCCGGTGCAGCCGGGTGATGGCGTAGGCCAGGGTCGTCTTGCCGCAGCCGGACTCCCCCGCCAGCCCGAGGATCTCGCCGGGCGCCAGGGTGAGCGAGACGTCCTTCACGGCGTGCACGGGGTGCTCGGTCTCGTAGACGACGTCGAGGTGGTCGATCGTCAGCACGGCCGGACGGCGGCCGTCGCCCGTGGCGTCGGAGGTGACCGGTCGTGCGGTGTCGGTGGCGCTCATCGGGCGACCCCCTTCGTGTCGTGACCGGCGGTGGCGACGCGGGCCGGGCCTCCCGAGCGAGCCGCACGCTTCGCACGACGGTCACGCCGTCGCTGCGCACGCACGTTCGCGAGTCGCGGGTTGATGACCTCGTCGATCGAGAAGTTCACCAGGGACAGGCCCATGCCGAGCAGGGCGATGAGCAGGCCCGGCGGCACGAACCACCACCAGGCGCCGTTCGCCAACGCGAAGCCGTTCTGGGCGTAGAAGAGCATCGTGCCGAGCGTCGACGAGTTCGACGCCCCGAGCCCGAGGAACGACAGCCCCGCTTCCCCGAGGATCGCCGCGATCACCGCGAACACGAACTGCGACGCGAGCACCGGCAGCAGGTTCGGCAGGATCTCGACCGCGATGACCCGCCAGGGCCGTTCGCCGGCGACTCGGGCGGCGGACACGTAGTCGCGGTTGCGGATCGACATCGTCTGCGCCCGCAGCACCCGGGCGGACCCGGCCCACGACGTGATCGCCAGGACGACGGCGATGGTCCAGAGCCCGCGGGCCTCACGCGGCACCAGGCCGGAGATGACGATGACGAGCGGCAGGCCGGGGATGACGAGGAACACGTTCGAGAACAGCGAGAACGCCTCGTCCATGATCCCGCCCAGGTAGGCGCCGAGGATGCCGAAGAACGCGGACAGCACCGTGGCGAGGACGCCGACGATGAGCCCGATCTGCAGGCTGCCCCGGGTGGCGAAGGCGAGCTGCGCCAGGACGTCCTGACCGGTCTGGGTGGTGCCGAGGACGTTCTCGCCGCTCGGTCCCTGCAACCCGGTGTCGCGGATGGTGGTCGGGTCGCCGACGAGCAGCGGTCCGATCACCCCGAACAGCGTGACGCCGGCGACGAGCGCGATGCCCGTGACGAGCCACGGGGTGAGGGTGGGGAGGAACCTGCGGATGCCGCCCTTCGACGCGCGCCGGGTGGCGATCGACGTGGTGCTGTCGGCCTCCTCGGTCAGTGCGCCGATGGTGGGCTCGGTCTCCTGCTGGATGTTGGTCATGGTCGTCTCCTCCCCTAGCTCCGTGCCCGCGTGCGCGGGTCGATCAGTCCGTACAGCAGGTCGACGACGAGGTTCGCGCCGAGGACCGCCAGGGTGATGAACAGGAAGATGCCCTGCATCAGCGCGTAGTCGTTGTTCGTCACGGCGGACAGCAGCTTCGACCCGATGCCCGGGTACGAGAACACCTGCTCGGTGACGACGGAGCCGGACACGATGAACCCGAGGGAGATCGCGAACCCGGCGACGGACGGCAGCACGGCGTTGCGGGCGGCGTAGTTCCGCAGGATCTTGCCGTCCGACAGGCCCTTCGCCTGCGCGGTGGTGATGTAGTCCTCGGAGAGCGTCGACACCATCATGTTGCGCATGCCGAGCAGCCAGCCCCCGAGCGACGCGAGCACGATCGTCACGGCCGGAAGCACCCCGTACTTGATCGCCGAGGCGATGAAGTCCCAGTTGAACCCGGGGGTCAGGATGACGTCGTAGCCGCCCTGCGCCGGGAACAGGTGGATCCCGGTGGCGAAGAAGTACACCAGGATCAGCGCGAGCCAGAAGTACGGCACCGCGGCGAGCAGGGTGGTGGCCGGCACGAACGAGTCGAGCCAGGTGCCCGGCCGCCAGCCGACGAAGGCCCCGAGGCCGACGCCGATGATCGCGGCCAGGATCGTGGCGATCCCGACCAGCGCGATGGTCCACGGCAGCGAACTGCCGATCACCTCGGTGACGGGTGCAGGGAAGTAACTGACGGACACCCCGAGGTCACCGCGGAACACGTTGACCAAGTAGTGGCCGTACTGGGAGATGAGCGGCTCCGAGGAATCGCCACCGAGGAGCAGCTCGTACGCCTCCCGGGTCGCCGGGGTCACCTGCCCGCCGCGCTGCTGGAGCTTGGCGAGCAGGATGTCCACCGGGTTGCCGGGCAGGAGCCTGGGGATGATGAAGTTCAGCGTCAGGGCCGCCCACAGTGCGACGACGTAGAAGCCGATCTTGCGCAGGAAGTAGGTCATCGTCGAGTGCCCCTCGGTCGCGATCCCATCGGTGTCAGCCCTTCGCCGGCTTGAGCGCCTTGAAGATCTCGGCGTTGTCCGGGCTCGCCCAGACCGCGGGGAACGCGTACAGGTCGTCCTCCGTCGGCCAGCCGGTGAACTTCGCCGCGTGGAACTCGCTCGTCGTGCCGCCGGTCATCACGGGGATGTAGGGCAGGTCCTCGACGATGTGCTCCTGGATCGTGTCGAGCTCGGGCTGCGTCGCCGCGGTGTCCTCGGGGTTGATCGTGGCGAGCTTCGCGATGGCCTCGTCGACGTCGGGGTTGCTGTACCGCGAGATGTTCATCGGGGCTGCTTCACCGACCTTCGCGGTGTTCGCCGTCGTGAAGTAGTTGTTGTACAGGTAGTACGGGTTCGCCGTCGGGCCCTGACCGAGCGAGTCGATCGCGAGCTCGAAGTTGCCCTTGGTCTTCTTGTCGGTCCACTCGTTCCACGACGACTGCTGCGCCTTGAGCTCGATGCCCGCGGCCTTGAGCTGCTGCGTCATGGTGTCGATGGCGGTGATGTAGTCGGTCCAGCCGGTGACGACCTCGACCGTCAGGGACAACTTCTTGCCGTCCTTGGCGTAGATGCCGTCGGCGCCCTTCGCGTAGCCCGCGTCCTCGAGCGCCGATGCCGCTGCGTCGGTGTCGGGGGTCTCCGGCATGACGGCCGGCTCGATGTCCTTCGAGATGGTGTCCTTCTGCGTCGTGGTGAGCGCGAAGGTCGGCGAGATCTCGCTCGCGGTGTTCTCGAACGCCAGCGAGTTGAGCTGCTTGCGGTTGATGGCGTCGGCGATCGCGTGGCGGACGGCCGGGTCGGTCTGCGGGCCGGCGCAGCCCAGGTCGGTGTTCGCGCAGGTCAGCAGGGCCATCTGGTTCTGGCCGACGGTGATGCCGTCGTAGCCGTTGTAGTTGGCGGGGATGTCGTCCATGTTCGGCACCGGGCCGGTCTGCCAGTCGATCGACCCCTGCTTCAGGGCGTCGGCGCCGGCGGTGTTGCCGGAGAGCGACAGGTAGCGGATGGTCTTCACGGCCGGGGCGCCGTCCCAGTACTTCTTGTTCGCCTCGAGGGTGAACGCCTGCGCCTTGAAGGTGCCGAGCGTGTACGGGCCGGTGCCGACGGGCTCGCGCACGACGTCGGTCGTCGGGTCGATGTCCTTCCACAGGTGCTCGGGCACGATCCAGGTCTTGCCGAGCAGGTTCGGGCCGAGCACGAACGACGGCTTGTCGAACGAGACGACCACCTTGTCGTCGCCGTCGGCCTTCGCGGTGCCGTCGTAGCCGATCGAGTTCAGGGCCTTCTGCTTCTTGAGCATGTCGAGCGTGAACACGACGTCCTTCGAGGTGAAGGGCTCGCCGTCGCTCCAGGTGGCTCCGTCGCGCAGCGTGATCGTGAGCTGCGTGCCGTCGTCGTTCCACTCGTAGGACTTGCCGAGCAGCGGCTTCGGGTCCTTCGTGTTGACGTTGGTGATGAAGAAGAGCGACTCGTAGATCGTGCCGACGCCGCCGATGTTGGACGGCGACCACGGGTTGAAGTTGATCTGGTAGTCGCCGGACTGGCCGGTGTACGCCACCAGGGTCGAGGCAGCGGCGTCGTTCGTGCTGGCGCTGCCGCTGGAGCTGCAGCCGCTGAGCGCGAGGCCGGCTGCGAGGAGAACGGCGCCGCCGATGGCGAGCCGTGAACGGGTTGGGTTGAACATCGTTGTCCTCTCGGTCTGCGTCGTCGCAGAGTCCACGTTGTGAGCGTGATTGTTACACGCGTAAACTAAGGCGGTCAAGGGGTCGGGTCACGGCCCCGTAACGATGAGGAGACGCAATGGAGCGGACCACCCTGGACGGCACGTGGACCCTCGAGGCGGTGACCGGGCCCGAGCAGTCGGCGGAGCACCGCGAACCGATCGCGGCGCAGGTCCCCGGCTGCGTGCACACCGACCTGCTGCGGGGCGGCCGGATCCCCGACCCGTTCGACGGCGACGGCGAGGCCGCCACCCAGTGGATCGGCGACACGGTCTGGCGCTACCGCCGCACCTTCGAGTGGACTGCGCCGGACGAGACCCGCCACGACCTCGTCGCCGAGGGCCTCGACACCCTCGCCACCATCGAGCTCAACGGCATCGTCGTCGCGACCACCGCCAACCAGCACCGCTCGTACCGGTTCCCCGTCGGGCACCTCCTCCGCCCGGGCACGAACGAGCTCGTCGTCACCTTCGACGCGCCCGTCCCCGCCGCCGAGCGCCTGTCCGCCCTGCACGGCGGCGAGCTCCCCCACGTCAACCACCACCCCTACAACGCGCTCCGCAAGAACGCGTCGAACTTCGGGTGGGACTGGGGCGTCGACGTCGCCACGAGCGGCATCTGGAAGTCGATCGGCATCGAGTCCTGGAGCGGCGTCCGCATCGCGGCCGTCCGCCCGCTCGTCGACCTCGACGGCACCACCGGTGTGCTGACGGCCCACGTCGACGTCGAGCACGCCGGCTCCACCGGCTCCTTCTCACAGGCGATCGGCAGCGCGCCCGTCGCGTCAGCAGACGGTTCCGCGGGCACCGGCCTGGAGGCCCGCATCACCCTGGCCCCGCACCCCGCGCCCGCAGGGCACCCGGGTTCCGACACCGAGCCTCCCGTCCGTCCCGTTGACACCCCGGACACCGCCGGCCGGGTGGTCGGCGTGCGCCCTGTCGTGGACGGCGCCGCGACCGTCCGCCTCGAGGTTCCCGACGTCGCCGTCTGGTGGCCCCGCGGCGAGGGCGACCAGCCGCTGTACGACGTCCGGGTCGACGTCGGCGACGACGTCTGGACCGGCCGCGTCGGTTTCCGCACGGTCACGCTCGACACCGCCGCCGACGCCGACGGCGCGCCGTTCCTGCTCCGCGTGAACGGCCGTGCGGTCATGGTGCGCGGGGCGAACTGGATCCCCGACCACGCCTACCTGACCGAGATGACACCCGCCCGGTACGCGGACCGGATCCAGGACGCGATCGACGCGAACATGAACCTGCTCCGCATCTGGGGCGGCGGAATCTACGAGTCCGACGACCTGTACGACCGGTGCGACGAGCTCGGCGTCCTGGTGTGGCAGGACTTCCTGTTCGCCTGTGCCGCCTACGCCGAGGAGCCCTGGCTCGCCGACGAGGTCGAGCCCGAGGTCCGCGAGGCCGTCACCCGCCTCAGCCCGCACCCCTCGCTCGTGGTGTGGAACGGCAACAACGAGAACCTCGTCGCCTACGCCGAGTGGGGCTGGCGGCCGTCGCTCGTCGGCCGGACCTGGGGCAACGGCTACTACCGTTCCCTGCTGCCGTCGGTCGTCGCCGAGCTCGACCCGACCCGGCCGTACACGCCGGGCAGCCCGTTCTCGTTCGACGAGTACCTGACGCCGAACGACCAACGGAACGGCAGCGTGCACATCTGGGACGTCTGGAACCGCCTCGACTACCGCGCCTACGCCGACTGGGAGCCGCGGTTCGTGGCGGAGTTCGGGTTCCAGGGCCCGCCGGCGTGGTCGACCCTGACCGCAGTGGTGCACGACGAGCCCCTCGACCCGGACGGCCACGAGATGCTCGTGCACCAGAAGGCCGACCAGGGCAACCGGAAGCTCGCCGACGGCATGCGCGGCCACCTGCCCTCGCCGACGAACATCGAGGACTGGCACTTCGCCGCACAGCTCAACCAGGCGCACGCGATCCGCTTCGGCATGGAGTGGTTCCGCTCCCGCACGCCCGACAACACCGGCATGATCGTCTGGCAGCTCAACGACGACTGGCCCGTGGTGTCCTGGGCCCTCGTCGACCACGCCGGCATCCGGAAGCCCGTCTGGTACGCCGTCCGGCAGGCCTACCAGCCCGTGCTGCTCACCGTGCAGCCGTCGTCCGGGGGCGAGGGCGGTCTCGACGTCGTCCTCGTCAACGCGTCCGGGGCGTCGGTCGCCGACGAGGTCACCGTCTCCCGCGTCGCCTTCGACGGCACCGTGCTCGAGTCGTCGTCGTTCATGCTCGCCGCCGCCCCCGCCGACGCCGACCGGGTGCAGCTGCCGTCGTCGCTCGCGGTGCCCGGCGACCCCGGTGCCGAGGTCCTCGTCGTCACGGGAGCCGGCACCCGCACGGTGCACGACTTCGCCGAGGTCGTCGACCAGGCGCTCGAGCCCGCACCGCTGCAGACCGTCGTGACCCAGACGGCCGACGGCGCGACGGTGACCGTCACGGCGACGGCGTACGCACGCGACGTCTCGCTGTTCCCCGACCGCGTGGATGCGGCCGGTCGCGTCGACGAGGGCCTGGTGTCCCTGCTCCCCGGCGAGTCGGTGACCTTCACGGTGACGGGCGTGCCGGGCATCGCGACGGAGGCCCTCGTCCACCCGCTCGTCCTCCGCCACGCGGGTTCGCTCCTGCCCTGACCCGGTGCGGCGCCCTGACGGTTCCGGTTCACGATCCCCCGGGCGCGCGAACCGGAACCGTCACCCCCGCCCGATCTCCTCGCCCCCCATCCCGCGAGCGGGCGAAACACCCGGGTCAGCCACCGCCGTCACCCCGGCATTCCGCCCGCTCGCCCACCGCCCACGAGCCCACCACCCACGACGAACGGGCGAAACACCCGGGACACCCACCGCCGTCACCCCGGCATTCCGCCCGCTCGCGCACCGCCCACCACCCACGACGAATGGGCGAAACACCCGGGTCACTCACCGCCGTCACCCCGGCATTCCGCCCGCTCGCCCACCGCCCGCTCACGCCGGACAGCAGCGGACCCGCTCAGTCGAGCGCGCGGAGCTCCAGCACGATCGCGGTCGCGGGTGCGAGCAGCGGGAGCCGTGCGCCGACGTCCTCGAACACGGCGCCGGTCAGTTCCAGGTGCCCGCGCACGAGCCACTCCGGCGGCACCATGTCGAGCCCGTGCGGCACAGCGAGCCCGGACACCGGAGCGAGCCGGTAGCGCCGCGACCGGTCGAGTCCACGGAACCGGAGCGGCACCGGCAACGACCTCGGCCCCGTCTCCGTCCGCGCTACCCGCACCAGCGCCCGCGACCGATCGGTGGCCACCACCGACGTCGCCACCGTCCCCGGGTCCCCGAGGTCCAGGTGCCGCACCCGCCCGGAGTGCAGCAGCCCGCGTTCCCGGCGGTACAGCGCTGTCCAGGCCCGGAGCCGGTCGAGCTCCTCGGGCGACAGCTTCGTGATGTCGGTCTCGATGCCGGCCGAGCCGAACAGCGACACCGCCATCCGGAAGTCCAGGTCGAGGTGCCGTCCAGTGGTGTGCGAGATCTCCGGCCCGACGTGCGAGCCGATCAGCTCGAGCGGCAGCAGCGCCTCGGTCCAGCGCTGGATCGGCAGTCGCTCGAAGGCGTCGTTCGAGTCCGACGGCCACACGCGGTCGGTGCGCTCGAGCACGCCGAGGTCGATCCGGGCACCGCCGCTCGCGCACGCCTCGATCTCGAGCCACGGGTGCCGCGCACGCAGCTCGTCCATCAACGCGTAGACGCCGCGGGTGTGCGCGTCGATGCCAGCTCGACCCGCGTGCACCGCGTGCACGATGTCGCGGTTCTGGTCCCACTTCACGAAGTCGACGTGGTGCTCACCGATCACACGGGACATGCTCTCGAGCACGTGGTGCCGGGCCAGCGGGTTCGCCATGTCGAGCACGTACTGGTTCCGCCACGTCCGCACGTCGTCCTCGGGGCGCTGCAGCATCCACTCGGGGTGCGCCGCGGCGAGCTCGGACACCGGGCTCACCATCTCGGGCTCGAACCACAGCCCGAACTCCATGCCAAGCGCACGCACCCGGTCGACGAGCGGCGCCAGCCCGTCCGGCCACACCGTCGGGTCGACCCGCCAGTCCCCCAGGGACGTCGAATCCGACCGCCGGCCGAGGAACCACCCGTCGTCGAGCACGAACCGCTCGACCCCGATGTCCGCCGCGGTCTCGGCCAATGCCACCAGGGGCTCGAGCTCCTGCCGGAAGTAGACGGCCTCCCACGTGTTCAGCACCACGGGCCGGGGCCGTCGCGGGTGCCCCGGGCGACTCCGCAGCGAATCGTGCAGGCGGTCGGACAGCCCGTCGATCCCGGTGTCGCTCCACACGAACACGGCGTCGGGGGCGGTGAACGACTCCCCCTCGACGAGTACGACCTCGCCCGCGCGCAGCAGTTCCCCGGCGCCGAGCAGCGGCCGCGCCTCGGCGAGCTGGTCGTACCGGTACACGGAGTCCGCGCTCCAGGCCAGGTGCACCGCCCACAGCTCGCCCTCGGCATCCGAGAACCCGGGCGTCCCGAGCACGAGCAACGTCGGCGAATCGTGGCCCGTGCGCCCGCGACGGCTCTCGCGTGCGTGGCTCCCGGCGGTCGCGGCCCGGCGCTGCGGTGTGCGCTCACGGGTCCACCGTCCGCCCAGGTCGAGCACCTCGGTGATCCGCTCCCCCACGGGCAGCGTCGCCTCGAGCGCCTGCAGGTGCACGGGCTCGGCGTGCGTGTTCGTCACCGTGTGCCGCACCCGCAGCACCCCCGCGGTGTCGAGCGCGAACTCGCTCCGGAGCGCCAACGGGTCCGACTCGGCGGTCACGACGATCCGCCGGTCATCCGCCAGGACGATCACGTCACGCCACCGCGGCACCAGCGGCATCCCGTCCACGTGCCCGGCGATCCCCGGCCGCCCCTCCCACCCGTCGCGCTCGGTCGGCAGCACCGTGAGCGGCCACCGCGCGTCGAGCGCACTCGGTCCGAGCGGCCGGCCGAGTGCAAGCAGCAGGTCGGCCGTGTCGTCCGGCGCGACGGGCCCGACGTCCCGACCCCAGTGCAGGACCTCGGGCAGGCCGTCCGCCGCGGATGCCAGCACCAGCGACACCCCGGCGGACCGCAGCACGTGCACGCGTCGATCGCCTGCACCGACGGCTGTCGACTCGCGCTCCACGACGGTCACGAGACCCGCTCCTCGCGCAGCACGCGGACGCGTCCGGCCGGCACGACGGTGTCCGGCCCGTGGCCGGACCCGTCGAGCAGGTCCGTCCCGGACGCGACGACCGTGACGTCGTCAGCACGGTGGTTGACGAGGAACAGGAAGGCGGAACCGTCGTCGCCGACGCGACGCACCGCCTCCAGGCCGGGAGGCCCGGTGACCGTCCGCAGGATCCCCCGCTGGGCGATCACCCCGTCCACGAGCCGTTGGATGCTGTCGTCCGCGAGCATCGCAGACACGTACCAGGCGCCGCCGCCGACGGCGCGGCGCGTGACGGCGGGCCGGCCCGCGAGCGGGCCGTCGGTGTACCGGAGCACGGACTCGGCGTCCTCGAGCACGACCGCTTCGGCCCAGTCGGTGACGACCTCACCGTCGTCGAGGGTCCAGCGCTCGTCGCGCTGCAGCGGGGTGAACTCCTCGCTCCAGGCGCCGAGCACCTGGCGGAACGCTCCCGGGTACCCGCCGGTGCGGATGCGCGCGGTCTCGTCGGCGACGCCGGACAGGTAGGTGACGATCAGAGTGGCGCCGCGGTCCAGCACGCCGGACAACCGCGCGGCGGTCGCGTCGTCGACGACGAGCATCGTCGGCACGACGACCACGTCGTAGCCGTCCAGGTCGGCGTCGGCGGGGACCACGTCGGTGAGCACCTGCCGGTCGTGGAACGCGCGGTGCCAGGCGCGGAGCTCCCGGCCGTAACGGAGACCCCGGTGCGGCTTGAGGCCCGACTGCACGGCCCACCCGGAGGCCTCGTCGACGACGATCGCGACCCGGGCCGGCTGGACTCGGGTGCCCTGCACGGGTGCGAGGTCCTGCAGCGCCCGGCCGAGGGCGAGCACCTCGCGCCAGATGCGCGTGCGGGTGCCGGCGTGCGGGAGCATCGCGGAGTGGAACTGCTCGGCGCCCGCGGTGGAGGCCCGCCACTGGAAGAACATCGCCCCGTCGGAACCGTGCGCCACGTGCGCCAGGGCGTTCCGGACGAGCTCCGCGGGTTCCTTGGCGCGGTTGCGCTGCTGCCAGCTCGGGCCACCCGTCGAGTGCTCCATGAGCAGCCAGGGACGGCGATCCGCCGACATCCCGCGCATCCGGTCACCGGCCAGCGCGAGGTCCTGCTCGCGGCGAGCGTCGTCGACGAGCGTGTAGTGGTCGTTCGCGACGATCGCCACGTGCTTCGCCCACCCGGCGTAGTCGACGACCTGTGAGCCGGCGCCCACCATGAAGTTCGTGGTGACCGGCACGTCCGAGTGCTGCTCGATGACGGCCTTCTCGGCGTCGTACTGGCGGAGCAGGGTGTCGGACGAGTACCGCTCGAAGTCGAGCGCGAGCCCGGGGTTCGGCGCGCCGCCGACACCGCGCGGCGGCGAGACCTCGTCGAACGAGGTGTAGGTGTGCCCCCAGAAGGCCGTGCCCCAGGCGTCGTTCGCGGCCTCAACGTCGCCGTACTTCGCGACGAGCCAGTGCCGGAAGTCCGCTGCCGACTCCTCGCAGTAGCACCGGCCGTTGCCGCCGCCGAGCTCGTTGCTCACATGCCAGAGTCGCACCGCCGGGTGTCGGCCGTACCGCTCGGCCAGCGCGTCGACCATGCGGAGCGCGTGCTCCCGGAACAGCTCGGAGGCCGGGCACCACCCGAGTCGCCCACCGGGTCGTTCCCGCCGCTCCGTGGCGTCCACGGGCAGGATCTCCGGGTGTGCGGTCAGCAGCCAGTTCGGCGGGGCGGCGGTCGGCGTCGCGAGGTCCACCGCGATGCCGTGCGCGTGCAGCAGCGCGAGCACGTCGTCGAGCCACTCCCACGTGAAGTCCCCCGGCGACCGCTCGAGCAGCGCCCACGAGAACACCCCGACGGTGACCAGGTTCACGCCGGCCTCTCGCATCAGGCGAACGTCCTCGAGCCAGGTCTCCCGGGGCCACTGCTCGGGGCTGTAGTCGCCGCCGAACGACAGGCCGTCGGTCGGCCACGGGACGGTGGGGGCAGCGGTCACGGCATCTCCTTCGATGGTGTGGACCGCTCAAGCCTTCCGCCTGCGTCCACGTTTGTCAACGTGCGTAACTAACGCGTCGACACCTCTGCCTGGCCCTGCAGCGGATCACTCCCCCAGCAGCCGGCGGATGGCGAGCACCGCCCCAGCGCGTGCCCACTCAGAGAACTCGAACGGCTGCACCTCCACCGTGACCGGCTCGGTGTACGGCGCCAGGGCGGCCCGCATCGACTCATCGACGGTCGCCCGCGCCAGGTCGTACACGGGCAGCCCATCCCCCGTCAGCACGATCGCTGCGGGGTCGGCGATGTGCACGGCGGTGGCGAGCAGGACCCCGAGGGCGCGGCCTGCATCCTCGAACGCAGCGAGGGCTCCCTCGTCGCCGTCCCGCGCGAGCTCGACCACCTGGTCGTACGTCTTCCCCTCGTGCCCGGCGTTCCGCACGATGACCGGGCTCGGCAGGTAGCTCGAGGCGCACCCGGCGTGCCCGAGCCCGCAGTCCGGCCCACCGCCGAGGACCGGCAGGTGCCCGATCCGTCCCAGGCGCCCGTGCTCCCCGGTCGAGACCTGCCCGTTCGCGATCAGCCCGAGGCCGATGCCCTCACCGACGGTCACCAGCACCATCGATCCACGACCCGCGCCGGCGCCGAACCAGTGCTCCTTCGCCGTCAACGCGTGGACGTCGTTCGCTGTGAACGTGGCGATGCCCGTCCGCTCCTCGAGCATCTGGGCGAAGGGCACCTCGTGCCACCCGAGGAACACCGACCCGGCGACCACCGACTCCCCCTCGCGGACGATGACGTCACCGGGCAGCGAGACGCCGATCGCGCAGATCGCGGGGTGGGCCACCAGGAGTCGCTCCAGAACGGCCGTGATCTGCTCCGCGAGCGGCTCGGCGGCGGTGTCGTTGATGCCTTCTTCGTGCAGGGCGAGGACCCGTCCGCCCAGGTCCGTGACCGCGGCGTACAGGCGGTCCTTCGTGAGCTTGACGCCGAGGAACTCCCACTGCCCACTGCTCACCTGCAGGAGCTCCGACGGGCGACCTGTAGCACCTCGCACGTCCGTCCCCACCTCGACCACGAGGCGCTGCGACACCAGGATGCGCATGGCCCGGGTGAGACTCGCCCGTGAGAGCCCGAGTGACCGAGCGATCTCGGCACGGGAGAGCACCCCGTGGATGAGGATCTCCCGCAGCGCCAATCGGGAGCCGTCGGGCAGGGCCGGCCAGGCTTCGGTCATCGTTCCTCCGTCGTCGGCTGATCCTACGGCCTGACCAGGCCCCGGCGACAAGGACCCAGAACGGGCCGGGAACGGGCCGGGAACGCAGAAAACCCCTGACCACGAATGGTCAGGGGTTCCCTGGTTCTTCTACGTTAAGTCCGGCGGCGTCCTACTCTCCCACAAGGTCCCCCTTGCAGTACCATCGGCGCTGAGAGGCTTAGCTTC
>NZ_QKLC01000024.1:0-40686 GCF_003224385.1 Curtobacterium sp. MCPF17_003 | reverse complement strand
AGATGTGTATAAGAGACAGTACCTGGCGAGATCGGGCGTACCTGGTCGGATCAACACACCAGGTACGCCCGGAACGACCAGGTACCCGAGGTCCACCGTGCGGGATCGGGCGTACCTGGCACGATCGGGCGTACTTGGCGAGATCGGGCACACCTGGTCCGATCAACACACCAGGTACGCCCGGAACGACCAGGCACCCGAAGTCCACCGTGCGCGAGCGGGCGTACCTGGCACGATCGGGCACACCTGGCGAGATCGGGTGTACCTGGTCGGATCAACAAACCAGGTACGCCCGGAACGACCAGGTACCCGAAGTCCACCGTGCGGGATCGGGCGTACCTGGCAAGATCGGGCGTACCTCGCGAGATCGGGCATACCTGGCGAGATCGTGCATACCTCGTCGGATCAACACATCGGGTACGCCGGAACGACCAGGTACCCGAGGTCCACCGTGCGCGAACGGGCGTACATGGGCGGAACGTGCAGCGCTCGAACGGGCCGCAGCGGCAGACCTCAGCCCGCGGCGAGGGCAGCGGCCGCGAAGTCGCGCACGGCGTCACGGGCCGCGGGCGGGTCGAGCACCACGGCACGACCCGGCAACCCGGCGACGAGCCGGACCACGCCGTCGAACCCGTGCGACGCCGCGAGCCGGATGCGCACACGCCCGTCATCGTCGGGCGCGTCGGCGGTGTCGGACAGGAAGTCGGCGACCAGGGGCAGCGACGTCGAGTCGAGTTCCACCGTGACGATGACGTCGTCGGCGGCCTGCTGGAACAGCGTGTCCGGGATCACGACCTGGTCGATCGTCTTCTCGGCCGGGCGGTCGTCGACGCGCGCCTCCGACATCCGGTCGAGCCGGAACGTCCGGAGCGCCTGCCGGTCGAGGTCCCACGCGCGGAGGTACCAGTCGGTGTCGATGGATTCGACCCGGAGCGGGTCGACCCGTCGGGTGCCGCCCTGGGTGCGCGGTCCGGCGTACTCGAAGACCAGGCCCCGGCCGTCGGACATCGCCCGGCGGATGGTGGCGAGGGCGACGTCGTGCAGGTCCTGCCCGACGGCGACGGTCGACGCCGCTCCCCCGGCACCGCGGGACAGCTTGGCCATGAGCGCACGGATGGCGTCACGGTCGGCGGCCTCGGGCAGCGCGGACAGGTACTGCAGGCCGGCGATGAGCGCCGAGGCTTCACGAGCCGACAGACGCGGTGAGTCGTCGATCGCCACCAGGTTGGTCAGCACGATCATGTCGTTCTGGTCGAAGTCGTCCCACGCGATGTCGAACAGGTCGCCGTGCTGGTACTGCATCGTCTCGCCGGGCACCCCGGACACCGCGATGAGTTCGACGGCACGCCGGATGCGGGCCTCGGGCACACCGAAGTGCCGAGCGGCCTCGGCCACCGAGACCCGCTCGCGGTCGATCAGGTACGGCACCAGGGCGAGCAGGAACGCGAGCTTGTCCTGCGCCTGCAGGGGTTGGGCGTCAGCCACGAACGGGGTCCTCTCCGGGGGCTGCGGCACCGTCGTCGTCGGTGTGGTCGCGCACGAGTGCACGGAGGCGCTCGTCGACCCGTGCCCGCAGGTCGTCGGGCTCGAGCACCCGGACCTCGGGCCCGAAGGCGGCGAGTTCCTCGGCGAGGATCTGCGGGTCGACGTGGTGCAGCACGAGCGCGCCGTCGGCGTCGGTCTCGGTGTCGCGGCGACGGGTCAGTCGGCGTTCGGCGTCGGAACCCGGCGTCACGGCGATGCGCGCGGTGCGCTCGGCCCAGATCCGCTCGAGTTCGGCGAGGGTGCGCTCCCCCGCGCCGACGGGAGCGGTGTGCTGCCCGACCTCGTACTGGGTGACCGGCCCGACGATGCGGGACAGCAGGTAGTTCTTGTCCGAGTCCGTCGCGAACTCGTGGGCGGCGAGCATCCACCGGCCGCCGTGCTGCACCAGAGCGAGTGGAGCCGCTTCGCGCCGACGCGCGTCGTGCTGCCCCGGCGTGATGTAGTCGAAGCGCACGGCTGCACCGCGGTCGAGCGCGGAACGGAGCGGCTCGAAGGAGGCATCCCGGGCGCGGAGCCGCGGAGCGTACGCGTCGACCCCGAGCTGCAGGGCACCGTCGTCGTCCTCGGCACCGGCCGAGCGGACCTTCAGCAGGCCACGGCGCGAGTCGGCGGACAGGGCGCCTTCGCGCCAGGCCATCGCGGCCAGGGAGAGCAACGCGGATTCGTCCGGGGTGAAGCGGACGTCGACCGGCAGGTCGTACTCGCCCTTCGGGATCCGGTACCGGAGCGTCTGGTTGTTGCCCGCGGCACCCGGGGTCTCGATGGTCTCGAGGGGGATGCCGAGCTCGCGGACGTCGTCCTTGTCGCGTTCGAACTGGCGCTCGAGCGAGGCGTTGTCGCCGCCGGGCGAGAACCGCTGCCGGTACCCCTGCACGTTGGCCAGGATCTCGGCCTTGGTCAGCCCGGACTCCGTCGAGAGCAGCGCGAGCACGAGGCTGAACAGCCGCTCCTCGGCGGGCACACGGGGCACACGGGTCGCTGGCACGAGCCGATCCTACGGCAGCGCGGGTGCACCGCAGTGCACCCGCGCCGTGGTCCGTGGACGGTCGGACCGGGTCAGTTCGAGATCGCCCCGAGCACGTCGATCACGTACGCGTACGCGGTCCCCTGCTGGTTGACGATGGCCAGGACCTGGTCGCCGACGTGGTGCCCGACGATCGCGGTCCGGACGCCCTCGTCGACCTGGCCCTTGGTGAGCGGGATGGCCTGCGCGCCGGAACCGTCGGTCCAGCTGGAGCCGGCGACGGACGGGTCGGCACCCCAGGTGACGGCGGTGTACTTGATGACCGCGGTGTCCTTGGCGGTGAGCTCGCGACCGTCGCCCTTGCGGAGCAGGTGGGTCTCGTTCGACTTCGGGGCGCTCCACGACGGGATCGTGATGCCGGGGGCTCCGGACGGCGCGAGCACGACGGCCGGCATCTTGTCGCCGGCGAGCTGCGGGGTACCGGTGGCGCGGGCGTCGAACGCGCGCTTGACGTCGATGACGGCGATCACGGCGTCCTCGGTCTTCTTCGACGAGGAGCTGCCACCGGTGCCGTCGGTGCCGCTCAGGGCGCTCTTCGGCAGGGCCACCGCCAGTCGATCGCCGACGTGGGCGCACTGCAGCGAAGCACCGAGGGCCCCGTAGTTGCTCGCACCGGCGGTGATCGGTGCCGTCTGGCCCGAGTAGCCGCTCGTCTGGGCGACCTCGCCCGTGGAGCCGTCGACCAGGGTGTACTCGACCAGGACGGGGGTGCCGTCGTCGATCGTGCGACCGCTGCCCTGCTTCAGCACGGACACCTGGGTGCCCTTGGTGGTCAGGCCCTTCGGCACGCTGACCTTCGGCTCCGAGCCGAACTTGCCGGTGGCGGTCACCGCTTCGGACGCGGCGCCGGGAGCGGCACAGCTCGAGGGCGTGGTGCCGGCACCGTTCGAGGCACAGGCGGTGAGGGACACCGCGAGACCGATGGTGACCAGGAGTGCGGGGATGGTGCGCACGGACCCTCTTTCCGTTCGATGCAGGACGGGCACGCCGTCAGCCTACCGTTCGTCCTCGACGGCCCCGGACGGAGCCGCAGCGGCATCCGACGGAGCCGCAGCGGCCCCGGACGGTGCCGCAGCACCATCCACCGCCGCCGACGACGCCTCGGCCGCCGCGACCTTCCGCGCCTGCGCCGCCGACTGCCGAGCCACCTTGCGGAGCTTCTTGTCGCTCGTCGCCCGCTCGCCCACGGCGCCGGGGGTCCAGGCCTCGATGTCCTCGTCCGAGAACTCCGCCTTGCCCGCGCGGCGCTTCAGGTTCGGCAGCACCGTCCCGTCGGCCAGGCGTCGTGCCGTGATGAGGAACCCGGTGTGCCCGACCATGCGGTGGTCCGGGCGGACGGCGAGGCCCTCGACGTGCCAGGTGCGCACCAGGGTCTCGCTCGGCATCGGGTCGGTGAAGCGTCCGGTGTCGCGCAGGGCCTCGGCCGTGCGGGACAGCTGCGTGACGGTCGCGACGTAGCAGACGATGAGTCCGCCGGGCACGAGGGCGTCGGCTGCGGCGTCCACGCACTCCCACGGCGCGAGCATGTCGAGCACGACGCGGTCGACGCTCTGCGGCTCGGTCGCGTCGGGCAGCGACTCGACCAGGTCACCGACGGTGACGGACCAGTTGTCCGGGACGGCTCCGAGGAACGTGCCGACGTTGCCCTTCGCGATGGCCGCGAACTCCTCGCGGCGCTCGAACGACTGCAGCTGCCCGGTCGGGCCGATCGCACGGAGCAGGAACAGCGACAGCGCCCCCGAGCCGACCCCGGCCTCGACCACGCGAGCACCGGGGAAGACGTCCGCGAAGGCCACGATCTGCGCGGCGTCCTTCGGGTAGACGATCGCGGCACCACGCGGCATCGACATCACGTAGTCGTTGAGCAGCGGACGGAGCGCGAGGTACTCGTCACCGGTGCTCGCCCGGATGACCGAGCCGTCGGGCTGGCCGATGACGTCGTCGTGCCGGAGCACCCCGCGGTGCGTGTGGTACTCACCCGCGGTCTCGAGCGACAGCGTGGTGAGCTTGCCCTTCGGACCGGTCAGCTGCACGCGGTCGCCGGCCCGGAACGGGCCGCGCGGCGGCGTGTGCGGTGCGCCGCCCGCGGTGTGCGGGAGCGCTGCGGTCGGGTCCGCGGTCGGAGCGGAGGCGCGGCTCGCGTGCGCCTCGTCGCGTGCGTCGTCGGTGTGGCTCATCGGGTGACCCCTTCGGTGTCCGCAGCGTGCGCCGGGTCCGGCACCGCGCCTCCAGTCCGTGCGGCCAGTGCCGGCGTCGTCAACTCGACCAGCCGGTCGACGTCGACCCCCGCCAGGGTGGTCAGGTGCACGTCGCCGCCGGCGATCTCGGACAGCGGGACGATGTGCTCGACGGCGACCGTGACGGCGCCGGAGGCGACGGCCGACGCGACGCCGGTCGCGGAGTCCTCGATCGCGACGCACGCGGTGGGCTCGACGCCGAGCTGCGCTGCGGCGGACAGGTACGCGTCCGGGAACGGCTTCGGGCGGTCGACGTCGTCGCCGGCCACGACGACGCGGAAGCCACGCTCGCCCAGGGCCTCGGCGGCGACGAGCGCCATCTTGCGACGGGACATCGTGACCAGGGCGGTCGGGATGCCGCGGGCGTGGAGCTCCTCGACGAGTTCACGGGCACCCGGCCGCCAGGGCAGTTCACCGGCGCGCAGGTGCTCCATCACGTAGTCGGTCATCCACTGGATGATCTCCTCGACCTCCATGTCGACGCCCCTGGCACGCAGGAGCTCACCGGAGCGCTCGAGACCGCTGCCCACCAGGGACAGGCCGTCCGCTTCCGTCCACTCGGCGCCGTACCGGGTCGTCAGGTCGACCTGGGACCGCTGCCAGATCGGCTCGGTGTCGATGATCGTGCCGTCCATGTCCCACAGCACGGCTGCGGGCGGGACGAGGGCAGGAGGATGCGCGGTCACGGGCGACGAGTCTACCGGGGCCGTTCCGCTGGGCGCGGACGCGCGCGTGCGCTGACACCCCCTGGGCCTACAGTGGATGCCTGAATCGTGTCCGGCCGGGGGCATCGCTCCCGCCCCGCTCCGCTCCACCACCAGGAGGTCCGCTCCGTGCCACAGCACTCCCCCTTCAGCGACGGTCGCTTGCTCGTCGTCGCCTTCGAGGGCTGGAACGACGCCGGCGAGGCCGCGAGCGGTCTGGCGCGTCGCATCGTCGAGTCGCTCGGGCTCGACGAGCTGCGCGAGCTCGACGGCGAGCGGTACGTCGACTACCAGTTCAACCGGCCCACCGTCGGCACCGACGACAACGGCGACCGCGGCGTGCAGTGGCCCCGGATCGTGCTGTACGGCCCCGGTGCCGAGGGTCGTCCCGTCATCGGCGCCACCGGCTCCCCCACCGACCGTGACGTCTTCGTGCTCGTCGGCCCGGAACCCTCGCGCACCTGGCGGGGCTTCTGCTCGGAGATTATCGACCTGGCGGACGTCTACTCGATCGATGCCGTCGTCTTCGTCGGGGCCATGCTCGCCGACGTCCCGCACACCCGACCGATCTCGGTCTTCGTGTCGAGCGAGAACGCCGGGGTCCGCGCCGCCTTCGACGTCGACCGCTCGTCGTACGAGGGCCCGACCGGCATCCTCGGGGTCCTCGCCGACGCGATGGACAAGGCCGGGCTGACCACGCTGTCCCTGTGGGCGTCGGTGCCGCACTACGTGCACAACTCGCCCTCGCCGAAGGCCACGCTCTCGCTGCTCGACAAGATCGAGGAGCTCACGGACGTCACGGTGCCGCGCGGGTCGCTGCTCGACGACGCCACCGAGTGGGAAGAGGGGATCGACGCCCTCGCCGCCGATGACGAGGACATGGCGTCCTACATCGGGCAGCTCGAGCAGGCGCGCGACACGGTCGACTCCCCCGAGGCGTCGGGCGACGCCATCGCGCAGGAGTTCGAGCAGTACCTCCGTCGCCGTGAGCGCAAGGACGGCAAGGACGGCGGCACCGCCGGTGGCGAGGGGCCGTGGCGGCCCCAGCAGCCGCCGCAGCAGTAACCGTCACCCCCTGACGGTCGGGAGGGGTGCGGTCACGACACCCCGCTCACCTCCGCCGGGTGGTCACGAACTGTCGGTTGCGGCCCGCCCGGACGACAGTTCCTGACCCCTCGGCAGCGCGCACGCGACGTGTCGCGACCGCTCGGCGTACGGGAGGCACGGGGCTGGCCCGCCACGGGCCTCCCTCCCGGCGGGGGCGTGCGGTCACAACAGCCCGCTCACCTCCGCCGAGTGGTCACGAACTGTCGGTTGCGGCCCGCCCGGACGACAGTTCCTGACCCCTCGGCAGCGCACACGCGACGTGTCGCGACCGCTCGGCGTACGGGAGGCACGGGGCTGGCCCGCCACGGGCCTCCCGCCCGGCGGGGGCGTGCGGTCACAACAGCCCGCTCACCTCCGCCGAGTGGTCACGAATCGTCGGTTGCGGCCCTCCCGGGCGACTGTTCCTGACCCCTCGGCAGCGCACACGCGACGTGTCGCGACCACCTGGCGGACGGGAGGCACAGGGCTGGCCCGCCACGGGCCTCCCGCCCGGCGGACGCGTGCGGTCACGACACCCCGCTCTCCTCCGCCGAGTGGTCGCGAACTGTCGGTTGCGGCCCGCCCGGACGACAGTTCCTGACCCCTCGGCAGCGCACACGCGACGTGTCGCGACCACTCGGCGGACGGGAGGCACGGGTCGGGCCCGCGACGGGCCTCCCGTCCGCCGCCACGCAAGGTCACGACACCCCGATCACCTCCGGCACCGACGCGACGGCCGGTGAGCCGAGGTCAGGCCAGGCGGATGCCGAGCAGCGCGTCGATCAGGTCGAGGAGCTCCGGCGTGCACGCCGTGCCACCCGCGATCGCCGTGTCGACCGCCGCGACGGCGCCCGGGGTGTCCAGGTCGTCGGAGACCCGCGCGCGGATGCGCGCCGCGACGTCCGCTGCGTCGTCGGCGTGCCCGGCTGTGGCTCCGGAGGCCCAGGCATCCCAGCCGGCGAGCCGGGTCTGGGCGCTCGTCAGCTCGGTGTCGAACCACTCCCAGTCGTCGGAGTACTTGTGCGACAGCAGCGCGAGCCGGATGGCCCGGGGGTCGGCGCCGTCGTCGAGCAGCCCGCGCACGGTGACGAGGTTGCCGAGCGACTTCGAGATCTTCGTCCCCTGGTAGGCGATCATCCCGGTGTGCACGAACGCGTTCGCGAGGGGCTGGTGCGCGAGGGCAGCAGCGTGCCCGGCGCTCATCTCGTGGTGCGGGAAGACGAGGTCGCTCCCGCCGCCCTGCACGCTGATCGGCAGCCCGAGGCGATCACCGGCGATGACGCTGCACTCGATGTGCCAGCCGGGGCGACCGGGGCCGATCTCGGTGTCCCAGGCCGGCTCACCGTCACGCGCGGCGCGCCACAGCAGCGGGTCGAGCGGATCACGCTTGCCCGGACGTTCCGGGTCGCCGCCGCGTTCGGCAGCGAGGGCGAGCATCGTCTCGCGGTCCAGGCCGCTCTCGTCACCGAGGGTCCACGCGTCGGTGGGGCGGTTCACGTCGAAGTACAGGTCGTCGCCCTCGGCGCCGTCGGTCGGGACCTCGTACGCGTAGCCGGTCTCCTGCAGGAACGAGACGGCCTCGGCGACGCGCTCGACCTCGTCGGTGACGGCCACGAAGTCGTCCGGCGGCAGGATCCGCAGCGACTCCATGTCGCGGCGGAACAGGTCGACCTGCTCGGCCGCCAGGGCGCGCCAGTCGACGCCGTCGCGGGCGGCACGCTCGAGCAGCGGGTCGTCCACGTCGGTGACGTTCTGCGCGTACTCGACGTCGAGGCCCGCGTCACGCCAGGCGCGGCCGAGCGTGTCGAACGCCAGGTAGGTCGCCGCGTGGCCGAGGTGCGTGGCGTCGTACGGCGTGATGCCGCAGACGTACAGCGCAGCGCGGTCCTCGTCGCGGGCGGGGTCCACCGGCTTGCCCGTTGCGGTGTCGTGGACGACCGGTCGGGGCGCGGCGCCGGGGACGTCGGGGACGGATGGGGCCTGCCAGGCCCTCACGGCTGGATCACTCCGAGCGACAACAACACGATGAGCACGATACCGAGTGCGATCCGGTAGACGACGAAGGGCATGAAGCTGCGCTTGCTGATGTAGTTCATGAACGCCGCGATCACGACGAACCCGACCACGAACGCGACGACGGTGGCGATGAGCGTGTCGGCGAGTCCGAACGGTGAGCCGTGGTCGCCGAGGCTCGTCGCGGCCTCGTAGAAGCCGGACAGGAACACCGCCGGGATCGCCAGCAGGAACGCGAAGCGCGCGGCCGCCGGCCGGGTGTACCCGAGGGCGAGACCCATCGACACGGTCGCGCCGGAACGGGACACACCGGGCACCAGGGCGAGCATCTGCGCCAGGCCGATGAGCAGCCCACCGCGGAACGTCATCTGCTCGATGCGTCGCTCCTTGCGGCCGACACGGTCGAGCACCCCGAGCACGACACCGAACACGATGAGGACGACCGCGACGATCCAGAGGGACCGGAACGTGGTCTCGATCGAGTCCTTGAGCAGGAGCCCGGCCACCCCGATCGGGATCGTGCCGAGGATCACCAGCCAGCCGAGGCGGACGTCGGGGTCGCCCTTCGGCACGTCACGCTTGACCACCGACCGGAACCACCGCCCGACGATCCGGGTGATGTCCTTCCAGAAGTAGATGAGCACCGCGGTCTCGGTGCCGAGCTGCGTCACCGCGGTGAAGGCCGCACCGGGGTCCTTCGCGTCGGGCAGGAAGAGCCCCACGATGCGCAGGTGCGCGCTGGAGGACACCGGCAGGAACTCGGTGAGCCCCTGGACGAAGCCGAGGAAGATCGCCTCGAGGATGTGCATCGCACGGGCCTTTCAGGGGGGAGGTCGGTCAGGGCACCGCCACGACGGCGACCATGAACAATATCAGTACGTGGCGAGCAGGTCGCCCAGCACCCGCCGACCGAACGCCAGCGAGTCGAGCGGCACCCGCTCGTCCACGCCGTGGAACATCGCGGGGAAGTCGACACCGGCCGGCAGCTGGAGCGGCACGAACCCGTACCCCGCGATGCCGAGCGTCGAGAGCGCCTTGTTGTCGGTGCCGCCGGACAGCAGGTACGGCAGGACAGGTGCGCCCGGGTCGTGCCGGCCGAGGACGTCGCGGACGGCGTCGACCAGCGGGCCGCCGAAGTCCTGCTCGAGGCCGATGTCGCGGAACGACATGACCACCTCGACGTCGGGTCCGGCGAGCTCCCGCACCCGCTCGAGCACGGTCTCCTCGTCACCCGGCAGGCAGCGGATGTCGACCAGGGCCTCGGCGGTGTCCGGGATCACGTTGTGCTTGTAGCCGGCGGTCAGCACCGTCGGGTTCGACGTGGTGTGCAGCGCGGCGTGGATGAACCGCGACGCCGAGCCGGTGGCCAGCGCGACCTCGTCCGGGCCGGTGACCGTCGGGTCGACCCCGAGGAACCGCGCCACCTCGGCGACCATCGCGTCCGTCGTGGCCGAGAGCCGGACGGGCCACTCCTCGCTGCCGATCCGGGCGACCGCCGCCGCGAGCTTCGTGACGGCGTTGTCGCGGATCACGTGCGAGCCGTGGGCGGCGGTGCCGCGCGCGATCAGCTTCACCCACATGAGCGCCTTCTCGCCGGTCTGCAGCAGGTAGGCGCGACGGTCACCGAGCGTGATCGAGTACCCGCCGACCTCGCTGATCGCCGCCGACGCCCCCGCGAAGACCTCGGGGTGCTGGTCGACCACGTGGTGGGACCCCAGGACTCCCCCGGCCTCTTCGTCGGCGAAGTACGCGATCACCAGGTCACGCTCCGGCGCACCGTGCTGCTCGATGACGTCGGCCAGCGACGTGAGCATCATCGCGTCCATGTTCTTCATGTCGACGGCGCCGCGACCCCACAGCGATCCGTCCTTGACCACACCACCGAACGGGTCGACCGACCAGTTCGCCGGGTCGGCCGGCACGACGTCGAGGTGCCCGTGCACCACGAGCGCCGGCTTGTCACGGTTCCGGCCGGGTACCCGTGCCACGACGCTCACCCGGTCCGGCTCGGACTCGAACAACTGCGGCTCGAGACCCAGGGCGCGGAGCTTGTCCTCGACGTAGTGGGCCGCCTCGGTCTCCCCACGGGACTTCCCCTCGCCCCAGTTCGTCGTGTCGATGCGGATGAGGTCGCGGGCGATCGCCGCGGTGGCCTCGAGCTCGGGCACGGACTGCGGCTCGGAGGGCTCCGGGTTCGTCATGGCTCCACGGTATCGGTCGGCACCGACCCCGTCGCCGAGTCCCGACACGCAGGACTCGCCCGGGATGCGCGACCGTGTTCATCGCGCGTTCAGACCCGTGCTAGTGTCTTCTCTCGGCAGGAACGCCGGGTTCAACCCGGGAATCAGACACCAGACACCCTGTCCGGGTGGCGGAATTGGTAGACGCGCTAGCTTGAGGTGCTAGTGCCCGTATTAGGGCGTAGGGGTTCAAGTCCCCTCTCGGACACAGAATGCATGCCCCCCGACCTTTCGGTCGGGGGGCATTTTCTGTTGTGTCTTCTCGGCGAGTGCCGCCATCGCTGCGCTCAGGGCGTCACCGCCTCGGGCACCACTTCGCTGCGCTCAGGGCGAACCGCGCGCCACTTCGCTGCGCTCAGGGCGATCGAGGCAGGGGCAGGAGTGGCTCTGCACGCAGGCCCGTCCGGACGGGAGGCGCGGGGCGGGGCCGCCACGCGCCTCCAGTCCGGAGCGTGCACACGTCGCAGGCCGGTGCGAGGTTGTGCACTCCGTGTGACGGAACAAGGTCGCACCGAGTGGGCAACGCCGCACCAGGCTGCAAGCCCGGCGGCCTGCGCGGTCACCGCGAGCGGCGCACCCGCCGCACCACCAGCACGACGGCACCGAGCGCCGCCAGCCAACCCCAGTTCGCGACCACCGGGTCGAGCACCTGGTGCCGCCAGTCCCGCCGACTCGACCCCAGGCGCGACGCAACAGGGCGGTTCCCACGTTCCGCCGCGACGCCGGTCTCGCTGATCACCCGGTCCGGCCGACCCCTGAATGCATCGGTCACCCGGTGCGTCGCGACGTCCAGGCGGTCCCCGACGACGAGCAGCATCCAGTGCGCCAGACGCCCCTCGCTGAACCGCCGGTAGGCGTACCGCCGGACGATCCCGGCGACCCCGTGCAGGGGCTGCGCGGTGCCGAACACCGGCGTCACGTGGGCGTGCTCGATCGAGCGCTCCCGGCCGTGCGCACCGTCCTGCTGCGGCGGGAGGTCCCAGTGGGCACCGGTGGCCGAACCGGCCTCGCGCGAGAGCTTCGGCACCGAGGGACGGTCCGCGAGGTCGAGGTCGCTCCCCCACCCCGGGATGCGGGCGCGGAGTTCCTCGGCCGAGGGCACCCGACGGGGCGGATCGGCGATGTACGGGGTGTGATCGGGCGCGGCGTTGTCGGGCACGGTGTGCTCCTTCACGGGACGATGACGGTCTTGATGCAGTCGTCGAGCTTCGACGAGAACAGGTGGTACCCCTCGGCGATGTGCTCGAGCGGGATGCGGTGCGTGATGATGTCGCTCGGCTTCAGGTGTCCGGCCTGGATGTGCTCGAGCAGACGGGGCCACTGCCGCTTCACGGGCGCCTGGTTCATGTGGATCGTGACGCCCTTGTTCATGGCGTCGCCGAACTTCACCAGGTTCGGGATCGGGCCGTAGGCGCCCATCGCGGACACCGTGCCGCCCTTGCGCACGCCGTCGATCGCCCAGTTCAGCGCGACCGGCGATCCGCCCTGCAGCTTGAACTTGGTGGCGGTGACCTGCTGCACGAAGCTGCCGTCGGCTTCGGCACCGACGGCATCGATCACGCTGTCCGCGCCGAGGAAGTCGGTCTGCTTCTTCATCTCGAGCACGACGTCGTCGACCTCGGCGAAGTTGATCGTCTCGGCGTGCGCGAACGTCCGAGCCTTCTCGAGGCGGTACTCGAACTGGTCGACGACGATGACCCGCCCGGCACCCATCAGCCAGGCGGACTTGGCGGCGTAGAGCCCGATCGGTCCGGCGCCGAGCACGACGACGGTGTCGCCCTCGCGGATCGACGCCAGCTGGGCGCCGAAGTACCCGGTGCCCAGGGCGTCGGTCATCATCAGGGCGTCGTCGTCGTCGAGCCATTCCGGGATCACCTGCGGACCGACGTCGGCGAACGGCACCCGGACACGCTCCGCCTGCCCGCCGTCGTAGCCGCCGGTGGTGTGCGAGTACCCGAAGATCCCGCCGACCGCCGTGGCGTTCGGGTTCACGTTGTGGCAGTTCGTGAACAGGCCGCGGGCGCAGAACCAGCAGGTCCCGCACGAGATGTGGAACGGGACCATCACGCGGTCCCCCACGCTCAGTGTCTCCACCGACGACCCGACCTGCTCGACGACGCCGATGAACTCGTGGCCGAACGTGTGTCCGACGCGGGTGTCGGGCATCATGCCGTGGTACAGGTGCAGGTCGGATCCGCAGATCGCCGCCCGCTCGACGCGGATCACCGCGTCGTTCGGATGCTCGATCCGGGGATCCGGCTTCTCCTCGACACGGACCCGGTAGGGCCCGCGGTAGGTCATGGCGCGCATGGGCGCTCCTCTCGTTCGGCACGTCCACGCTGGCGCGGCGCACGTTGGAACGGACCCAGGTCTGCAGATGGCGGACAGGCGGTGGTCGTCCGCACAGACGGACGGGAGGCGCGGTGCCAGCTGGCACCGCGCCTCCCGTCCGATCCGTGGGGGCGTCTCGCTCTTCGACGCCTCGACGACGTTGCGGCCTGTTGCCGCGTTCGGTCTCCTAGCTCTTCGACGCCTCGACGAAGTTGCGTCGCGGGTCGGTTTCCTTGATGAGCGAGGTCGCGTCGCGACCCGACACGGCACCGGTGATCCAGCCGATGATGATGCGGGCCTTCCGGTTCAGGGTCGGCATCGCGTACACGTGGTACGCGCGGTGCGCGAGCCACGCGAACAGGTTGGTCATCTTGATGCCCTTGATGTTCGCGGCACCCTTGCCGACACCGTACGACGCGACGGTGCCGATGGAGGGGTGGCGGTACTCCTCGAGGGGCTTGCCGGTGATGGTCGCGACGATGTTGTCGGCGGCGACCACGGCCTGGCGCACGGCGTTCTGCGCGTTCGGCGGGTAGAACGCCGGCTGCTTGTCGGCGGTCAGGTCGGGCACCTGCGCGACGTCACCGAGGCCCCAGACGCCCTCGACGACCTGGTGGGTGTCCTCGGCCTCGACCTGGAGCTTCGCGTTCGCGGCGAGGTGGCCCTTCGGCCCGCGCGGCAGGTCGGAGGCGTCGAGGAGCGGGTTCGGCTTGACGCCCGCGGTCCAGACGAGCAGACCGGTGGCGAACTCGTCGCCGTCGGAGAACTTGACGACGCCGCCCTCGGCGCTCGGCATGGTGGTCTTCAGGCGGACGTCGATGCCACGGGCACGGAGCGACTCGAGCGTCCACTTGGACAGCTCCGGGCCGACCTCGGGCGCGACGCGGTCGAGGGCATCGATGAGCACCCAGCGGGGCTGCTCGCCGGCGAGCGACGGGTAGGTCTTGATGGCGGCCTGCGACAGGTCGAACAGCTCACCGATCGCCTCGACGCCGGTGTAGCCACCGCCGACGAAGACGCTGGTCAGCAGACGTCGACGCTCGTCCTCGTCGCGGGTGGCAGCGGCCTTCGCGATGTTGTCGAGGAGCTTGGCGCGCACGTAGGCGGCCTCTTCGACGCTCTTGAAGCCGACGCCGTACTCCTCGAGCCCGGGGGTCGGGAAGGTGCGGGTGACGGAACCGAGGGCGACGACGAGGTGGTCGTAGCCGAGGGTGCGGTCGTCGCCGCCGGCGGTCGCGATCGAGACGGTCTTGTCGGCCGAGGAGATCGCGGTGACCTTGCCCTGGATCACCCGGGTCTTGCGCAGTGCACGGCGCAGCTCGACGGTGACGTCCTTCGGCGCGATGTGGCCACCGGCGACCTCGGGCAGGAACGGCAGGTACGTGTAGTACGTGTTCTGGTCCACCAGCGTGATGCGCATGGGCACCGTGGCCGCGTGCTTCTGGAGCTGCTTGACCGTGGTGTAGCCAGCGGAGCCGCCGCCGAGGACGAGGACGTGAGGGATCGAGTCTGCCATTCCTCCGGTCTACCGGACTTTGGCTTGGCGCGTCATGAGTTCCGCGGCCTGTCGCGGAGCCGCCACCACGCGGTCTCGGCCAGTTCGGGCCCCGTGAACACCCCGTGCGGGGTGCGGCGGGACTCGGTGAGCGAGAAGCGGCGGAGTCGGTAGCCGCCGCCGAAGCGGTCGATGATCGCCTCGGGTGACGCCTCGGGGTCGCGCTTGACGTACCAGGTGCGGTCGTCGACCGGCTCGATCACGCCGCGGTCACCGTCGTCCGCCGATGCGGGAGCGCAGGACGTCGATGCGCTTCTGGATCTGCTCGATGCTCGCCTGCGCCACGGCCGGGCCACCGCTGATCCGCCGGAGTTCGGCGTGGATCGCACCGTGCGGCTCGTTCGAGTGCCGGGACCAGATCGACACGAGCCGGGCGAGCTCGGTGCGCTGCTCCTTGATCGTCATGTACATCGGGCGATCGGGCTCGGGCGCCTTCGGCAGGCCGTCCTTGGCCGTGCGGCCCTTGGAGCGCTTGGCCTGGGTCGCCTGCCGGGCGCGGAGGAGGTCGCGCACCTGGTCGGGTTCGAGCAGCCCGGGGATGCCGATGAAGTCGAGCTCCTCGAGGGAACCGACCTCGCCGCCGGTGCCGAACTCACCGCCGTCGTAGAGGACGCGGTCGAAGGACGCCTGCGAGTCGAGCGCCTCGAACGGCTGGACCTCGAGCAGGCTCTCGGACGCGCGGTCTTCCTTGTTGGCCTCGGCGACCATCGCGTCTTCGGGGTTGTACATGCCGTCGTCGGCGTCCTTCGGGCGGTCGAGGGCGTGGTCGCGCTCGAGCTCGAGGGTGGCGGCGAGGGCCATCAGCCCGGGAACGCTCGGCAGGAAGACGCTCGCGGTCTCACCACGGCGACGGGCACGCACGAAGCGGCCGATCACCTGGGCGAAGAACAGCGGCGTGCTCGCACTCGTGGCGTACACGCCGACGCAGAGCCGTGGGACGTCGACGCCCTCGGAGACCATGCGGACGGCCACCATCCAGCGGGAGGTGTCGTCGGCGAACGCGCTGATGCGGCTTGACCCGGCGGCTTCGTCGGACAGCACCACGGTGGGACGCTCCCCCGTGATCTGCTGCAGGATCCGGGCGTAGGCGCGCGCCGTGGTGGTGTCCGTGGCGATGACCAGACCGCCGGCGTCGGGCACACCACGACGGACCTCGGTCAGGCGCTTGTCGGCAGCCGAGAGCACGGCCGGCATCCACTCGCCCTCGGGTGACAGCGCGGTGCGCCAGGCCTGGGCCGTGATGTCCTTCGTGACCTGTTCACCCAGGGAGGCCGACATCTCGTCGCCCATCCGGGTCTTCCAGCGCATCTGTCCGGCGTAGGCCATGAACAGCACCGGGCGGACGACGCCGTCCTTCAGCGCCCGGCCGTAGCCGTAGTTGTAGTCGGAGATCGAGGTACGGATGCCCTGCTCGTCGGGGGCGTACTGCACGAACGGGATCGGTGCGGTGTCGGACCGGAAGGGGGTCCCCGACAGCGAGAGCCGACGCGTGGCGCCGGAGAACGCCTCCCTGATGCCGTCGCCCCACGTCAGGGCGTCGCCACCGTGGTGGACCTCGTCGAGGACGACCAGGGTGCGGCCGCCCTCGGTGATGCGCTTGTGCACCTCGGGGTTCATGCCGACCTGGGCGTACGTGATCGCGACGCCCTGGTAGTGCCGGCCGAACATGCCGTCGCCGTTCTTGAACATCGGGTCGATCCGGATGCCCACACGGTCGGCGGAGTCGGCCCACTGGCGCTTCAGGTGCTCGGTCGGGGCCACGACGACGATGCGGTCGACGGTGCCGCGGGCGAGGAGCTCGGTCGCCAGCCGCAGCGCGAAGGTGGTCTTGCCGGCGCCGGGGGTCGCCGCCGTGAGGAAGTCGCGAGGTTCCTTCTCGAAGTACTTCGTGAGCGCTTCGATCTGCCAGGCGCGGAGCTTCGATGCCGTGCCCCAGGCGGCCCGGTCCGGGAACGCCGGCGACAGGTGCTGGACGGCCGAGTTGCCGGCCGCTTCGGCCAGGGCCGCGGCGTCGGCTTCGTCACGGGCGGCGTCACCGTGCGCCTGCGCCGTCTGGTGCGCCTGCGCCGTTTCGTGCGCCTGGGTGCCGTCGTGCGTCGACGACGATCCGCCTGCGCCGGACTGGTCGTCACCCGACTCCGCCCACAGCGTGGCGGGCTGCTGGTCTTCGTACTCCGCTGCGCTCACTGAACCCGATTCTACCGCCACCGTCAGTCCTGCCGAGCGTGCGGGACGCCGCCGTCAGGGGTCCGGCGGACCAGGGATGCCGGTCGCAGCACGCCGGCGCCGAAGCGTGCGGCGACCGCGTCGACCGTGGTCTCGGTGTCACGCCACGGCGCGTCGTCGTCCCACAGGGCGTTGCTCGCGGCCGCGGGCACGAGGTTCTCGCCACGGACCCCGATCAACCGGATCTGGTTGCCCGGTCGGTGCAGGACGTCGTACAGCTCGACGGCTTCGCGGTGCAGGCGCTTCGCGACGTCGGTGGGCTCCGCCAGGGTGCGCGACCGGGTCAGGGTGCTGAAGTCGGTGTAGCGGACCTTGAGAGCCACGGTCCGGGCCTGCACGTCGGCCTGGCGCAGGCGGACGGCGACCTTGTCGGCCAGGCGCAGGAGCTCTCGTGCGACGTCGTCGCGCTCGGTCAGGTCGCGGCCGAACGTGACCTCGTGCCCGATCGACTTCTCGCCGACGCCGGTGTCGACCACGCGGGGGTCGCGACCCCACGACAGGTCGTGCAGCCGCTGCCCACCGGCCGGGCCGAGTGCCGACACCAGCGACCCGAGCGGGGTGTTCGCCAGGTCGCCGACCGTGCGGATTCCCCGGCGTTCGAGCGTCTCCTGCGTCTTGCCGCCGACGCCCCAGAGCGCGGACACCGGCTGCGGGTGCAGGAACGCGACGGTGTCGGCGGCGGGCACCACGAGCAGACCGTCGGGCTTCGACCGGCTGGAGGCGAGCTTCGCGACGAACTTGGTCGACGCTGCACCCACAGAGCAGTGCAGGCCGGTCTCGGCGAAGACCGTGCGGCGGATCGCCTGGCCGATCTGCCACGGCGTGCCGTACAGCCGGAGGGCGCCGGCGACGTCGAGGAACGCTTCGTCGATGCCGAGGCGCTCGACCCTCGGGGTGAACCGGTCGAAGATCGCCATCACCGCGGCGGACTGCGCCCGGTACTTCTCGAAGTGCGGTTCGACGATGACGGCGTTCGGGCAGCGGCTCTTGGCGACGGCCATCGGCATCGCCGAGTTCACGCCGTAGCGACGGGCTTCGTAGGTGGCGGCGGTGACGACGGAGCGGTCGGAGTCGTGCCCGACGATGACCGGCAGGCCCACGAGGTCGGGGCGGTCGAGCAGTTCGACGGAGGCGAAGAAGGCGTCCATGTCGACGTGCAGCACGGTCGCCGAGACGTCGTCCAGCGGTGCGTCGGAGACGAGGCGGTTCCGTCCGTCCTGCTTGCTCACACCGAGATGATGCCAGGCGCCGCCGACATCGCCGCGCCCGTGGCCGGTCGCGATCGGACGGTGCGAGGGTCCGGACGTGGTGCGAGGGGGCGCGGGTGCCACCACGTGCGGAACCTCGCACCGGAGTGCCCCGGAGCGCAGTGCCTCGCACCGTGCGAGCGCCGCGCTCAGCTGAGCGGGCCGAGCACCGACGCGGCGATCGTCCGCGCCGCGGAGTCCCGCGACGACGGGTGGTACTGCCCCGCCCGGACGTCACGCGCCAGCCGCGCCAGCTCGCTCGACGACCGGAACGCCGAGCCGCCGACCACGCGCATGGCCTCGTCCACAACGTGCTGCGCGGTGTCCACCGCGCGCGCCTTCGTGCCGACGAGCAGCGGGAACCAGCGGGCTCCGAGGTCGTCGAGCTCGTCGACCGACCGCGCCAGCGAGTCGACCTGCAGCGTGATCGCGTCGACCGCACCGCGCAGGTCGGCGATCGCCCGGCGCACGTCGGGGTCCTGCGACCGCGGGGTGCCGTCGGCCGCGGTGCGACCCGCCACGGCGGCCGTCGCGAGCGCGATCGCCCGCTCCGCGACCCCGGCGTACACCGAGGCGATGAGGAGCTCGAACGACGCGAAGATCCCGAACACGAGCGGGTCCTGGTTCGGCCCGACCGGCAGCGACCGGACCATGCGGTCGGCGGGGACGTGCACGCCGTGCAGCTTCGTGGTGCGGCTCTGCGTCGCACGCATCCCGAGCGTGTCCCAGTCGTCCAGGTGCTCGACGTCGCCGTCCGACCGCAGGACGAACCCGTGCACGAGCCGTGGCTCCGGCCCCGAAGTGTCCTTGCCGAAGACGCTCATGACGTCCCACGCCGGTGCGAGGGACGTGAACACCTTCGTGCCGGTGAACCGGTACCCGCCGTCGCCGTCCGGCTCGGCCGCCGTCGACGAGTCGAACAGCACGGCGTCGTTGCCGGGTTCGCTCACCCCGAAGGCGAGCAGGTGGTCGTCCGCAGCGTGGTCGGTGACGGCCTGGAGGAACGACTCGCCTCGCGCACGCACGGCGCGGGCCGCCTGCACCCACACCTGGTGCATGCCGAGGCCGAGTGCCGTCGCCGGCGCGGCCTGGGCGAGGGCGCGCTGCACCCGCGCGGTGCCACGGAGGCCGAGGCCCGCCCCGCCCTGCTCGACGGGGACGCCGATCCGCAGGTAACCGGCGGCGCGGAGCTCGTCGAGGTCCTCGGTGCAGAACGCGTTCGCGGCGTCGTAGCCGGGGGCGCGCTCGGCGATGCGGTCGAGCAGCTCGTCCGGCACCGGCCAGCCGACGGCGTCCGTGTTGGCCTTCGTCATGCCACGAGACTAGGGTCCGGAACGTGTCAGATCGTCATCCTTGGACCAGGTACGTCGCAATCGGTGACTCGTTCACCGAGGGGATCGGGGACCCCGACCCCACCGTCCCGGGCGGCAACCGTGGCTGGGCGGACCGCGTCGCCGAGGTGCTCGCACACCAGACCGACGACTTCGCCTACGCGAACCTCGCGATCCGCGGGCGGCTGCTGCAGCAGATCATCGACGAGCAGGCCGAGGCCGCCCTCGCCCTGCACCCGGACCTCATCACGGTGTCCGCCGGCGGCAACGACATCATCCGCCCCGGCTCGGACCCGGACGAGCTCGCCGAGCGCGTGGACCGGCTCGTCGCCGACCTGCGCCGCGACGGAGCCACCGTCGTGCTGTTCACCGGCCCGGACGTCGGGATGACCCCGGTGCTCGGCATGGTCCGCGGCAAGACGGCGATCTACAACGAGAACCTGCACGCCATCGCCCTGAAGCACGGCGCCCTGGTGGCGAACACGTGGGCACTCCGGGTGCTCCGGGACCCGCGGATGTGGGCTCCGGACCGCCTGCACCACTCCCCGATGGGCCACTCGACGATCGCCGCGGCGGTGCTCGACACCCTCGGCGTGCCGCACGGGCTCGAACCGTTCAACCCGGACCCCCTCGAAGCTCGGCCGTGGCGTGAGGCCCGCGCCGAGGACCTCGGCTGGGCCAGGGAGTACCTGGTGCCGTGGGTGGTCCGGCGCATCAAGCACACCTCGTCCGGCGACGGGGTGTCGGCGAAGCGACCCGAACTGCGGATCGTCACCGAGCACCCCTCCGACACCCCGTAGGCGCGGAGCCGCGGGCCCTCAGCCGGCGGGGCGCCGCAGCGTGAGCGGTCCGTCGTGCAGCGGCTCGGTCTGCCAGCTCGTCGTCGTCGATCCCGTGGTGGGGTCGACCCGGACGTGCGCGAGGTGCGGGGTCTCGACGAACCGCACGTCGACACGGACCGTCCCGTCGTCCGCGACGGCACCGCTCGCGGCGAGTGGGCCCTCGACGGCCCACTCCCCCTGCCCGACCGGCACCGACAGCGAACCGCCGTCGACGTCGAGCGTGAGTCGCCACCCGTCGCCGTCGCGGGCCAGCGGACCGACGTCGGCGAGGCCCTGCAGCGCACCACCGTCCACGGCGGGCAGTCCCAGGGCGGCGAGCCGGGCCTCCAGGGCGGATGCCGATGCCGCGTCGGACGCGCGGTCGACGGCGGGCAGCAGGTGCTGCCAGACCGCGTCGAGGACGGCCTGCATGTCGAGGCTCTGGCCGGTCATCGCGAGCACGACGTCCTGCTCCGGCAGGACGACGCAGAACTGACCGTAGGCGCCGTCGCCGCGGAATCCGTGGCGGGCCATCCAGAACTGGAAGCCGTAGCCCTGCGACCAGTCGGGGTTGGCTTCGTCCGGGTTGGCGACCTGCGTGCTGGTCGCCTGCTCGACCCAGTCGGCGTCGAGGATCCGCTCGCCGTCCCAGACGCCGCCCTGCAGGTACAGCTGGCCGAGCTTGGCGACCGCGTCCGTCGGGGCGTAGCACCCGCTGTACCCGAGCTCCGCCCCGGTGTCGTCGCGGCGCCAGGCGAGGTCGCCGATGCCGAGCGGGTCGAGCAGGTGCGGGCGGAGCCAGGCGACGAGGGAACCACCGGTCACCCGCCGGACGATCTCGGCGAGGGTGTACGTGCACGGCTGGTTGTAGGCGAAGACCGTGCCGGGCTCCTCGTCCGGCGGGAGCAGCAGGAACCCGCGCACCGTGTTCGTCGGGTCGAGGGCCTCGGCACGGTCGATCGTCTCCTCGCGGTGACCGCTCGCCATCGCGAGCAGGTGCCGGACGCGGATGCGGCGGCTGCGTTCGTCGGTGACGTCGGCGTCGAGCTCCGGGAAGTACGACAGCACCGTGGCGTCGAGGTCGATCAGGCCCGCCCTGACGGCGATGCCGACCCCGGCCGCGGTGAAGCTCTTGCTCAACGAGTAGAGCAGGTGCACGCGATCGGCGGCGTAGGGCTGCCACCAGCCCTCGGCCGCCACCTGGCCGTGCCGGAGCAACATGATGCTGTGCGGCTCGACGTCGGGCGTGGACTCGAGGGCGTCGAGCAGGGCGGTCACGCCGCCGGGATCGATGCCGAGGGCGGCGGGGGTGGTCCGGGGGAACGTCGTCATCGTCGTCACCCGACCGACTCTACGGTCGGTGGCCGACGGGCGTCACGCCCCCTGGAACGGGTTCGTCCAGCGCCACCAGACGCCGGGGTCGTCGATCGTGCGCTCGAGCACGAGCGGCACCGTGACCGGGTCGTGGTCGGAGATCCGGAACCGGACCTGCCCGACCCGCTCGCCCTTCGTGCCGAAGGTCACCTGCTGCAGCTTCGCCTTCGCGGTGACGGTCGTCTTGCCCCACACGAGCACCTCGGCCGCCTTCGTCGTGACCGCGTCGGCCTCGTCGTGCCACGGGGTCGAGAAGGTGCCGAACGTCTGCCCCTGGTGGGTGAGCGTCACCACCTGGAAGTTGTCCGCCACGGACCGCAGCAACCGCTGAACGTCGACGTCGAGCGAGTCGTGGTCGACACCGCCGAGCATCACGCCGACGACGGTGACGTCCTTGCCGCCGCGCTCGTACGTCGCCGCGAACAGCAGACAGGCGCCGGCTTCGTCGAGGGTGCCGGTCTTGATCCCCTCGATGCCGTCGAGGCCGAGGAGCTTGTTCGAGTTCTCGATCTGCCCCGCACCGGGCACGGTCACCTGCTTCGTCCCGACGACCTGCTGCACGACCGGATTCGCGAGCGCGAGCTGACCGAGCGCCACCAGGTCGGTCGCGGTGGACCGGTTGTCCGCGTCGAGCCCGGTCGGCTCCTCGATCGTGGTGTCGTCGAGGCCCTGCCGGTCGAGCCACGCGTCCGCGGCACGGTCGTACGCCTCCAGCGACCCGAACGCCCAGATGGCGAGGGCCCCGGCGTAGTTGTTCGCCGACTTCATCAGCATGACCTGCAGGGTCTGGTACTCGGACAGCTTCAGTCCGGGTGGCATCGGCGCGACCTCGCCGTTCACCGCCGCGTACTTGGCGTACAGCCCCTGCATCTCCGGGTTGAAGGCGATCGAGGGCCCCGGCTCGCCCCGCTCGAGGGGCTTCGCGTCGAGGACCACGAGAGCGGTGACGATCTTCGAGATGCTCGCGATCGGCCGGGGCTTCGTGTCGCCGCTGGTCCGCAGGCTCTCCGGGAAGTCGGTCGCCTCGACCGCCGTGGCACCGTAGCCGGGGAACCGCAGGTCCGGCACGCTCGTCGTGGGTGCCGAGTAGGTGGTCGTGCGCGCGCTCGCCGGGGCGAACGGCACGACCGCCGCAGCGACGAGGTAGCCGGCCACGAGGAGCAGGACGGCGACCACCGAGATCGTGACCGGCCTCCGGACGGCGGAGCGGGGGCGACGGACGACTGGTGACACGGGACCCGAGCGTACCGGTCCGCTCCGAGGCCGAGGCTGCGACGGGCTGGTCGGGCTGCCGTTCCGGAGCCGGGGTCGCTGCGCCGTCGGAGTCGGCCGCGACGACAGCGCTCCATCGTTCGCCCGCCGTGTTCCGGGTCCCGACGATGCGTGTGACGGCCGTGTAAACGATGGTCCTACCGATGGACCGAGCAGACCAACCGGCCCTACGGTCGAGGGCATGCACCGTGGACGGACACTGAGCCCGCTCGCACAGCACCAGCGAGGGGCGCCGGTCGTCGTTCGAGTGGGCATGGAACGCCACCCGGCGTCCGTGCACCTGTCCGCAGCGACCGACTTCGACATCTCGCAGGTGGTGGACCTGGTCACCGGTGTCCACGCCCGCATCCGCAAGGCCGACTTCGAGGAGCCCGCCCGATGACCACGCGGCACACGTCGACGGCACCCGACGGACTGCTCGAGGCGCTCGACGCCTACGAGACCGCCCTGCTGGCGAACGACCTCGACGCGCTCGACACCGCCTTCGTCGACTCCCCCGACACGATGCGCGGCGACGACCGTGGCCTGCTCGTCGGGCACGACGCGATCAGCGCGTTCCGCGGGGCGCGGGGTGGGGTCGCGACCCGGTCGCTGACGCACGTCGAGGTCCGCCCCCTGACCGAGGACCGCGCCCTCGTCGTGTCGGTGTCCCGGTTCGCCGCGGGTGGGCATGGCCTCCAGACCCAGCTCTGGCGCCGCGACGGCGGCGCCGGCGACGCCGGCCCGCGCTGGCGCATCGAGGCGGCCCACGTCACCGGCCGACCCAAGGCCGTCGACACCTCCGTCTGGCGGGCCGTCGGCGACCCGCTCGTCGCCCCCACCGCCTCCGGATCGCTCGACGGCCTGACCGTCGCCGTCAAGGACCTCTACGCCGTCCCCGGCCAGCCGGTCGGCGCGGGCAACCCGACGTACCTGCGCGAGGCACCGGTCGGGACGGCACCCGCCGCAGCGGTCGCCGCGTTCCTCGCCGCCGGCGCCTCGATCCGCGGGATCGCGCGCACCGACGAGTTCGCGTACAACCTGACGGGGCGGAACGCGCACCACGGCACGCCGTCGAACAGCGCGGCTCCCACCCGACTGCCCGGAGGCTCGTCCAGCGGATCCGCATCGGCCGTCGGCCTCGGCACGGCCGACATCGGGATCGGCACGGACACCGCGGGATCGCTTCGGGTCCCCGCCTCGTACCAGGGACTCTGGGGCCTCCGGACGACGCACGGCACGGTGTCCCGCGACGGGCTGCTCCCGCTCGCGCCGTCGTTCGACACCGTCGGGTGGCTCACGCGGAGCCCCGGGGTGCTGCTCGCCGCCCTCGACGCCACCGTCCCGCCACGGTCCGCGCCGGGCGGGGCGCCCGACCCGACCGTGCTCGTCGTCCCCGAGGAACTGCTCACACTCGTCGAACCGGCCGTCGCCCGGGCCTTCGCCGCCTTCCTCGAGGCGCTCGACGAACCCGTCGCGACCGGTCGGCTGCGCGACCTCGGCATCCCGGACCCAGCAGCGCTGCAGGAGCAGATGCGGCTCGTCCAGGCCGCCGAGGCGCTCGCCGCCCACGGCCCCTGGATCGACGCGCACCCCGGCGCCCTGAGCACCGTCGTCGGTGACCGGTTCCGGGCGGCACGGGCGAACGACCCCGACGCGACCGCGGACGCCGTGGCACGCCTCGACGAGGTCCGTGCGACGATCCGCCGTGCCCTGGACGGTCGGACCCTGCTGTTCCCGACCGTGCCCGGACCCGCACCACTGCTCCACGCGGACACCGCGACGCTCGAGCGAACCCGGACCGCCACGACGGCGATGACCGCGCTCGCGAGCGTCGGCGGGCTGCCCGCGGTGAGCGCGCCGGCGCTGACCGTGGACGGCGCGCCGGTCGGCGTCTGCCTGGTCGGTGGGCCGGCCACCGACCGTGCCCTGGTGATCCGCGCCGGGCGCATGCTGCCCGACCAGGCCGCCCCGGGCCTCCCGACCGTCTCGGTGGTGTGCTAGGAGGCGAGCCGCCGGGCGTGGGTGACCGCCCACAGACCCACGGCGCTCGCCGCGGCGACGTTGAGCGAGTCGACGCCGTGGGCCATCGGGATCCGGACGGTCGTGTCGGCCGACGCGATCGCGGCCGGCGTCAGCCCCTGACCCTCGGTGCCCATCACGAGCGCGACCTTGTCGGGCAGGTCCGCCACGAAGGCGTCGAGGTCGACCGACTCGTCGGTCAGCGCCATCGCGGCCAGGTGGAAGCCCTGCGCGCGGAGTTCCTCGCCCGCGGCGGGCCAGTCGCCGATGCGGGTCCACGGCACCTGCAGGACCGTGCCCATGCTCACGCGGACGCTCCGGCGGTACAGCGGGTCGGCGCACCGCGGACTGACGAGCACCGCGTCGGCGCCGAGGCCGGCGACGCTGCGGAACACCGCGCCGACGTTCGTGTGGTCGACGATGTCCTCGAGCACGACGACGACCTTCGCGTCCCGCACCACGTCGGCGACGCTCGGCAGGTCGGGGCGCTGCATCGCGGCGATCGCACCGCGGTGCATGCGGAAGCCGGTGAGCTCCTCGAGCAGGGCGTCGGCACCGACGAACACGGGACCGTCGTGCTCCGCGACCAGGGGCAGGACGCTGTCGAGCCACTTCTCCTGCACCAGGATGCTCCGCGGCACCTGCCCGGCGCGGACCGCGCGCTCGATGACCGTGTTCGACTCGGCGATGTACAGGCCGCCCTCGGGCTCCGAGACCCGGCGGAGCGCCACGTCGGTGAGCCGGGCGAAGTCGTCGAGACGGGGATCGTCGAGGGAGTCGATGCGGACGGGGTGCACTGGGCTCGTTTCGGTGTGGTGCGGGGGTGTGGGGTGGGGCCGGCGGGCCGGCGGGCCGGCGCTGGCGCGGGTCCGCCGATGTTCCGCTCCGCCTGGGAAGCGACCGGGACGGTCGGGTGTTGAGGGTACCGTGAACAGGGTGCTGGATGATGCTGCGTCGACGACCGGACCGACCACCGGGGCGGCCGCCGGGTCGGTGACCGCCGACGACCTGGACCGCGTCGTCGAGGTGCTCGCGGGCAAGCGCATCGCCGTGCTCTCCGGTGCCGGTCTGAGCACCGACTCCGGCATCCCCGACTACCGCGGCGCCGGGCGGGTGGTGCGCAAGCCGATGACGTTCCAGGAGTTCCTGGCCGACCCCGCGAAACGCCAGCGCTACTGGGCCGGATCGCACCTGGGCTGGCGGAGCTTCGCGTCCGCCGTGCCGAACGACGGGCACCGGGCGCTCGCCGCACTCGAGGACGCCGGGATCGTCGCCGGGGTCATCACGCAGAACGTCGACGGCCTGCACCTGCGCGCCGGGTCCCGCCGCGTCGTCGAGATCCACGGCTCGATGGACCGCGCCGTGTGCCTGTGGTGCGGCCAGGTGTTCTCCCGCTCCGACCTCGCCACCACCATCGACCGGGCGAACCCCTGGATCGACGAGCCCGGGTCCGTGCAGCTGCAGCCGGACGGCGACGTCGAGATCACCGACGTCAAGCGGTTCGTCGTTCCCGCGTGCTCCGTGTGCGGCGGCGACCTGAAGCCCGACGTCGTGTTCTTCGGCGAGTTCGTGCCGGCCGAGAAGTTCCGCGAGGCCGTGTCGATCGTCGCCGACGCCGACGCGCTGCTCGTCGTCGGTTCGTCCCTCACCGTGAACTCGGGCGTGCGGCTGGTCGACCACGCCGCGCGTCGCAAGAACCCGGTGGTCATCGTGAACCGCGGCGAGACCCGCAGTGACCGCCGGGCCGCCGTGAAGCTCGACGCCGGCACCACCGAGACGCTCGTGCACCTGGCGGAGCGGCTCAGCGCGGCGGCATCGACCGACTAGCCGGTCGCGGTCGACGGACGCGCCTGCCGGGCGCGTCTGCGAAGATCGTCGGGTGACGACCCTCCTGTACCTCGTCCGGCACGGCGAGACCGACTGGAACGCGCAGCGCCGCATCCAGGGCTCGACGGACATCCCGCTCAACGACACCGGTCGACGGCAGGCCGCCGAGGCCGCCGAGCTCCTGACCCGCCGGCCGTTCGACGCCGTGGTCGCGTCCCCGCTCTCGCGTGCGGCCGAGACGGGCGCGATCATCGCCGACCGCCTGGGCCTCGACGCGCCGACGACGTACCCGGGCCTGGCGGAGCGCTCCTACGGCGAGGCCGAGGGGCTGACCGACGACGAGGTGTCGGCACGGTACCCGCACGACGACATCCCCGGTCGGGAGTCCCGCTCCGCGCTGCTCGCCCGCGTCACCGAGACCCTCGGCGAGATCGCGGTCCGGTTCGATGCCGGCGTCGTCGTGGTCGCGACCCACGGGGCGGTGATCCGCACCGTCGTGAACGCCGCTGCCCCCGGCACCGCCGACCGCCGCCACACCCCGATCCGGAACGGGTCCATCCACTCGTTCCGGTGGGACCCCGAACGCTTCCACGCGGAACTCGTCCGGTTCGACGACCCGATCGACGACGTGTCCGACGCCACCGGTGGGTCGGCGTTCGAGTACCAGAACCCCTTGGAACGCCGGGGCTGACCGGGGGCTAGGCTCCGACGCACCCGCACACCGGGTGAGGGGAGCCACATGTCCGACGACGGAACCAGCCGACACGGCCAGCATGCCCTCGACCAGCAGGACGACGACCTCGACCGGGTGTTCGGTCCCGAGACGGCGAGCGTCCCGAACCGCACCCGGGCGCGCACCTGGTTCATCATCGGCGGGAGTGTCCTGGCGGTCGCCGCGGTCATCGCGGTGGTGCTCGGCTCGATCATCGGGAGCGTCCAGAACGGCATCGGCGGGGTCTTCCCGCGGCCGGACGTCGCGCTCGACCGGTTCGACACGCGGGTGAGTGCCCTGCCCGGCGTCACCGACGTGCGGCACCACACACCGTCGAAGACCGCGTTCGCGAGCTACGACGCCGTCGCCACCGTCCGCGCCGACCCCACGCTCGACACCGCTGCGCGGGGCGAGCTGGTCGCAGCCATCAGTCGGGCTGCCGACGAGTCGGGCGGCAACGGGGTCCGGGTCGTCGTGATCGCCGACCTCGGCAACCTCGAGATCGGCGTCACCGGTGCCGGCGAGGTCGCGGCGAAGCGCCTGGCACTGGCGGACACGCTCGACCACATCGGCGGTGTCACCGAGGTCCGCTGCTCGTGGGAGCGCGGCGGGGACGCCTCCGACGCCGAGGGCGACCAGTCCATCGTCGTGCGGACCCCGGGACGGGGTGCCGCGGTGCCGCCGATCGTGTCGCGGGTGACCCAGGAGACGCACAGGGTGTTCCCCGGGGCGGACGTGCAGGTCATCGCGCCGGAGTGATCGTACGGTGGTCCTGCGGTGGCCCCGGGGTGGTCGCCCGTGGTTCCGCGGGCGACGTGGAACCAGCGCCAGCCCTCAGCCCCGCCGGTCCCCCACGGCCCGCTCGACGGCCCGGACGACCTGCTCCGCCGAGTCCCGCCACCGGAACCGGCCGGCACGCTCGATCGACTGCCGCGAGGCCTCGTCCCACCGTTCCTCGACCCGCCGGACGGCAGCGGCGACCGCGGACGGCGACGCCGGGTCGAAGTACTCCGCAGCGGAGCCGCCGATCTCCCGGAAGATCGGGATGTCGCTGACGACGACGGGGGTCCCGACGCCCATCGCCTCGACGAGCGGGATGCCGAACCCCTCGTCGTACGACGCGGTCGCCAGCGCCGTGGCCGAACGGAGCACGGACAGGTACTCCTCGTCGGTGGCACCGTCGTGGAACACGATCGCCCCCGCGGGAGCGAGCCCCTCCAGCCGTGTCCGGTCGGCGTCGGACACCCGCGACATGCAGTGCAGCGTCCAGTCCGCCCCGAGGAGCGGGAGCGCCGCCGCGAGCGTCTCGACGTTCTTGTAGGGCATGAACGAGCCCATGTAGACGAGCGAGCGTTCGCGTGGCGCTCCGGTCGCCCGCGGTGTCGCCGGGTCGGCCGCGTTGTAGGCGACCGTCACGGGCCGCTTCGTCAGCCGGTGCTCGGCGATCAGCCCGGCGGTCGTCTCCGACACCGTCACCACCCCGTCGGCGCCGTTCAGCAGGAACCGCTGCGGCGCCCAGGACAGGTGGAACGCCCGCCAGCCGAGCCGCAGCGGCCACGAGAACTCCCGCGGGGGTGTGCGGTTGCGGTAGTAGATCAGGTCGTGCAGCGTCAGGACGAGCGCGTACCGACGACCCCGCGAACCCATCGTCTGCATCGGCGAGAACACCGCGTCGAGCCCGAGCCGGTTGACGCGCCGGGCGACCAGCGGCTCCCCCGCGTCCGTCGGTGCGGGCAGCAGCTCCCACGGCAGGTCGCTCGGCAGCGACTCGAGCTGGCGCTCGTCGCTGACGAGCAGCACGTACTCGTGCCGCTCCGGCAGGTGCGCGACGACCCCGGCGGTGAACCGGCTGATGCCGTCGTGCCGGCCGATCCGCACGTACCGGCAGTCGATGCCGATGCGCAGGCGCGTCACGACGCGTCCGCCGTCCGGGAGGCCCGCCCCGCCCCCGACGGTCGGCGGTCCGTGGCGGCCGCGCCGCGTCCAGTTCGTCCCTGCCGTCCGGCACGTCCGGTCGTGTCCGCCATCCGGCGGAGCACCGCCGCCGCGGCCGGAGCCGGCGTCTCGTAGTGCACCAGGTGGCCGACACCCGGGATCACGACGAGCTCGGCGTCACGGAGACGCTCGGCGAGTGCGCGCTGTTCGGGGACGGCGGTGATGTCGTCGTGCTCGGCCGCGACGAGCAGCACGGGCACGTGGATCCGGTCGGCGTACTCGGACACGTCGTGGGTGACCGAGGTGCGGAACGCCTCGAGCACGCTCGTGCGGTTCGCGAAGGCCGAGAAGTAGCGGTCGTGCTGGTCGTGCACCCATCGGCGGACGGCGGGGTCGTGGGACTTCAGCATCGCGATGCTCATCGCCCGGACGATCGCGCCGTTCCGCAGGATCCCGAGCCCGATCGGCTTCGGCAGCACCGCGCCGGCGCGGTAGTACCCGATCGCGATCGCGGTCCCGACGGCACGCGGTCCCTGCAGGGCCGGGGCCGCGATGGGGTTGACGAGGACGAGCAGTCGGGTGTCGAGCCCGGCGGCGACGGTGGCCGACACCACGATCGACCCGAACGAGTGCCCGAGCACCACGGTGTCGCGGCCGAGCCCGAGCGCGGCGTGGAACCCGTTCAGCCAGACCACGTACGCGTCGATGTCCGACACCGGCAGCGGATCGGACACGCCGAAGCCGGGCAGGTCCGGCACGATCACGCGCGCACCCTGCAGGTGCGCGGCGATGGTCTCGAGACCGTGGTGGTCCCCGCGGAACCCGTGCACGGCGAGCACGGTGCGATCCGAGTCCTCGGGCCCGTAGACCCAGTAGTGCGTGGTCCGGCCGTCGACCTGGACGGCCCGGTGCACGACCGGGGTGGCGGCCATCAACGACTGGTACGGGGAGAGCACGGGCGGTTGCATCCGCGCCAGTCTAGGGAGCGAACCGCACGAAACCCCGGACACCCGCAGCATCTCGCGCCTATCGTGTCCGGGGCGGGCCGCAAGACCGGTCCGTCGACGACGACGAGGAGCACGGTGACCTTCACAGCCCCGATCCAGCTGCCCGGCCTGACGCTCGACCCGCAGTGGTACAAGCGCTCGGTCTTCTACGAGTGCATGATCCGGTCGTTCGTCGACTCCAACGGGGACGGTATCGGCGACATCCAGGGCGTGATCGGCAAGCTCGACTACCTGCAGTGGCTCGGCGTGGACGCCCTGTGGCTGCCGCCGTTCTTCCAGTCGCCGATGCGCGACGGCGGCTACGACATCGCCGACTACAAGGCGATCCTGCCGGAGTTCGGCACGCTCGACGACTTCCGCGAGCTCGTCACGAAGTCGCACGAGCGGAACATGCGCATCGTGATCGACATGGTGATCAACCACACCAGCGACCAGCACGAGTGGTTCCAGCAGTCCCGCGAGGACCCGGACGGCCCCTACGGCGACTTCTACGTCTGGCGGGACACCGACGAGGACTACTCGAACATCCGCATCATCTTCGTCGACACCGAGGAGTCCAACTGGACCTTCGACCCGGTCCGACGACAGTTCTTCTTCCACCGCTTCTTCTCGCACCAGCCCGACCTGAACTTCGAGAACCCGGCGGTCATCGAGGCGATCTACGACGTCGTCCGGCACTGGCTCGACATGGGCGTCGACGGGCTCCGGCTCGACGCGATCCCGTACCTGTTCGAGTCGGAAGAGGGCAACGGCGAGGGCGAGCCGGAGACCCACGAGTTCATCAAGAAGCTCCGCGCGATGGTCGACGACGAGTACCCCGGTCGTGTGCTCCTGGCCGAGGCGAACCAGTGGCCGCGCGAGACGGCGGCGTTCTTCGGCACCGACGAGGAGCCCGAGTGCCACATGGCGTTCGACTTCCCGGTGATGCCGCGCATCTTCTACTCGCTCCGTGCCCAGCACGCCGCCGAGCTCAAGGCGATCCTGTCCGAGACCCTCGACGTGCCGGCCAGCGCGGCGTGGGGCGTCTTCCTCCGCAACCACGACGAGCTCACGCTCGAGATGGTGAGCGAGGAGTACCGGCAGGCGATGTACGGCTGGTACGGCTACGACCCGCGGATGCGCTCGAACATCGGTATCCGCCGTCGTCTCGCGCCCCTGCTCGACAACTCCCGCGCCGAGCTCGAGCTCATCCACGCGCTGCTGTTCTCGCTGCCCGGATCACCGTTCCTGTACTACGGCGACGAGATCGGGATGGGCGACAACATCTGGCTGCCGGACCGCGACTCGTCGCGCACGCCGATGCAGTGGACGCCGGACCGCAACGCCGGCTTCTCGACCGCCGACCCGGGCAAGCTCTACCTGCCCGTCGTCCAGTCGCTCGTGTACAACTACGCGCAGGTCAACGTCGAGGCGCAGCTCGCCCAGTCCCGCTCACTGCTGCACTGGGTCCGGAACGTCATCCACACGCGGAAGGCCCACCCGGTGTTCGGCCTCGGGTCCCTGCACGTGCAGGAGACCTCGAACGACTCGGTGCTCGCCTTCGTCCGCTCGTGGGAGGGCTCCGGCCAGCAGTTCGGCCCGTCCGCCGAGGACGTCCTGTGCGTGTTCTCGTTCGCGACGAACCCGACCTCGGTCACGGTGTCCGCTCCGCAGTTCGCGGGGCGTCCGCTCTACGACCTGTTCGGCGGCGGCTCGTTCCCGTCCTTCGACGAGGACGGCAACGTGACGCTGACCATGGGCACGCAGTCGTTCTACTGGCTGCACGTCGGCGCGCCGACCCGGTAGTCGGGGGTGTCGGTGCGTCCCGTTAGCCTGACCGCGTGACGTTCCCCACAGCACAGCTCGACGCGCCCGCTCCGTCCCAGGACCTCACGGGTCGCCCCTGGTGGCACGCGCTGGGCGTCTTCGACCTCGAGACCACCGGGGTCGACGTCGAGACGGCCCGCATCGTCACAGCCCACGTCGGCCTCATCGACATGACCGGGGCCTCCATCGTCGAGGGTGCCTGGATAGCCGACCCCGGCGTGCCGATCCCCGAGGGCGCCGCCGCCGTGCACGGCTACACGACCGAGCGCGCCCAGGCCGAGGGGCGTCCCGCGGCCGAGGTCGTGGCCGAGATCATCGCCGCGATCGAGGCCGTGTTCGCACGGGGCATCCCGCTGGTGATCTACAACGCCCCGTACGACCTCACCGTCCTCGACCGCGAAGCGAAGCGGCACGGGTTCGCCTCCCCCGTCATCGGCAACGTCGTCGACCCGCTGGTGATCGACAAGGCACTCGACACCTTCCGCAAGGGCAAGCGCACGCTCGAAGCCGCGTCCGAGCTCTACGGCGTCACGCTCGACGACGCGCACGACGCCGGAGCCGACGCGATCGCTGCCGGGCGTGTCGCCCAGGCCATCGCGGGCAAGTACCCGGACGAGCTCGGCATCTCCGCCGAAGAACTCCACCGCAAGCAGGTCGGCTGGTGTGCCGAGCAGGCCACCTCGTTCCAGGACTACATGCGCAAGAAGCGCGACCCGACGTTCACCGCCGACGGCCGCTGGCCCCACCGCAACGGCGCCTGACCCCGCACGGCCCCCGCAAGACACCGGTGTTCGCGCGCCGAACACCCGCAGAACGCGGCGTGACGCGCCAACACCGGTGTTCCGCATTCCGGGGCACACCGCACCCGCCCGCGGCCGCACAACGCGAACGGGCGGCCCTCCCGGAGGAGGACCGCCCGTGGGCGCTGCGTGGGGGCTTCTTACTTGCTGAAGCCCTTGAAGCGCTGGTTGAACTTCTCGACGCGACCGGCCGAGTCGAGGATGCGCTGCTTGCCCGTGTAGAACGGGTGCGAAGCGGACGAGATCTCGACGTCGATGACCGGGTAGGTCGCACCGTCGAGCTCGATGGTCTTGTCGCTGTTCGCGGTCGAACGCGTCAGGAACGTCTCACCGGAGGCCAGGTCACGGAAGACGATGGCGCGGTACTCGGGGTGGGTGTCGGTCTTCATGGAGATTCCTCGATAGCGGTGATGGGATTGCGCGAACTGCGCGGGAAGTCGTCGGCTTGCGCCAGCCGTCCACGATACCAGAGAGACGGCGGGATCGCAGCGCTACGCGGCGCGTGCCGTGTAGCGACCGGCGTCCTTGGTGACCGAGAGGTCGATGCCGAACGCCTCGGTCAGGGTCTGGTCCGTCAGGACCTCGTCGATCGGGCCTGCGGCCTGCACGTGGCCGTCGGCGAGGACGAGCGCGTGGGTGAACCCGGCCGGGATCTCCTCGACGTGGTGGGTCACGATGACGATGGCCGGCGAGTCCGTGCTCTGGGCGTAGCCGCCGAGGGTGCGGACGAGGCTCTCGCGGGCGCCGAGGTCGAGCGACGCGGCCGGTTCGTCGAGGAACAGGATCTCCGGGTCGGTCATCACGGCACGGGCGATCTGCACGCGCTTCTGCTCGCCGTCGCTGAGGTCGCCGAACGTGCGGTCGGAGAAGGACCCCAGGCCCCACTCCTCGAGCACGCGCTGCGCACGGCGGACGTCGAGCTCCTCGTACTCCTCGTTCCAGCGACCCGTCACCGAGTACGCCGCGGTGAGCACGACGTCGATGACCTTCTCGGTCACCGGGATGCGGCGTGCCAGCGCGGTCGACGCGAAACCGATGCGCGGGCGGAGCTCGAACAGGTCGGCGCCGCCGAGTTCGGTACCGAGCACCTCGACGTCGCCCGAGGTCGGGAACGTCTGGGCGCCGGCAATCTGCAGCAGCGTGGTCTTGCCGGCACCGTTCGCGCCGAGCACGACCCAGCGTTCGTCGTCCTGCACCTCCCACGAGATCGCGTCGAGGATGGTGGCCCCGTTGCGGACCACGGAGACGTCTGACAAGCGCACGACCGAGGGCATGCGACCAGCCTACGGGTTCTGGCCGAGCACCTGGTCGTAGACCTGCCGTGTCCTGGTGGCGATCGCGTCCCAGGTGAACTCCGTCTCGACACGGAGCCGTCCGGCGCGCCCCATGAGCTTCGCCAGCCCCTCGTCGGCGAGCACCTCGGTGAGGGTCGCGGCGAGGTCGGCCACGAAGCGGTCGGGATCGGTCGGGGTGCCGGTGCCGTCCTGCACCTGGTCGATCGGGACGATGCGGCCGGTGAGCCCGTCGGCGACGACCTCGGGGATGCCCCCGGTGCCCGTGCCGACGACCGGGATGCCGCACGCCATCGCCTCGAGGTTCACGATGCCGAGCGGCTCGTAGACCGACGGGCACACGAACACGGTGCCCGAGGACAGCACGTTCACGATCTCCTGGTGCGCGAGCATCCGGTCGATCCAGACGACGCCCTCACGGTCGGCCCGGAGCCCGTCGACGAGCTCGGTGACCTCGGCCAGGATCTCGGGGGTGTCCGGCGCGCCGGCGCACAGCACGATCTGCACGTCCGACGGCAGCGACGCCACGGCGCGGAGCAGGTACGGCAGGCCCTTCTGCCGGGTGATGCGTCCGACGAACACGACGCTCGGGCGCGTCGGGTCGATGCCGAGGGCGCGCACGGCGTCCTCGTCGACGGTCGGCTTCCACGCGTCGATGTCGATGCCGTTGTAGACGACGTGGACCTTCGCCGGGTCGATCGACGGGTACGAGCGCAGGATGTCCGCGCGCATGGCCTTCGAGACCGCGATGACGCCGTCGGCGTGCTCGAACGCCTCGCGCTCCATCCAGCTGGACAGGCGGTAGCCGCCGCCGAGCTGCTCGGCCTTCCACGGGCGGAGCGGCTCGAGGCTGTGGGCGGTGACGATGTGGGGGATGCCGTAGGTCAGCTGCGCGATCCGGCCCGCGGAGTTCGCGTACCAGGTGTGCGAGTGCACGAGGTCGGCGCCCTCGACGTCGGCCGCGATGGCCACGTCGGTGCCGAGGGCCTGCAGCGCGCCGTTCGCCTGGCCGAGGCCGTCCGGGGTCCGGTAGCCCCACACGTCGGGTTCGTCACGGAAGGCCCCGAAGGCCCGGACACGGACTTCCGTGTCCGTCCCCGACCGCAACGCGGCGGTGAGTTCGGACACGTGGACACCCGCTCCGCCGTAGACCTCCGGCGGATACTCCCTGGTCAGCAGATCGACTCGCACTGGTTCAACGTAACCGGTTCCCAGTGCTGACGCCTACTGTGAGCGGCATGGCACCAAAGAAGGTCTTCGGCATCGTGCTCGCCGGCGGCGAGGGCAAACGACTCATGCCGCTCACGGCCGATCGCGCGAAGCCCGCCGTCCCGTTCGGCGGCAACTTCCGTCTCATCGACTTCGCACTGTCGAACCTGGTCAACTCCGGTCTGCAGAAGATCGTCGTCCTGACCCAGTACAAGTCGCACAGTCTCGACCGGCACGTCGCGGAGACCTGGCGCATGGAGGGGCTTCTCGGCTCCTACGTCGCGTCCGTCCCCGCGCAGCAGCGGCTCGGCAAGCGCTGGTTCGCCGGCTCGGCCGACGCGATCCTGCAGTCGCTCAACCTGCTGCGCGACGAACGCCCCGACATCGTCGTCGTCGTCGGTGCGGACCACGTGTACCGGATGGACTTCCACCAGATGGTCGAGGCGCACATCGCCTCCGGCCGCAGTGCCACGGTGGCGGCGATCCGTCAGCCGATCGGGCTCGCCGACCAGTTCGGCGTGATCCAGGTGGCCGACGACGACCCCACGAAGATCGAGGCGTTCCTCGAGAAGCCGAAGGACGCCGTCGGTCTGGCCGACTCCCCCGGCGAGATCCTGGCCTCGATGGGCAACTACGTGTTCAACGCGGACGCCCTCGTCGACGCGGTCCTGCGGGACGGCCAGCTCGAGACCTCGGCCCACGACATGGGCGGCGACATCGTCCCCGACTTCGTGGACCGCGGCGACGCCGGCGTGTACGACCTGCAGCGCAACGAGGTCCCCGGTTCCACCGACCGCGACAAGTACTACTGGCGTGACGTGGGCACCATCGACTCGTTCTTCGATGCCCACATGGACCTCATCGCCCCGGTCCCGGTCTTCAACCTGTACAACCAGGACTGGCCGATCTTCAACCAGCAGACGAACCTGCCGCCGGCGAAGTTCGTCCGCGACGCGAACGGCAACACCGGGTCCACGGTGGACTCGCTCGTGTCGCTCGGCTGCCTGGTGTCGGGTGCGCAGGTCGAGCGCAGCATGATCGGGCCCTGGTGCTCGATCGACTCCGGCGCGAAGGTCCTCGACTCGATCGTGTTCGAGCGCGCCACCATCGGCGCCGGGGCGGTCGTCAACCGCGCCATCCTCGACAAGGACGTCGTCCTCGCACCGGGTGCGCAGGTCGGCGTCGACCGGGAGGCCGACGAGGCGCGCGGCTTCACCGTCACCGAGTCCGGCATCACCGTGGTCGGCAAGGGCGTCCGCGTCGACGCGTAGGGCAAAGCATCCGGGGCGCAGCCCCGGACGGACGGCCTGGAGGCACGGCTCGCGTCACGGACGCGGCCGTGCCTTTGGTCTGTCGGTACCGTTGGTGCGTGCCCCGCTTCCTCGTCGTCCTCGATGCCGATTCCACCCTCCTCGAGGACGAGGTGATCGAACTGCTCGCCGACAGCGCCGGGACCCGGCCACAGGTGGCGGCGATCACGGAGCGCGCCATGCGCGGGGAACTCGACTTCGCCGAGAGCCTCCGGGAGCGTGTCGCGACCCTGGCGGGCCTCCAGGCAGACGTCTTCGCCCGGGCACAGCAGGCGGTCCGTGTGACGCGGGGCGCTTACCAGCTCGTCCGTGGGGTGCACGCCGCCGGCGGCACCGTCGGCGTGGTGTCCGGCGGGTTCCACGAGGTGCTCGACCCGTTCGCCGAGCAGCTGGGCCTCGATCACTGCCGGGCGAACCGCCTCGAGGTCACCGACGGCGTGCTCACCGGCCGCGTGCTCGGTGACGTGGTCGACGCGCACGCCAAGGCCGTCGCGCTCCGCGAGTGGGCGGATGCGGACGGGGTGGACCCGGCACGGACGATCGCGATCGGCGACGGCGCGAACGACCTCGAGATGATGCGCGTCGCGGCGCTGTCGGTGGCGTTCGACGCGAAGCCGCGCGTGCGGGAGCAGGCGGACGTCGCGGTCGTCGACCGTGACCTGTCCGCCGTGCTCGCGACGCTCGGCCTGCGCGGCTGAGCCGTCCGGGGGCTCGACGCGTCCGGTTCTTCGCGCTCAGCGACAGTTCACGCTCACGACGGCCCGTGAGCTGTCGCTGCGCGCGAAACGACGTCCCGCGTCGGGCTAGTGCCCCATCCCGAGGCCGCCGTCGACGGGGATGATCGCTCCGGAGACGTACCCGGCGCCGTCGCTCGCCAGGAACAGCGTGGCGTCCGCGACGTCGTCGACCGTGCCGTAGCGGGCGGCCGGGATCGCCTTCTTGAACTCGGCCTGCAGCTCGTCGGAGAGCGCGGCGGTCATGTCCGTCTGGATGAAGCCGGGCGCGACGACGTTGGCGGTGATGCCGCGCGAGCCGAGCTCACGCGTGATGGACCGGGCCATGCCGACCAGAGCGGCCTTCGAGGACGCGTAGTTGACCTGGCCGATCTGGCCGTAGGCGCCCACGACGCTCGACATCAGCACGATGCGGCCGAACTTGGCCTTCATCATGCCCTTCGTGGCGCGCTTGACGACGCGGAAGGTGCCCGTGAGGTTCGTGTCGACCACGCTGGTGAAGTCGTCCTCGGACATGCGGAGGAGCAGCTGGTCGTTCGTGATGCCGGCGTTCGCGACGAGGACCTCGATCGGACCGAGCTCGGCCTCGACCTGCGTGAACGCGGCGTCGACGGAGGCCGTGTCGGTGATGTCGGCCTGCACCGTCAGCGCGCCCTCGGGACCACCCTGACCGCTGCGTGACGTCACGGCGACCCGGTGGCCGGCTGCGACGAACCGCTCGGCCAGCGCGTGTCCGATACCGCGGTTGCCGCCGGTGATGAGGACGGTACGGGGGGTGCTCATGGTCGCTCCGTTCGGTGGGATCTGCTCGGCACGCGGTGCCGGGGACCCGGCGGACACGCCCGGACGAGCGTACCGGAGCGGACGACCCCGCCGGTTCGCGCGCGGCGCACCCACGATCGGTCCGGCGGGATTAGGCTTGACCCCGGGTAGACGGAGACCATCTGTATGAAGAGCACGCACACGAGCATCACGTCGCTGCCGGACACACCGGAGCAGGACCGGGCGCACCGCCTGTCCCGCTACGTCTGGCAGATGGCCATCCGAGTGGTCCTCTTCATCTCCGCAGTGCTCGTGTACTCGATCTGGCACTCGTGGTTGGCGGTCATCCCGATCGTCCTGGCCGCGGTGATCCCCTGGGTCGCCGTCGTCATCGCGAACGCCGGCAGCCGGACCGAGAGCGACATGATCTCCCCCGCCGGGTCCATCGAGCTCTACGACGCCGTCGACCCGCGTCTCCGCGAACAGCAGGAGGACGCCCGGGCGCAGGCCTACCGTGACGAGCAGGACCGCCTCCGCCAGCAGGCGCAGCACGCGCAGGACGAGTGGCAGCGCAACGGCGACCGATCGAAGATGTGGGGACCCCGCTGATGGGTGCGACGTTCGACCTGCAGACGGAACCCGGATCCACCCCGGTCTGCTCACGCGCCGGTTGCGTGTCGACGGCCGGGTGGCGTGTGAACTGGCGCAACCCCCGGATCCACGCGATCGACCGCGTGAAGATCTGGGCCGCGTGTGAAGAACACCGCGACTTCCTCGCCGACTACCTGCGGTCCCGCTCGTTCCCGGTGCGGGTCACCGGCATGCACGAGGACGTCGACCACCTCGACGACGAGCGCGAGTCGACCGCGGCGCCGAAGAACGACGTCGGGGTGCGCTCCACCGGCACCTCGCGATGACCGACGGCTTCGACCCGCAGTCCCGGTACGGCCGTAAGCACGCCGCCAAGCTGCAGCGCGCGTCCGCCCAGTCGGGTGCCCCGGCGCAGCAGCACGACCCCCGCGAACCGTTCGTCGGCTGGCGCTTCGTCCGGAGCCGCCGCTGGCTCGGCTACTTCGCGATCGCCGTCGCCTTCGCCGTCGTGTGCGCACTGTTCGGCATGTGGCAGTGGGACCGCCGCAACGAGGCCGTCCGGCAGAACGAGCAGGTCGCGCAGAACTACGACCACACCCCCGTCCCCCTCGACCGGGCGCTGCCGGAGGCCTCGAGCTGGCAGGACGAGCAGGAGTGGCTCCGGGTCGCCGTGACCGGCCGCTACGACGTCGACTCGCAGCTGCTCGTGCGCAACCGCGTGCACAACGGGCAGCCCGGGTTCGAGGTCCTGACGCCCCTGGTCACGGCCGAGGGTCGCGCCTTCATCGTCGACCGTGGGTGGGTGCCGACCGGCAACGCCCAGGACGCCCCCGACCACGTGCCCGCTCCCCCGTCCGGCGAGGTCACCGCGATCGTCCGCCTGCAGCAGAGCGAACCGCGCATTCCCGGCCGGTCCGACCCGAAGGACACCGACCAGGTGCAGTCGGTCACCCTGGCCGACGTGGCGGACAAGGTCGACGACCCGATCTGGACCGGTGCGTACGGGCAGCTCGCCTCCGAATCCCCCGCTCCGGCCGAGGCCCGCCCGCTCGGCTGGGAGCGTCCGAACGCCGACACCGGGCTGCACCTGAGCTACTTCATCCAGTGGTTCATGTTCGCCGCCGGGGGCTTCGGGTTCCTGGCGTACGTGATGGTGCAGGAGTACCGGAACCTCAACCAGGACGACCCGGAGGAGCGCGAGCGCGCCCTCGAGCGCGAACGCCGCAAGAACGCGAAGCCGAAGACCGACGCCGAGATCGAGGACGAGCTCATCGCATCACGTCGCTGACGCGGCGGCTGCGGCTGCGGCTGCGGCTGCGGCAGCGCTACCGGGTACGGACGACGCCGTCGTCTCCCCAGGACGCCGCCGGATTCGGCGGTGTCTCGCCGACAGCGAGGCGTCCCGCCTGCGCGACGGCGTCTCCACGGCCCGACACGGGGCCACGCGGCGAACGGGAGGCCCGGGGCAGCGCCGCCGCGGGCCTCCCGTCCGTCAGCAGCGCACGTCGACGGCCGCTCGCCGCTCCCGACGACCGGTCACGACCTGCCGCAGGTGCGCCCGCGGGCGGTCGCATCTCGTCGAGCGCCACGTCGCCTGCCGACGGTTGGTGACCACTGCGCGCAACTGAGCGGGGTGTCCTGACCGGGCGGACGCGACGAAGGTCCCCCCGCCCGGTCAGGACACCCCGCTCAGT
>NZ_QKLC01000023.1:0-47366 GCF_003224385.1 Curtobacterium sp. MCPF17_003 | reverse complement strand
GTCCTGGTGTCCCACGACGCCGACCCGGCTACGCGAGCTCGATGAGCTCCGCGTAGTCCTTGTTCCAATGGTCCTCGGTGCCGTCCGGCAGCAGCAGCACGCGCTCGGGGTTGAGCGCCTCGACCGCGCCGGCGTCGTGGGACACCAGGACGACCGCGCCCTCGAAGCCGGCGAGGGCGTTGAGGATCTCCTCGCGCGAAGCCGGGTCCAGGTTGTTCGTCGGCTCGTCGAGCAGCAGGACGTTCGCGCCGGAGACCACGATCATCGCGAGCGACAGACGCGTCTTCTCACCACCGGACAGGACTCCGGCCTTCTTGTAGCCGTCGTCGCCGGTGAACAGGAACGACCCGAGCACCCGACGGGCCTCGGTCTCGTTGAGGTCGGTCGACGCCGACACCATGTTCTCGATCACCGTGCGGTTGATGTCGATGTTCTCGTGTTCCTGCGCGTAGTAGCCGATGCGCAGACCGTGGCCGGGCTGGATCTCGCCCGTGTCGGGCTGGTCGGCTCCCGCCAGGATGCGCAGCAGCGTCGTCTTGCCCGCACCGTTGAAGCCGAGGATGACCACGCGCGAACCACGGTCGATCGCCAGGTCGACACCCGCGAAGATCTCGAGCGACCCGTAGGACTTCGACAGCCCCTCGGCCATCAACGGGGTGCGGCCGCACGGGGCCGGGGTGGGGAAGCGGATCTTCGCGACCCGGTCGGCGACGCGCTCGTCCTCGAGGCCGGCGAGCAACTTGTCGGCACGCGCGACCATCTGGTGGGCGGCTGCTGCCTTCGAGGCCTTGGCGCCGAAGCGGGCGGCCTGGTCCTTGAGCGTGGCGGCCTTCTTCTCGGCGCCCGCGCGCTCCTTGCGGCGGCGCTCCTCGTCGGCGACGCGCTGCCGCTGGTACAGCTTCCAACCCATGTTGTAGATGTCGATGGTCTGCCGGTTGGCGTCGAGGTAGAAGACGCGGTTCACGACCTCGTCGACGAGCTCGACGTCGTGGGAGATGATGATGACGCCACCGGGGTAGGTCTTCAGGTGCTCGCGGAGCCACACGACCGAGTCGGCGTCGAGGTGGTTGGTCGGCTCGTCGAGGATCATCGTCTCGGCGTCCGAGAACAGGATCCGGGCGAGCTCGATGCGCCGGCGCTGACCACCGGAGAGCGTCTTGAGCTGCTGGTCGAGGATGCGGTCCGGCAGCTTGAGGTTCGACGCGATCGAGGCAGCCTCGGCCTCGGCCGCGTAGCCACCGAGCGCGTTGAACTGGTCGTCGAGGCGGCTGTAGCGGCGCATCGCCTTCTCGGCCACCGCCGCGTCGTCACTCGCCATGTCGAGGGTCGCGAGCCGGATGCCCTCCACGAGCTCACCGAGCCCACGGGCATCGAGGATGCGCTTCCGCGCGGTCTCCTCCGGGTCGCCCGAGCGGGGGTCCTGCGGCAGGTAGCCGATCTCGCCACCGCGCTCGATCTTGCCGCCGGTGGGCTGCGTCTCGCCCGCGAGGGCCTTGGTCATCGTCGTCTTCCCCGCGCCGTTGCGGCCGACGAGTCCGATCTTGTCGCCCTTCTCGACACGGAAGGACACGTCCTCCATGAGGAGACGAGCTCCGACGCGGATCTCGAGTTCGTGCACGGCAAGCACAGTGGACGTCCAATCAGTTGGTGGGTTTGCACAACGGTGTGTGCGTGAGGTGCACCGCTACGCTGACGGGACCGATGGTTCCGAACGGAACCAGCAGTCCATTCTAGGAGAATCCATGACGAACGCCACCGGGTTCGCTCCCCGCGCAGTCCTCGCCGACCGTCTGCGCACGCACGGTCTGGCCACCGACGCCGCCCTCGTCGCCGGCGGAGCCCTGTTCACCGCCGCGATGGCGCAGCTCCAGGTCCCGATGTGGCCGGTCCCGATCACCGGGCAGACACTCGCCGTCGTGCTCGTCGGCGCGACGCTCGGCGCACGTCGCGGCATGCTCTCGCTGCTCGTCTACGCCGTCGCCGGACTCGCGGGTGCGCCGTTCTTCGCCGACATGCAGGGCGGCCTGCAGGCCCTCGCCCTGCCGAGCTTCGGGTACGTCATCGGCTTCATCCCGGCCGCCGGGCTCGTCGGGTGGCTCGCGCGCCGCAACTGGGACCGCCACGTCGGGCGTGCCGCGGTGGCGATGCTGCTCGCGAGTGCCATCCCGTTCGTGACCGGCCTGCCGTACCTGGCCGTGGCGCTCGGGCAGCTCGGCGCCCCGAACGACGTCAAGTCGGTGCTCGCCGCCGGCCTGTACCCGTTCGTCGTCGGTGGCATCGCCAAGGCCCTCATCGCCGCCGGCATCCTGCCGCTCGCGTGGAAGGCCGTCGGCCGCCGCTGACGCCTGGCACGAGAACGGCCCCGCACCGATCGGTGCGGGGCCGTTCTGCGTCCGGTGCGGTGACGGACTGTCGGTCGGTCACGACTCCCCGCCAACTGGACGCCGAGTGGTCGGTCGGTCACGACTCCCCGCCAACTGGACGCCGAGTGGTCGCGTTCTGTCGCCTGGCGCGCGGTCAGCCGACAGAACGCGACCACCCGGCGAACGTGAGCGGGTGGTCTCGACCGCTCGGCGGCGCGCCCCGCGCGTGGCGCGCGCACAGACGGACGGGAGGCGCGGTGCCAGCTGGCACCGCGCCTCCCGTCCGTGGTGGGTCGCGACTAGATCGCGAACCCGAGGGCGCGCATCATCTCGCGTCCGTCGTCGGTGATCCGTTCCGGACCCCACGGCGGCATCCAGACCCAGTTGATCCGGAAGGCGTCCACGATGCCGTCGAGGGCGTTCGCGGTGTCACCCTCGATGACGTCGGTCAGGGGGCAGCCGGCGCTGGTGAGCGTCATGCTGATGACGAGCGCGTTGGCGTCGTCGTCCCAGGCGAGGTCGTAGATCAGGCCGAGGTCGACGATGTTCACGCCGAGCTCCGGGTCCTGGACCTCCTTCAGGCCCTCGACGACCTCGTCGAACTTGTCGGGAGCGAGTGCGGCGATCATCAGGCCTGCGCCTCGGCGGCAGCGGCCTGCACGTAGCGGTCGTAGCCCTCGTTCTCGAGGCGGTCGGCGAGCTCGGGGCCGCCCTGCTCCGCGACCTTGCCGGCGACGAACACGTGCACGAAGTCCGGCTTGATGTAGCGGAGGATGCGCGTGTAGTGCGTGATGAGCAGCACACCGAGGCCGGTCGCGGCCTTGGCGCGGTTGACGCCCTCGGAGACGATCTTCAGCGCGTCGACGTCGAGGCCGGAGTCGGTCTCGTCGAGGACGGCGAACTTCGGCTTGAGGAGCTCGAGCTGCATGATCTCGTGGCGCTTCTTCTCGCCGCCGGAGAAGCCCTCGTTGACGTTGCGCTCGGCGAACGACGAGTCCATCTTCAGGTCGGCCATCGACTGGCGGAGTTCCTTGATCCAGCCACGCAGCGCCGGAGCCTCACCGTCGATCGCCGTCTTGGCGGTGCGGAGGAAGTTCGACACCGTGACGCCGGGGATCTCGACCGGGTACTGCATCGCCAGGAACATGCCGGCACGGGCGCGCTCGTCGACGCTCATCGCGAGGACGTCCTGACCGTCGAGGGTGATCGTGCCACCGACGACGTTGTACCGGGGGTGCCCGGCGATCGTGTACGCCAGCGTGGACTTGCCGGAGCCGTTCGGCCCCATGATCGCGTGGATCTCGCCCTCGTTGATGGTGAGGTCGACACCCTTCAGGATCTCCTTGGTGCCCTGATCGGTGTCGATCGAGACCTTGAGGTCACGGATTTCCAGAGTGGACATTGCGTTCCTTCGGTTGCAGCTGTGGTGCGGCGTCAGCCGCGGGAAGTGGTGGGGGTGCTCAGTCGACCGGGACGACGTCCTGCACGTCGACGTAGACGTCGCCGTCGCGGACCTCGACCCGGAAGACCGGGACGGGCTCGTAGGCCGGGAAGTTCTGCGGCTTGCCGGTGGTCAGCGAGAAGCGGGACCCGTGGGCCCAGCACTCCAGCGAGTCTCCCTCGACGAAGCCCTCGGCCAGCGAGATGTCGCCGTGCGTGCAGGTGTCGCCGATGGCGTGGACCGTGCCGGACGAGTCCTTCACGATCGCGACCGCCGTGCCGCCGACGACCACGCGCATCGGGCTGTCCACCGCGATGTCGGCTTCGGCGCAGACCTTCTCGGCCATCAGGCGCTGGCCTCCGTGGCGCCGGCCTCGGCCGGTGCGGCGATGGCTTCGGCCGGTGCGGCGATGACCGAACGGCCCTCGGCCAGCTCCTGCTCGACCGCGGCGATGAGGCGTTCCTCGAGCTCGGGCGCACCGATCTTCTGGATGACCTCGACCAGGAAGCCGAGCACGACGAGGCGCCGGGCCTCTTCTTCCGGGACGCCGCGGGACTGCAGGTAGAACAGCTGCTCGTCGTCGAAGCGACCGGTCGCACTCGCGTGCCCGGCGCCCTCGATGTTGCCCGTCTCGATCTCGAGGTTCGGGATGCTGTCGGCACGGGTGCCGTCGGTCAGCACGAGGTTGCGGTTCTGCTCGTACGAGTCGGTGCCGTCGCCGGCGCGGCCGATCAGGACGTCACCGATCCAGACGGTGTGCGCGCCCTGGCCCTGCAGCGCCCCCTTGTAGTTGACCCGACCGCGCGTGTTGGGCGCGTCGTGGTTCACGTAGACCTGCTGCTCGATGTACTGGCCGGCGTCGGCGAAGTACACGCCGTACATCTCCGTGTCGGCGCCCTGCGCACCGAGGTGCGTCGACGGGTTGACCCGGATGACGTCGCCGCCGAGCGAGACCACGACGTGCTTGAGGAACGCGTCGCGACCGACCTCGGCGAAGTGCGTCGCGACGTGCACGGCGTCGTCGTCCCAGTCCTGCAGGCTGACGACGGTCAGTCGCGCGTTCTGCTGCGCGACGATCTCGACGTTCTCGCTGAGCAGGGCGCTGCCGCGGTTGTCGAGCACGACGATGCCCTGCGCGTTCGGCTCGGCCGTGATGACCGTGTGTGCGGCGCGGGGCTGCGACCCGAAGTCGGAGCGGGTCACCGTGATGAACTCGTGTGCCTCGGTGGCCTTGATCGTGATCGCCAGCACGGCGTCACGCGCGGTCCAGGCGGCGGCCGAGGCGCGGTCCTCGGGCAGCCCGGCGGAACCGACCCGCGGGTCGTCGCTCCGACCCCACTCGACGTCGGCACCCTCGGACTGGCGGGCGAGGTACGGGTAGGCGGATCCGTCGAGTCCGCCGTCCAGCAGCGGCTGGAGCTTGGCGAGCGGCGCGAACTTCCAGTTGACCTCTCGGCCGGTGACCTTCGGGAACGCCTCGACGTCGCCGGACTGGAACCGCTCGGAGCGGGTCTGGACCGGCACCTTCTTGTCGGGGGCGCCCCAGCCGCCGTCGGAGTGGGCTCCGGCGCCGTGCTGGGTGCCGCCCTGCGCTGCGGCAGCGGGCTCGATCGGCTGGTCGATGTGGGGAGGGGTGGTGCTGGACATCTAGCCGACGGATCCTTCCATGCTCATCTCGATGAGCTTGTTGAGTTCGAGTGCGTACTCCATCGGGAGCTCGCGGGCGATCGGCTCGATGAAGCCACGGACGATCATCGCCATCGCCTCGTCCTCGGCCATGCCGCGGGACATGAGGTAGAAGAGCTGCTCCTCGCTGACACGCGAGACCGTGGCCTCGTGTCCCAGCTGCACGTCGTCGACACGGATGTCGATCGCCGGGTAGGTGTCGCTCCGGCTGATCGTGTCGACCAGCAGGGCGTCGCAGCGCACGGTGTTGGCGGCGTGGTGCGCGGCCGGGTCGACCCGGACCTCACCGCGGTAGCCCGCACGACCGCCACCACGGGCGATCGACTTCGAGACGATCGACGACGTCGTGTACGGCGCCATGTGGATCATCTTCGCGCCGGCGTCCTGGTGCTGACCGGGGCCCGCGAAGGCGACGGAGAGCGTCTCGCCCTTGGCGTGCTCGCCGGCGAGGTAGATCGACGGGTACTTCATCGTGACCTTGGACCCGATGTTGCCGTCGATCCACTCCATCGTCGCGCCCTCGTGTGCGATCGCACGCTTGGTGACGAGGTTGTAGACGTTGTTCGACCAGTTCTGGATCGTCGTGTACCGAACGCGGGCGTTCTTCTTCACGATGATCTCGACGACGGCCGAGTGCAGCGAGTCGGACTTGTAGATCGGGGCGGTGCAGCCCTCGATGTAGTGGACGTACGAGTCCTCGTCCGCGATGATCAGCGTCCGCTCGAACTGACCCATGTTCTCGGTGTTGATCCGGAAGTAGGCCTGCAGCGGGATCTCGACGTGGACGCCCTTGGGGACGTAGACGAACGAGCCACCGGACCAGACGGCCGTGTTCAGCGCGGCGAACTTGTTGTCGCCGGCCGGGATCACGGTGCCGAAGTACTCCTCGAACAGCTCGGGGTGCTCACGGAGCGCCGTGTCGGTGTCCATGAAGATGACGCCCTGCTGCTCCAGGTCCTCGCGGATCTGGTGGTAGACGACCTCGGACTCGTACTGCGCGGCGACGCCGGCGACGAGGCGCTGGCGCTCGGCCTCGGGGATGCCGAGCTTCTCGTAGGTCGCACGGATGTCCTCGGGGAGGTCTTCCCACGACTGCGCCTGCTTCTCCGTGGAACGCACGAAGTACTTGATGTTGTCGAAGTCGATGCCCGTCAGGTCGGCACCCCACGTCGGCATCGGCTTGCGGCCGAAGAGCGACAGCCCCTTGAGGCGGTTCTTCAGCATCCACTCGGGCTCGTTCTTGAGGTTCGAGATGTCGGTGACGACCTCTTCCGAGATCCCACGACGGGCGGAGGACCCTGCCGAGTCGGAGTCGGACCAGCCGAACTCGTATTGGCCGAGCCCTTCGAGCTCGGGACGGTCGATGAGCACGTCGGACATGGTCTCCTCGTTTCCTTCTCGCGGGACAGCGTTACAGGTGTGAACCCGTGGCGTCTGGACGCCATTCCACCGCGGACCGCTGACATGCGGACCCGGTGCTGCTCCCTCGCAACGACAATGGTTCCACGCAGTCCGTGGAGTGATCGGCGATCTCGGCCCATTCGGAGCCGGCGCCTGCCTAGACTTGACTGCTGCTGAACCCTCGAATCCTACAGGTTCACTGCACGGAACAACAGGAAGGCACCACCCTCGTGACACGCGTCGGATCCCCCGTCGAGCAGGATCTCCGGACCGGACGGTGGTGGTCGCTCCCCCGCGTGGTGGACCGTCGCGTCGTCGCACTGGCCTGGGCGTCCTTCGTGGTCGAGGTCGTGCTGATCGGCACCGGGGGCCTGGTGCGCCTCACCGCCTCGGGCCTCGGATGCCCCACCTGGCCCAAGTGCACGGCGGATTCGCTGGTCTCCACGCCGGAGATGGGCATCCATGGCATCATCGAGTTCGGCAACCGCCTGCTCACCTTCGTGCTCGTGATCGTGGCCGTCGCGATGTTCCTCGCGGTCGTCCGGATGCTCCGCACGCGCCCCGAACTGTTCTGGCTGGCGTTCGCTCAGGGCGTCGCGATCCCGGTGCAGGCCGTCATCGGCGGCATGAGCGTCTGGACGAACCTGAACCCCTTCGTGGTCGGGCTGCACTTCGTCGTCTCCGCCGCCCTCACCTCGGTGACCGCTGCGCTGGTCTACCGGACGACGCACGGCCCGCGGACCGCACAGCGCCTCGTCCCCGGCTGGTACACGGGTGTCGTCCGCGGCACCGTCGCCGCCGTCGTCGTGACCGTGCTCGTCGGCATCCTCACCACCGGCAGCGGCCCGCACGCCGGAGCCGACGCCGCGGTCGACGGTGGGCGTCTGCACCGCACCGGGTTCGACCCCGCGGTCATGGAGCACGTGCACGCCTGGCCCGCGTACGCCCTCTTCGCGCTGACCCTGGTGCTCGTCATCGGAGCCGTCCGCCTGGGTCGTCCGAGCAAGTGGCCCCTGCTGCTGCTCGTCGTCGAGTTCTTGCAGATCGCCGTCGGCCTCACGCAGGCGCGCACGGGTCTGCCCGTCGGGCTCGTCGGCACGCACATGGTGCTCGCCGGACTGCTCGTCGGTGCGGTGACCGCCGTGGTGCTGTCGACGCGGGCCTCGGCCGGTAGAGACGCCGTCCGGGAACCCATCGACGCCTGACGCCCGGGCGCGTCGCGCGCTCGGCACCCGTTCTCCGACACCCCACGAGTCGTTCGACTCGTGGGGTGTCGCGTTGACGGTGGGCATGGCCAATGGGCGCACCACGCGCGGTCCGCAGCTGCGCGCGTCCGCCCCGCGGCCGACGCCGGCAGCGCCGGCATGGAGGCCCGCGGCGGGCCCGCACCGTGCCTCCAGGCCGCCCGTGCCCAGCACAGAGCGCCGGCGTCGTCCGGAGACACCGCGGAGCGCGCGAGACGCCGCCGGATTCGGCGGCGTCTCGGCGGATGGGTGGGCGTCGTGCCGACACGACGGCGTCGTACGAACAGGACCGCATCGCGTCGACACGACGGCGTCAGCCGCACACGACGGCGTCAGCCGGACACGACGGCGTCCTGCGGACCGAGCGCGCGCGGGCGCCCGCTCGACCGCCTAGAAGGTGAAGACCTGCGGCAGCAGCGGGTCGATGCCCACGGCGATGAAGAGCAGCGTCAGGTACGTGATCGAGCTGTGGAAGACGCGCATCGGCTGCACGTGCTCGACGTGCTGGATCGCCCGCGAGTACAGGCGGTGCGACTCGAGGACGAACCAGACACCGCCGGCCAGCGCGACGACCGTGTAGAGCGGCCCCATGTGCCCGACCGGGATGAGCAGGAGCGAGCAGACGAGCGTCGCCCAGGCGTACAGCACGACCTGCAGGCCGACGACGGTTCGGCCGCGAACCACGGCGAGCATCGGCACGTCGGCCGCGTCGTAGTCGTCGCGGTACTTCATCGACAGCGGCCAGTAGTGCGGCGGCGTCCAGAGGAAGATCACCATGAACAGGATGACCGGGGTCCAGGTCAGCGACCCGGTGACGCCCGCCCAGCCGATGAGCACCGGCATGCAGCCGGCCGAGCCGCCCCAGACGATGTTCTGCGGGGTGCGGCGCTTGAGCCACAGCGTGTAGACGAACACGTAGATGAGGATCGCGATGACGCTCAGCGCCGCGGCGAGCCAGTTCACCAGGAACCCGAGCACCGCGGTCGACAGGATGCCGAGCACCCACGAGAACACGAGCGCTTCGCGGTCGGACAGCTCACCGGTGACGAGCGGGCGGGTGCTGGTCCGCTTCATCAGCCGGTCGATGTCGCGGTCGATGTAGCAGTTGAACGCCGACGCCGAACCGGCCGACATCGCTCCGCCGAGCATCGTCCAGAAGACGAGCCACAGGTCGGGGACGCCGCGTTCGGCGAGGAACATCGTCGGCGCCGTGGTGACGAGCAGCAGCTCCATCACGCGCGGCTTCGTCAACGAGACGTACGCACGGACCTTGCGGGACAGCGGCGATCGGGGTCGATCGGTGTCGGGCCGGGTCACGGTGGCAGTCGGCAAGAGAACCTCAGTCTGTTCGCATCAGCTCGCACACTCGGTGGACGACTGCGACGGCGTCCGGGCATGCGCTGACCCGGAATGTCCACGGGTCCCGACCAGTTTACGTGATCGAAGCGCCGCGACGGTGCCCCGCTCCGACATCCCGGCGTGATTCGGAGCGCTCGACACGCCCGGATCGACCGTCGTCGGCCACCCCGGTGTGAACATCGGGGGTCACCTGAACCCCTTCTGAGTACCGGGTCACTATGCTGGACACGCCCTCCCGCAGTGCGCGCCCCGATGACGTCGGCCGCGATGAGCCGGTCGGCCGCCGCTAGACGGCGACACGACTCGGCCCCGGGATGGCCACATGTCCGTGCGATGGCACGAGCCCTCGCACATGTCGCATCAAGAAGGGTCAACATCCAAGTGGCTGAATTCACCTGGGACGCCATCGACCGGAAGGCCGTCGACACGGCCCGCGTTCTCGCCGCCGACTCGGTCGAGGCCGCCGGCAACGGTCACCCCGGCACCGCGATGAGCCTCGCTCCGCTCGCCCACCTGCTCTTCCAGAAGGTGATGCGTCGCGACCCGAGCGACTCCACCTGGATCGGCCGCGACCGCTTCATCCTCTCCGCCGGTCACGCCTCGATCCTGCAGTACGTGCAGTTCTACCTGCACGGCTACGGGCTCGAGATCGAGGACCTGCAGCACCTGCGCAAGTGGGGCTCGAAGACCCCGGGTCACCCGGAGTACGGCCACACCGACGGCGTCGAGATCACCACGGGCCCGCTCGGCCAGGGCCTCGCGTCCTCGGTCGGCTTCGCCTACGCCCAGCGCTTCGAGCGCGGCCTGTTCGACCCGGAGACCCCGGCCGGCCAGTCGCCGTTCGACCACTACACCTACGTGATCGCCGGCGACGGCGACATGCAGGAAGGCGTGACGAACGAGTCCGGCTCGCTCGCCGGCCGTCAGCAGCTCGGCAACCTCATCGCGTTCTACGACTCGAACCAGATCTCGATCGAGGACAACACCGACATCGCGTTCTCCGAGAGCGTCGCCGACCGCTACGAGGCGCTCGGCTGGCACGTCCAGGTCGTCGACTGGAAGAAGACCGGCGAGTACTCCGAGGACGTCGAGGAGCTCCACGCCGCGATCGAGGCCGCCAAGCAGGTCACCGACAAGCCGTCGCTCATCGTCCTCAAGACGATCATCGGCTGGCCGTCGCCGACCAAGCAGAACTCGGGCAAGATCCACGGTTCGGCGCTCGGCGCCGACGAGATCAAGGGCCTCAAGGAGGTCCTCGGCTTCGACACCGACAAGACCTTCGAGGTCGCCCCCGAGGTCCTCGAGTACACCCGCGGCGCCGTCGCCAAGGGCCAGGCCGAGCACGCCGAGTGGCAGAAGACCTTCGACGCGTGGGCCGCGGCCAATGCCGACAAGAAGGCGCTGTTCGACCGTGTCCAGTCGAAGGAGCTCCCGGAGGGCCTCGAGGCAGCGCTCCCGGTGTTCCCGACCGACAAGGCCGTCTCGACCCGTGCCGCCTCCGGCAAGGTCATCAACGCCATCGCGCCGCTGATGCCCGAGTTCTGGGGCGGTTCGGCCGACCTCGCCGAGTCGAACCTCACCACGATCGAGGGCGCCAAGTCCTTCGGTCCGGCCGAGGCCTCGACCTCGACGTGGAGCACCGACCCGTACGGCCGCGTGCTGCACTTCGGCATCCGCGAGCACGCGATGGGCTCGATCCTCAACGGCATCGTCCTGCACGGGAACACCCGCCCCTTCGGTGGCACGTTCCTCATCTTCAGCGACTACATGCGTCCGGCTGTCCGTCTCGCCGCGCTCATGCAGGCGCCGGCGATCTACGTCTGGACCCACGATTCCATCGCCCTCGGCGAGGACGGCCCGACGCACCAGCCGATCGAGCAGGTCTCGTCGCTCCGCGCGATCCCCGGTCTCGACGTCGTCCGCCCGGCCGACGCCAACGAGGTCGCGTACGCGTGGCTCGAGATGCTCAAGCACACCGACCGCCCGGCCGGCATCGCGCTGAGCCGTCAGAACCTCCCCGTGTTCGAGCGTGGCGAGGGTGACGCCTCCGGTGAGGTCTTCGCCTCGGCGAAGAACGTCGCCAAGGGTGCGTACATCCTGGCCGAGGCGCCCAACGGCACCCCGGACGTCATCCTCATCGCGACTGGTTCCGAGGTCCAGATCGCGGTCGAGGCACGCGAGCAGCTCAAGGCCGAGGGCATCAACGCCCGCGTCGTGAGCGCCCCGTCGATCGAGTGGTTCCGCGCCCAGTCCGAGAACTACCAGGACCAGGTGCTCCCGAAGAACGTCACCGCTCGCGTGTCGGTCGAGGCCGGCATCGCCATGAGCTGGCGCGACATCGTCGGCGACAAGGGCCGCAGCGTCTCGATCGAGCACTTCGGTGCATCGGCCGACTACCAGACGCTCTTCAAGGAGTTCGGCTTCACGACGGAGCACGTCGTGGCCGCCGCGAAGGAATCGATCGCAGCTTCCTGACCTGCAAGGGCCGGGTCCGGTTTGCCGGATCCGGCCCTTCTTCCGGGAGGCCCGGCTCGGTTCCGCCACGGGCCTCCCGTCCCCGAAACCCCGACTCACGGTCCTCACGGACCCGTCGATGAAAGAAGAAGAGAAACACATGGCTGAGAACACCCCCACCGCCGCCCTCTCCGCGGTCGGCGTGAGCATCTGGCTCGACGACCTCTCCCGCGAGCTCCTCGAGACCGGCAAGCTCACCGAGCTCATCGAGCAGAAGAACGTCGTCGGCGTGACGACCAACCCGACGATCTTCGCGTCGGCCCTCGCCAAGGGCGAGCGCTACGACTCGCAGGTCAAGGAGCTCGCCGCTGCGGGCACCGACGTCACCGACGCGATCTTCGAGATCACCACGCAGGACGTCGCGAACGCCTCCGACGTCTTCAAGCCGATCTACGACGAGACCAAGGGCTTCGACGGCCGCGTTTCGATCGAGGTCGAGCCGGGCCTCGCGCACGACACCGCCAAGACCATCGAGCAGGCCAAGTTCCTGTTCGAGAAGGTCGGCAAGGAGAACGTCCTCATCAAGATCCCGGCGACGCTCGAGGGCCTCGAGGCGATCACCGAGGTCATCGGCGCCGGCATCTCCGTCAACGTCACCCTGATCTTCTCGCTCGAGCGCTACCGCGCCGTCATCGACGCCTACCTCGGTGGGCTCGAGAAGGCCAAGGCCGCCGGCCACGACCTCTCCAAGATCCACTCGGTCGCGTCCTTCTTCGTGTCGCGCGTCGACTCCGAGATCGACAAGCGCCTGGACGCCGTCGGCACCGACGAGGCCAAGGCCCTCAAGTCGAAGGCCGGCATCGCCAACGCGCAGCTCGCCTACCAGGTCTGGACCGAGGCGTTCGCCTCGGAGCGTGCCCTCGGCCTGCTCGAGTCCGGCGCCAACACGCAGCGTCCGCTCTGGGCCTCGACCGGTGTCAAGGACCCGTCGCTCCCCGACACGCTCTACGTGACCGAACTCGCCGCCCCGAACACCGTCAACACGATGCCGGGCAAGACGCTCGACGCCACGTTCGACCACGCTGAGATCCACGGCGACGCCATCGCCGGCACGTTCGACCAGGCACAGCAGGTCCTCGACCAGCTCGCCGCACAGGGCGTCGACTACGACGAGGTCGTCGCACTGCTCGAGAAGGAGGGCGTGGACAAGTTCAACGTCTCCTGGGGCGAGCTCGTCGACACCGTCAAGAACGCGCTCGAGGGCGCCAAGTAGTGACGGTTTCCATCGCAGCCAGCGGCGACGCCGCGCGGGCCATCGAACAGGTGGTCCCGCGGCTCGTCGCTGACCTGGTGGCCTCGGGCATCACCGCCCAGGACGCCGATCTGTGGGGAACCGCCGCCGAGGCCGAGGCGTCGAAGCGCCTCGGCTGGGTGGAGGCCGTCTCGGTCTCCCGCCCGCTCGTCGCCGAGGTGACCGCGCTGCGCGAGTCGCTCCGTGCCGAAGGGGTCGACCACGTCGTCCTCGCCGGCATGGGCGGCTCGTCCCTCGCACCCGAGGTCATCACGCGCACCGCTGGCGTGCCCCTCACGGTCCTCGACTCGACCGACCCCGCACAGGTCCGCGCAGCCGTGACGACCGACCTCGAGCGCACCGTGCTCGTGGTCTCGTCGAAGTCCGGTTCGACGCTCGAGACCGATTCGCAGCGTCGTGTCTACGAGCAGGCCTTCCGCGACGCCGGAATCGACCCGGCCCGCCGCATCGTCGTCGTCACCGACCCGGGCTCCGCGCTCGAGGCCGCTGCGATCGACGCCGGCTACCGCGTCTTCACCGCCGACCCCACGGTCGGCGGCCGCTACTCCGCGCTCACCGCCTTCGGCCTCGTGCCGTCCGGGCTCGCGGGAGCGGACATCGCCGAACTCCTCGACGAGGCCGACGCGATCTCCGCGCTGCTCTCGGTCGACCTGGACGAGAACCCCGGGCTCGTGCTCGGTGCGGTCCTCGCCGGAACCGAGCCGCGGCGCGACAAGATCGCCATCGTGCCCGACGGCACGCACATCGTCGGTTTCGGCGACTGGGTCGAACAGCTGATCGCGGAGTCGACCGGCAAGGACGGCCGCGGCCTGCTGCCCGTCGTGCTGCACGCGGACTCCCCCGAGGTCACCGCCGGCCTGCCCGACGTCCAGGTCATCCGCCTGGTCGGTTCGCGCGAGGACGAGCGTCACGTGGCCGAGGGCGAGGTCGAGATCACCGGCACGCTCGGCGGCCAGATCCTCGTCTGGGAGTACGCCGTCGCGGTCGCCGGTCGCCTGCTCGGCATCAACCCGTTCGACCAGCCCGACGTCGAGGCCGCCAAGGTCGCGACCCGGGCGCTGCTCGACGACCGCCCCGCTCCGGCGGAGCCGGCGTTCTCCGAGGACGGCATCGCCGTCCGCGCGACGCCCGGACTCGCGGTCGGTGCGACGCTCTCGGAAGCCGTGTCGGGCCTCCTGTCCGCACTCGACCCGACCGGCTACGTGGCGGTGCAGGCGTACGTCGACCGCACCACGAACAGCGGCCTCGAGTCGCTGCGCGACGCGATCGCGGCGCGTACCGGACGCCCCGTCACCTTCGGGTACGGACCTCGGTTCCTGCACTCGACCGGCCAGTACCACAAGGGCGGCCCCGCCACAGGAGTGTTCCTGCAGATCGTGGCCGACGAAGCGGACGACCTGGCGATCCCGGGTCGGCCGTTCACGTTCGGGCAGCTCCTCCGGGCCCAGGCAGCCGGCGACGCGAGTGTCCTCGCCGAGCACGGCCGGCCGGTCCTCACCCTCACGACGTCGGACGTCCACGCCGCCACCGCGGCGATCGCGTCCGCCGTCTCCCACTGACTCGTAAGGAGTTCACCGACTCATGTCACCGGTGGCAATCACCCCGGAGCACAACCCGCTCCGGCTGCCGACGGATCGTCGACTGAACCGGATCGCGGGACCGAGCACGCTCATCATCTTCGGCGTGACGGGCGACCTGTCACGCAAGAAGCTGATGCCCGCGGTCTACGACCTGGCCAACCGGGGGCTCCTGCCCCCGGGGTTCGCGCTCGTCGGGTTCGCTCGTCGCGACTGGGAGGACCAAGACTTCTCCCAGCTCGTCCACGACGCCGTCAAGGAGCACTCCCGCACCCCGTTCGACGAGGACGTGTGGCGTCAGCTCGAACAGGGCATCCGCTTCGTGCAGGGCTCGTTCGACGACCCCGAGGCGTTCCGCGAGCTCAAGCGCACCGTCGACGACCTCGACGCCGAGCGCGGGACGCTGGGCAACCACGCGTTCTACCTGTCGATCCCGCCGAAGATGTTCCCGGTCGTCACCGAGCAGCTGAAGCTGTCCGGGCTGACCGAGAAGCGCGAGGGCTCCTGGAGCCGCGTGGTCGTCGAGAAGCCGTTCGGCTCCGACCTCCGCACGGCACGCGAGCTCAACGCGATCGTCGAGAGCGTCTTCGCGCCCGACGACGTGTTCCGCATCGACCACTACCTCGGCAAGGAGACCGTCCAGAACCTCCTGACGCTCCGGTTCGCGAACCAGATGTACGAACCCATCTGGAACTCGAACTACGTCGACCACGTGCAGATCACGATGGCCGAGGACATCGGCGTCGCCGGGCGTGCCGCGTACTACGACGGCATCGGCGCAGCGCGCGACGTCATCCAGAACCACCTGCTGCAGCTCCTCGCACTCACCGCGATGGAGGAGCCCGTCTCGTTCAAGGCCGCCGACCTGCGTGCCGAGAAGGAGAAGGTGCTCTCCGCCGTACGTCTGCCCGAGGACCTGTCGACCGCCACCGCCCGCGGGCAGTACGACGGCGGCTGGCAGGGCGGCGAGAAGGTGCTCGGCTTCCTCGAGGAGGCCGGGATGAACCCCGAGTCCGGCACCGAGACGTACGCGGCGATCAAGCTCGACATCGCGACGCGCCGCTGGCAGGGTGTCCCGTTCTACCTGCGCGCCGGCAAGCGCCTGGGCCGTCGTGTGACCGAGATCGCGATCGTGTTCAAGCGTGTCCCCGAGGACGTCTACGGCAACACGCAGTCCCCGCTCGGTCAGAATGCGCTCGTCATCCGTGTCCAGCCGGACGAGGGCGTCACGCTCCGCTTCGGCTCGAAGGTCCCCGGCGTCGGCACCCAGGTGCGCGACGTGACGATGGACTTCGGCTACGGCCACGCGTTCACCGAAGCATCCCCCGAGGCGTACGAGCGACTCATCCTCGACGTGCTCCTCGGTGACCCGCCGCTGTTCCCGCGGCACCAGGAGGTCGAGCTGTCCTGGAAGATCCTCGACCCCATCGAGGAGTTCTGGGCCACGCAGGGCCAGCCCGAGCAGTACCGTCCCGGCACGTGGGGCCCGGCATCCGCCGACGCCCTGCTCGCCCGCGATGGTCGGACCTGGAGGCGTCCGTGAAGATCGACATGCCCGACACCACGGTGTCGAAGATCCAGAAGAAGCTCGTCCGCATCCGCGAGGAGGGCGGCGCCGTCGCCCTCGGTCGCGTGCTGACCCTCATCGTCTCGACGGCCCTCGGCCACGAGGAAGAGGCGATCGAGGCGGCGAACGAGGCGTCCCGCGAGCACCCGATGCGCGTGATCATCGTCTCGAAGAACAGCGGTGACACGAAGTCCCCCGGTCGTCTCGACGCGCAGATCCGTGTCGGCAGCGACGCGGGTGCGAGCGAGGTCATCGTCCTGCGCGCGTACGGCGAGACCGCGACCGACGAGGAGAGCCTGGTCACCGGCCTCCTGCTGCCCGACGCGCCCGTCGTGGCCTGGTGGCCGCAGACCGCTCCCGAGCAGCCCGCGGCGTCGGCCCTCGGCCGCATCGCGCAGCGACGGATCACCGACGCGGCCGCGCAGAAGGACCCGAACGGCGCGATCGAGGCCCTCGGGGCGTCCTACGTTCCGGGTGACACCGACTTCGCCTGGACTCGCCTGACCCTGTGGCGCAACCAGCTCGCCGCGGCGCTCGACCAGCCGCCGTACGAGCCGATCACCGCGGTGGAGGTCTCCGGAGCGTCCGACAGCCCGTCGACGATCCTGCTCGCCGCCTGGCTCCAGCTGCAGCTCCGGGTGCCGGTGTCCGTCGTCACGTCACCGCGCGCGACGGGGTCCAGCGGCATCCACGGTGTGAAGCTTGTGCGTGAGTCCGGCACCATCGAGCTCGAGCGGTCCCTGGTGGACGTCGCCACGCTCTCGATGCCCGGGCAGCCGACGCACGACCTGTCGCTGCCACGCCGCAACCTGCGCGACTGCCTGGCCGAGGAACTCCGTAGACTCGACCCGGACGTCCTCTTCGGAGACGTCGTCAAGCACGGGGTGCCCCAGCTGCGCGAGACCATCGCCCGCTGATCCACACCCCACACGGTCGGGCCGCCTGTCTGGTGCAGGCGGCCCGACCGGACCGAAGGCGGTCGGACGACCGGTCAGCCGCCACGAACACGGGAGTCACGTGACCAACGAACGGCGGGTGCTCGTGCACCCGGACAAGCAGGCCCTCGGCGCTTCGGTCGCCGCACGCTTCATCACCAAGATCATCGACGTGCTCGACGAGCAGGAGCGTGCCGACATCGCGATCAGCGGTGGCTCGGTGTCCTCCCTGGTCCTCGCCGCGATCGGCCAGTCGCCGGCGCGTGAGAGCGTCGACTGGTCGAAGGTGCACGTCTGGTGGGTCGACGAGCGCTGGGTTCCGGCGGACGACGCCGACCGCAACACGATCGGCACGCAGAACGACTTCTTCGACCACGTCGACATCCCCTCGTCGAACATCCACCCGATGCCGGCGTCGGACGGCGGGCTCGACATCGAGGCCGCTGCGACCCAGTACGAGCGCGAGCTGCAGGACGCCGCACCCGAGGGTGCCGTCGCTCCGCGCTTCGACATCACGCTGCTCGGCGTCGGTCCCGACGGACACACCGCCTCGCTCTTCCCGGAGTTCCCGCAGCTCACCGTCACCGACCGCGCCGTCGTGTCGGTCGACGACTCCCCCAAGCCGCCGCCGCAGCGTCTGACCGTCACCTTCCCGGTGATCAACGCCTCGCAGCGAGTCTGGGTGATCCTCTCCGGTGCCGAGAAGGCCTCGGTCCTCGGGCTGGCCCTCGCCGGTGCGTCGATCGAAGACGTCCCCGTGGGTGGCGTTCAGGGTCGCAAGCGCACGGTCTTCTTCGTGGACCAGGACGCCGCGCGCGACGTCCCCGAGAATCTGATCGCGTCGACGTACTAGACGCGCGTTCCTGACGGACAGGAGGCCCGGAGCCAGCTGGCACCGGGCCTCCTGTCCGTCTGCGGTCGCGCCCATCGCGTGCGTCGAGCGGTCGCGACACCCCGCCGGCCCGGCACCGAGGGGTCTGGAACCGTCGTCTGCGGGCGCCGCAGGCGACACAACGCGCCACCACGGCGCACCGCACGCGGCGTGTCCCGACCACTCGGCGAACCTGTTCTCGGCGCGGCACCCGGCACGTCGAGCGGTCGCGACACCCCGCCGGCGCGGCACCGAGAGGTCAGGAACCGTCGTCTGCGGGCGCCGCAGGAGACACAACGCGCCACAACGGCGCACCGCAGGCGGCGTGTCCTGACCACTCGGTGAACCGGCGCTCGGCGCGGCACTCAGCACTCCACCCCGCGCGGCACACCTGTGCCGAGCGGTCGCGACACCCCGCCGGCCCGGCACCGACGGGTCTGGAACCGTCGTCTGCGGCCGCCGCAGGCGACACAACGCGCCACCTCGGCGCACCGCACGCGGCGTGTCCTGACCACTCGGCAAACCGGTTCTCGGCGCGGCACCCAGCACTCCACCCCGCACTCCACCCCGCACTCCACCCCGCGCGGCACACCTGCGCCGAACGGTCGCGACATCCCGCCGGCGCAACGCCGAGCGGTCACGAAGTGTTGGCCGCGGCCGCCGCAGGTGACACAACGCGCCACCTCGGCGCACCGCCCGCGGCGTGTCCTGACCTCTCGGCGAACCGGCTACCCGCGCGCCGAGCACTGCCGGCAGTCCCCCGGACGCACGAAGGCCCCCGCACCATCGGTGCAAGGGCCTTCGTCAGCGTTGAGCGTTAGCTCTTCTTCGCCGCGGTGCCGCGACGCTCTCGGAGCTGCTGGAGCGCGTCCTCGAGGAGCTGCGCTGCCTCTTCCTCGGTGCGGCGTTCCTTCACGTACGCGAGGTGGGTCTTGTAGGGCTCGGTTTTGGAGACCACGGGAGGGTTCTCCTTGTCGCGCCCGGCCGGCAGACCACTCGACGGCGAGTCCACCGTCTCGGGGATCTCTTCGTCGGGCAGGTTCGCGGCGAAGTACCGCACGACCTCGTTGCCCAGGGCGTCCCAGTACGAGATCGCCACGCGCTCGGCCTGGACCCCGCGGTCCTGTTCGCCCATCGGGCCCGCGCCGACGCGGGACCCTCGGATTGCACTGCCTCCGCTTGCCATGGATCAGACCCCCGCCGTGAACTTGTTGATGAGACCGAGCACGATGATGGAGACGATCCAGACCAGACCGAGGATCACCGTGATGCGGTTGAGGTTGCGCTCGGCCACGCCGGACGCACCGAGGTTGCTCGTGACCCCACCGCCGAACATGTCGGAGAGGCCACCACCGCGGCCCTTGTGCAGCAGGATGAGGAGCGTGAGCAGGAGGCTCGTGATTGCGAGCAGGACCTGCAGCACGACGGAGAGTATCGCCACGACGTACCTTTCGTGTCAGTCAGCCGTACCAGTGTACCGGCCACGCGGAGCACGGCCGGTACCTGGACGGGAGTGGTGCGGACGACTGCCCGCGACGACGTCGCCCGTGGACTACAGCCCGACGTGCTGACGGAACCGCGCGATGGCCGCGAACTCCTGCACGTCGAGCGAAGCGCCACCGACGAGCGCGCCGTCGATGTCGGGCTCGCGGAGGAACCCCGCGATGTTGCCCGACTTGACCGAGCCGCCGTAGAGCACCCGGGTGTCGGCAGCAGCCTGGTCGCCCCAGGCTGCGGCGATGCCACGACGGATGGCCGCGCACTCGTCCTGCGCCTGCTCGGCCGTGGCCGCCTGGCCGGAGCCGATGGCCCAGACGGGCTCGTACGCCACGACGATGTCGGCGGGCTTCACCGCGTCGAGCACGACACGGAGCTGCTCGACCGGCACGACGCCGGCGCCGCGCTCTTCGCGCTGCTCGCCGGTCTCGCCGACGCACACCACGGGGACGAGACCGTGCTTGACGGCCGCTGCGGTCTTCGCCGCGACGACCTCGTCGGTCTCCCCGTGCAGCGTGCGCCGCTCGGAGTGGCCGACGATGACGTACTGGGCGTCGAGTGCAGCGAGGAACGCGCCGGAGACGTCACCGGTGTAGGCGCCGGAGTCGAACTGCGACAGGTCCTGCGCACCGAAGTGGATGGGCAGCTTGTCGGCCGAGATGAGCGTCTGCACGCTCCGCAGGTCGGTGAACGGCGGGAACACCGCGACCTCGACGTCGTCGAAGTCGTGCCGGGCGTCCTTGAGCGTCCACGCGAGCTTCTGCACGGTGGCGATGGCCTGGAGGTGGTCCAGGTTCATCTTCCAGTTACCGGCGATCAGTGGAATCCGGTTCATGCTGCGCCTCCCGAGAGCACGGAACGGAGTGACATCCGGGTCATGCGGTCCACCCCAGTGCTTCGAGACCGGGCAGCGACTTGCCCTCGAGGAACTCGAGGCTCGCACCGCCGCCGGTCGAGATGTGGCCGAACTGGTCGTCCGAGAAGCCGAGCGACCGCACGGCGGCAGCGGAGTCGCCACCACCGACGACGCCGAGGCCGTCGACCTCGGTCAGCGCCTGTGCGACGGTCTTCGTGCCGGCGGCGAAGGCCGGGAACTCGAACACGCCCATCGGGCCGTTCCAGAACACGGTCTCCGAACCCGAGACGGCCGAGGCGAACCGCGCTGCGGTCTCAGGGCCGATGTCGAGGCCGATGCCGTCCGTGCCGAACGACGAGGACTCGATGGCGTCGGCCGCCACGGTCTCGTGGTCGGCGTCGGCCGCGAAGCCGGAGGCCACCACGACGTCGGTCGGCAGGTCGATGGTGACACCGAGCTCCTTCGCCCGCGAGAGGTACTCGCGGACGACGTCGAGCTGGTCGGCCTCGAGCAGCGACTTCGCGACCCCGTGGCCCTGGGCCGCGAGGAACGTGAAGAGCATGCCGCCACCGATGCAGAGGGTGTCGACCTTCGGCAGGATGTGGTCGATGACACCGAGCTTGTCGCTGACCTTCGAACCGCCGAGCACCACCGTGTAGGGGCGCTCCGGGTCCTTGGTCAGTCGCTCGAGCACGCGGAGCTCGGTCTCGATCAGCGAACCGGCTGCGCTGGGCAGTGCGGACGCGAGCTCGTAGACCGAGGCCTGCTTGCGGTGCACGACACCGAAGCCGTCGGAGACGAAGGCGTCACCGAGGGCGGCGATGCGGTCCGCGAAGGCACCGCGCGTGGCGGCGTCCTTCGAGGTCTCCTCCGGGTTGAAGCGGAGGTTCTCGAGCAGCAGGACGTCGCCGTCCTCGAGGGCCTCGGCCGCGGCGGTCGCTTCGTCGCCGACGGTCTCGCCGACGAACGTGACCTCTTTGCCGAGCAGCTCCGAGAGCCGCTGGGCCACGGGCGCGAGCGAGAACTCGGGCTTGGGCTCCCCGTCGGGGCGGCCCAGGTGCGAGATCACGATGACGCGTGCGCCGGCGTTGACGAGGGTGTTCAGCGTGGTCAGCGACGCGCGGACGCGGCCGTCGTCCGTGATGGTGCCGTCCTTGAGCGGGACGTTCAGGTCACAACGGACGACGACGCGCTTGCCGGCGAGGTCGCCGAGGTCCTCGAGGGTGCGGAGGGCCATGTGTTACAGACGCTCGCCGACGTACTCGGTGAGGTCGACGAGCCGGTTCGAGTAGCCCCACTCGTTGTCGTACCACGAGGTGATCTTCACGAGGCCGCCGATGACCTTGGTCAGGCCGGAGTCGTAGATCGAGGAGTGCGGGTCCGTGGTGATGTCGGTCGACACCAGCGGGTCCTCGCTGTAGAGCAGGATGCCCTTGAGGGGGCCTTCTGCGGCCTCCTTGTAGGCGGCGTTGATCTCGTCGACGGTGACCTCGGACTTGGTCTCGAGGGTGAGGTCGGTGATCGACCCGGTGGGGACCGGGACACGCAGCGCGAAGCCGTCCAGCTTGCCGGCGAGCTCGGGGAGCACGAGGCCGATGGCCTTCGCCGCACCGGTCGAGGTCGGCACGATGTTCAGCGCGGCGGCACGGGCACGACGGGGGTCCTTGTGCGGGCCGTCCTGCAGGTTCTGGTCGGCGGTGTAGGCGTGCACCGTCGTCATGAGCCCACGCTCGATGCCGAACTTGTCGTGGAACACCTTGGCGAGCGGCGCGAGGCTGTTCGTGGTGCAGGACGCGTTCGAGATGATGTGGTGGTTCGCGGGGTCGTACTGACCCTCGTTCACGCCGAGCACGATGGTGACGTCGTCACCCGAGGCCGGAGCGGAGATGATGACCTTCTTGGCACCGGCGTCGATGTGCTTCTGCGCATCGGCGGCCTTGGTGAAGAAACCGGTCGACTCGATGACGATGTCGACACCCAGCTCGCCCCAGGGGAGGTTGGCGGGGTCGCGCTCGGCGAGGACCTTGATGGCCTTGCCGTCGACGACGATGTTGTCGCCGTCGAGCTCGACGGTCGCGGGGAGCTTGCCCGTGATGGAGTCGAACTTCAGCAGGTTGGCGAGCGACGCGTTGTCGGTGAGGTCGTTCACCGCCACGATCTCGAGGTCGGAGCCCTTCGCGAGGGCGGCCCGGAAGAAGTTACGGCCGATGCGGCCGAAGCCGTTGATACCGATCTTGACGGTCAATGGATCTCCTGGTGAGTGTGGAGCGCCCAGGGGGCGCTGCTTTCGGGAGTCGCGCACCCTGGCGGGCCCGCGTGTGGTGGACGATACGCCCCGTAACGTCGCCGTAACGACCCTAGCAGTCGGACACTGCGTGCCCGAGCGTGATGACGGTCCGTCCGGACGGTCGCCGACCAGGCCGGGAACGGGTCCGAGAACGGGCCGTGAAACGGACGGGAGGCGCGGTGCCAGCTGGCACCGCGCCTCCCGTCCGCAGGGTCGACAGACCCGTGTCAGGCCCCTTCGAGCTCCTCGGGAACGCTCGCTTCGGTGCCCGGGATGCCGAGGTCGGAGGCCCGCTTGTCGGCCATCGCCAGCAGGCGACGGATGCGGCCGGCGATGGCGTCCTTGGTCATGGGCGGGTCCGCGTGCTGGCCGAGCTCGTCGAGCGAGGCGTCGCGGTGCTGCAGGCGCAGTGTGCCGGCGTACTGCAGGTGGTCGGGGACCTCGTCGCCGAGGATCTCGAGCGCACGCTCGACCCGGGCGCAGGCGGCCACGGCGGCCTGCGCGGAACGGCGGAGGTTCGCATCGTCGAAGTTGACCAGGCGGTTCGCGGTCGCACGGACCTCGCGGCGCTGGCGCATCTCCTCCCAGTCGGCGGTGGTGCGCGCGGCCCCCATGACGGTCAGCATCTGACCGATGGCCTCGCCGTCGCGGATGACGACGCGGTGCACCCCGCGGACCTCGCGGCCCTTGGCGGCGACCCCGAGACGCGACGCGGCACCGACGAGGGCCATCGCGGCCTCGTTGCCGGGGCACGTGACCTCGAGCGCTGCAGCCCGACCCGGGTCGGTCAGGGTGCCGGAGGCGAGGAAGGCGCCGCGCCAGATGGCGGCCAGGTCCTCGCGGTTGCCCGTGGTCAGGCGGTTCGGCAGCCCGCGGACGGGGCGACGACGGGCGTCCATCAAGCCGGTCTGGCGGGCGAGGGTCTCCCCCGCCTCGAGCACGCGGACCAGGTAGCGGGTGCCACGGCGGGCGGACGCGGACGACCCCACCGACGCCTCGCTGCGCACGCCGTAGAGCTCGGCGAGGTCCTTGCGGACCCGGTGCACGATGATCCGGGTGTCGAGCTCGACCTCGACCGCGATGCGGCCCGAGATGACGTGCAGACCACCTGCGAACCGGAGGATCGTGGCCAGTTCGGCGGCGCGGACCGTGTTGCGGTTCACGGCGACCCTGGCCAGTTCGTCCTTGACCTCGGCAGTCAACGGCACAGCATCATTCCTAACGTTCGTTCAGTGGTTCCCGCAGATCCGGCGGCACGGGCGTGGGAGCGGCCGGAGGGACGGTCACTCCCGGCCGAGATCTCGGTTCTTCACACGCACGGCGACGCCTGGCATCCCGCGGAGGAGGTTCGCCAACTCGGCGACGATGGCGACCGAGCGGTGCTTCCCGCCGGTACAGCCGATGGCGATCGTAGCGTGTCTTTTGTTCTCGCGCTGGTACCCCTCGAACACCGGCTCGAGGACGGAGGCGTAGCGATCGACGAACGGACGGGCTCCGGCCTGGGCCAGCACGTAGTCCGAGACCGGCTGGTCGAGCCCGGTGTGGGGCCGCAGTTCCGGCACCCAGTAGGGGTTCGGGAGGAACCGCACGTCGGCCACCATGTCGGCGTCGGCGGGCAGTCCGTACTTGAACCCGAAGCTCATCAGCGTGACCTGGACACCCACGAAGTGCTCGTCGGCGAAGTGCTCGATCACGGTGTTCGCGAGCTGGTGGATGTTGAGGTCGGAGGTGTCGATCACCACGTCGGACGCCTCGCGCAGGCCGGCGAGACGCGCCCGCTCGCGGGCGATGCCGTCGAGCAGGGTGTCCTCGCCCTGGAGCGGATGGGGTCGACGGACCTGCTCGAAGCGCCGGACCAGCACGGCGTCGGTGGCCTCGAGGAACAGCACCCGGACCCGCGCGGACGTGCTCGAGCGGACCTGCTCGACCGCGTGCTCGGGGTCGGTGAAGAACCGTCCACCACGGACGTCGACCACCGTGGCGATCTTCGGGATCTTCTCCCCCGCGCGGTCGGCCAGCTCGGTCAGCGGGGCCAGCATCTGCGTGGGCAGGTTGTCGACGACGTACCAGCCCAGGTCTTCGAGGGCCTTGCCGACGGTGGACCGCCCGGCCCCGGACATGCCGGTGACGATGAGGATGTCGTGCTGCGACGCGTGGGTGGTCGCGGTGGCGCTGTCGGTCATCTGGGAGTGGGCTCCGTCGTGGCGGCCCGGGCGCGTCGCCCGGGGAGGTCTCGGCTGCCGGACCAGGCTACCGCCCGGTGACGGCCGGGAGGCGCGGGGTTCGTCACGACGGTCGCTGCGGACCGTCGTCGGTCACCTCGGGGACCCGCACCGGGCCTCCGGGATCGGTTCCGGTTCCGGTGTCCGTGATCGCGTCGGCGTCCGGTTCGGGGGCGCTCGACGCGCTCGTGGCGGGTGCGCTCGTCGGCGTCTGGGCCAGTTTCGAGACCACCGCGGCAGCGGTCGCCGGGCCGATCCCGTTCACCTCGCCGATGTCCTCGGCCGTGGCCTCGCGCAGCCGGGCGACCGAGCCGAAGTGCTTCAGCAGGGCGTTGACGCGGCTCGGACCGAGACCGGGGATCTCGGACAGCCGCGACCGGACGTCACGCTTCCGCTTGCTGCGCTGGTGGGTGATCGCGAACCGGTGCGCCTCGTCACGGATGCGCTGGATGAGGAAGAGCGCCTCGGAGTTGCGGGGCAGGATGACCGGGAAGTCGTCGTCGGGCAGCCAGAGCTCCTCGAGCCGCTTCGCGATGCCGACCAGGGCGATGTCGTGCACGCCTGCTTCGTCCATCGCGCGCTTCGCTGCCTGCACCTGGGGCTGGCCACCGTCGACGATGAGCAGCTGCGGGCGGTACGCGAACCGCTTCGTCGGCTTCGACCCCTCGACGACCTCGTCGGTCGTGACGTCCGGGACGTCCGGCAGCTCGGCGTCCTCGTCCAGCCGCGCCAGGCGCCGCGAGAGCACCTGGTACATGCTGTCGGTGTCGTCGGTGGTCTCGGCGATCGAGTACCGGCGGTACTGGTCCTTGCGCGGCAGACCGTCCTCGAACACCACCATCGACGCGACGACGTTGGTGCCCTGCAGGTGCGAGATGTCGTAGCACTCCATGCGGAGCGGCGCCTCGGTCATGCCGAGGGCGTCCTGGATGTCGGCCAGTGCCGCGGCCCGCGTCGTGTAGTCGGCCGAACGCTTGGTCTTGTAGAGCATGAGCGCCTGCCCGGCGTTCTGCGCGGCCGTCCGCGCGAGACCGGCACGATCGCCGCGCTGTGCCGTGCTGAGCTTCGTACCGCGCCCGTTCCGGCGCTTGCTGAGCCACTCCTGGAGCGCGTCCGCGTCCTCCGGCAGCTCGGGGACGACGACCTCGCGCGGGGGCTCGTCGGTGACGTAGACACCCTGCACGATCTGCTCGACGAGGTCGCCCGTGGCGATGTCGAGCTCCTTGTCGACCACCCAGCCGCGGACACCGCGGATGCGACCACCACGGACCGAGAACAGCTGCACGGCCGCGGCGAGCTCGTCCTCCGCGATGCCGAACAGGTCGAGGTCGACCGAGTCGCGGAGCACCACGGCGGACTTCTCGAGCACGGCTTCGAGCGCCTCGACCTGGTCGCGGTACTTCGCGGCCTGCTCGTACTGCATCGCGTCCGCCGAGGCCCCCATGCGCTGCCGGAGCTCGGTGATGACCCGACGGTCGTACGAGTTCATGAAGCGCACGAACTCCTCGACGAGGGCACGGTGCTCCTCGATCGTGACCTTCTGCGAGCAGGGGCCGCCGCACTTGCCGATCTGCCCCGGGAAGCACGGGCGGCCGGTCTGCATCGCCTTCTTGTACGACGAGTCCGAACACGTGCGGATCGGGAACACCTTGATCATCAGGTCGATGGTGTCGTGCACCGCCCAGATCTTCGGGTACGGACCGAAGTACTTCGCACCCTTGATCTTGCGGTTGCGCGTCACCATCACCCGCGGCGCTTCGTCACCCAGGGTGACCGCCATGTACGGGTACGACTTGTCGTCGCGGAACTTGACGTTGAACGGCGGGTCGAACTCCTTGATCCAGGTGTACTCCAGCTGGAGCGCCTCGATCTCGGAGCCGACCGTCGTCCACTCGACACTGCGCGCCGTCAGGACCATGCGCCGGGTGCGCTCGTGCAGCGTCGGCAACGGTGCGAAGTAGTTGCTCAGCCGGGCGCGGAGGTTCTTCGCCTTGCCGACGTAGAGCACCCGACCGGCTTCGTCACGCCAGCGGTAGACGCCCGGGTCGGTCGGGATCTCCCCCGCCTTCGGACGCCACGGGACGGTGTCCGCCACCTACCGAGCACCCGCCTTCTGCTTGCTCGCCTGCTTGGTCGTGCCCTGCTGCTTCTGGGTGGCCTGGCGTGCGCCGACCGCCTGCTGCTTGCCGACCCGGGCGTCCTGCGCGTCGAAGATCTCGCGCAGGAAGACACCGGTGTGGCTCTCCGGCACGGTCGCCACGTGTTCCGGGGTGCCCGTCGCCAGGACCGTGCCACCACCGGAACCGCCCTCGGGTCCCATGTCGATCAACCAGTCGGCGGACTTGATGACGTCGAGGTTGTGCTCGATCGTGATGACGGTGTTGCCCTTGTCGACCAGGCTCTGCAGCACGAGGAGCAGCTTTCGGACGTCCTCGAAGTGCAGACCGGTGGTCGGCTCGTCGAGCACGTAGACCGTGCGGCCGTTCGAGCGGCGCTGCAGCTCGGTGGCGAGCTTGACGCGCTGCGCCTCGCCGCCGGAGAGCGTGGTCGCGCTCTGGCCCAGGCGCACGTAGCCGAGGCCCACGTCGACGAGGGTCGCCATGTACCGGTGGATCGCCGAGATCGGCTCGAAGAACTCGGCCGCCTCGCTGATCGGCATGTCGAGGACCTCGGAGATGTTCTTGCCCTTGTAGTGCACCTGGAGCGTCTCGCGGTTGTAGCGCGCACCACCGCACACCTCGCACGCGACGTAGACGTCGGGCAGGAAGTTCATCTCGATCTTGATCGTGCCGTCGCCCGCGCAGTTCTCGCAGCGGCCGCCCTTGACGTTGAAGCTGAAGCGGCCGGGCTGGTAGCCACGCGTCTTGGCCTCCTGCGTCTCGGCGAACAGCTGACGGATGCGGTCGAACACGCCCGTGTAGGTCGCGGGGTTCGACCGTGGCGTGCGGCCGATCGGTGCCTGGTCGACGTGCACGACCTTGTCGAGCTGGTCGAGGCCCTTCACCCGGGTGTGCTTTCCCGCGATGTGCCGTGCGCCGTTGAGCTGGTTGGCGAGCACCTTGTACAGGATGTCGTTCACCAGCGTCGACTTGCCGGAACCACTCACGCCCGTGACCGCGGTGAAAACACCGAGGGGGAAGTCCGCGTCGATCGACTTGAGGTTGTTCGCGCGGGCGCCCTGCACGGTGATGGCCCGCTTCAGGTTGACCTTGCGGCGCTCGGCCGGCACCTCGATCGCGCGTCGGCCGGCGAGGTAGTCACCGGTGATCGACTCACGGTTCTCGATAATGCCCTCGTACGAGCCGGAGTGCACCACGTTGCCGCCGTTCACACCGGCGCCGGGGCCGATGTCGACGACCCAGTCGGCCGTGCGGATCGTGTCCTCGTCGTGCTCGACGACGATGAGCGTGTTGCCGAGGTCCTTGAGCTTGACCAGGGTGTCGATGAGTCGACGATTGTCGCGCTGGTGCAGGCCGATGCTCGGCTCGTCGAGCACGTACAGCACGCCGGTCAGCCCGGAGCCGATCTGCGTCGCCAAACGGATGCGCTGCGCCTCACCGCCGGACAGACCACCGGCACCACGTGCCAGCGTGAGGTAGTTCAGACCGACCTCGAGCAGGAACTCGAGGCGTGCGCGGATCTCGCGGAGGACCGCGGCGGCGATGTGCGCTTCACGGTCGGTCAGCGTCAGCTCGTCCATGAACGCGTACGCGTTGTCGAGCGACATGTCGGTGACGTCCGCGATGCTGCGGTCGTTGACCGTCACCGCGAGCACCTCGGGCTTGAGACGGGTTCCCTCGCACACCGGGCACGGGACCTCGCGCAGGTAGCCCTGGAAGCGCTGCCGCTGCGAGTCCGACTCGGCCTCGGCGAACTTGCGCTCGATGTAGGGCATGACGCCCTCGAACCCGCTCGTGTACCGCATCTCGCGGCCGAACCGGTTGCGCCAGGAGACCGACACCTGGAAGTCCTTGCCGGTCAGGATCGACGCCTGCACCGCGGGGTCGAGCTGGTTCCACGGGGTGTCGAGCGAGAAGCCGAGCTCCTTGCCGAGGCCGCCGAGCAGCTTGTCGAAGTAGGAGTACAGCCCGCTCGTCCCGGTCCAGGGCAGCAGGACGCCGTCGCGCAACGAGGCCTCGGGGTCGCCGAGCACCAGGTCGGGGTCGACCGACATGCGCGTGCCGAGGCCGGAGCACTCGGGGCACGCACCGAACGGCGCGTTGAACGAGAACGTGCGCGGCTCGATCTCGGTGAGCGCGAGCGGGTGGTTGTTCGGGCACGAGAGGTTCTCGGAGTAGGTCCGGACCGCTCCGGGCCCCTCGTGGTCCACCAGGTCGATGCCGACGGTGCCGTCGGTCAACCGCAGGGCGGTCTCGAGCGAGTCGGTGAGACGACCGAGGATGTCGTCGCTCGCCACCAGGCGGTCGACGATGACCGAGATGTCGTGCTTGACCTGCTTCTTGAGCTTGGGCGGGTCGCTGAGCTGGATGCGCTCCCCGTCCACGATCGCACGGGCGTAGCCGGACGCCGCGAGTTCTTGGAAGAGGTCGACGAACTCGCCCTTCTTCTTGGAGATGACGGGCGCGAGGACCTGGAACCGGGTGCCGGTCTCGAACTGCATGAGCTGGTCGGCGATCTGCTGCACGGTCTGCTTGCTGATCACCTCGCCACACGTCGGGCAGTGCGGGACCCCGATGCGCGCCCAGAGCAGACGCATGTAGTCGTAGACCTCGGTGATCGTGCCGACCGTCGACCGGGGGTTGCGGTTCGTCGACTTCTGGTCGATCGAGACCGCCGGCGAGAGCCCCTCGATGAAGTCGACGTCGGGACGGTCGACCTGGCCGAGGAACTGGCGCGCATAGGCGGACAGCGACTCGACGTACCGGCGCTGTCCCTCGGCGAAGATCGTGTCGAACGCCAGCGAGGACTTGCCCGACCCGGACAGGCCGGTGAAGACGACGAGCGAGTCGCGCGGGATCTCGAGGTCGACGTCACGGAGGTTGTGCACGCGGGCGCCGCGCACGCTGAGCGTGGAGGTGCTGTGCGGTGCGGTCCCGCCGGGGAGGTGGAGGTCAGCGGGCTCGCCGAAGGCGTTCCGGCCCGACGTCGAGGTACCGGGGTCAGAGGTGATGGTCATCGTCGTCGATTCTACGAAGCGGCACCGACATTCGGCCGGGATGGAGGGTCAGACGAGTGCGTCGAGAGCGAACGCGACACCGGATGCGCGCTCGCTCGCCGCCCAGAGCTGTGCTGCGACCGTACGGTCGTGCGCCCGTGGTTCGGCCGCGACCACCGTGGCCGGACCACGGAGCTGCATCCAGCCTGCCGGGCCCCAGTACTCCCCCGAGCGCACGTCGGCACCGACGGCCGCGTGCACGAGCGGCTGGGCGCCGACGTCCTTGCCCTGGGCGACGATGCGCTGCGCCGGGCGGATCCACTCGGGTTCAGGTCGTGTCGGGCTGACGTCCGGGCGGGCCGGTGACAGTCGGTCGAGCGACAGGCCGGGGTGCGCGACGACGCTCGAGACGGACGACCCCGAGTCGGCCAGTCGTTCGGCGAGCTCGAAGCCGAACAGCATCACCGCGAGCTTGCTCCTGGCGTACTGGCGGTGGCTCGAGTACCGACCGACCCCGAGTGGATCGGTCGTGTCGAGCTGTGCGAACCGGTGGGCGATCGACCCGAGGTGCACGACCCGGCCGGCTCGTCGTTCGAGCAGGGGCAGGACCAGGGCGGTCCACGCGAAGTGTCCCAGGTGGTTCGTGCCGATCTGCAGTTCGGTGCCCTGCGCCGTGCTCCCCGGCGTGGACGCCCCGACGACCCCGGCGTTGTTCACGACCGCGTCGACGCCGTCGGGTTCCAGCGCGGCGAGTTCGTCGGCGGCGGCGTTGACCGAGTCGAGGTCGGCGAGGTCGAGGTGGACGTGGGCGAGCGAGGCTCCGTCGACGTGCCGTCGGATGCTGCGCTCGGCGGCGTCCGCCCGGTCACGGTCGCGCGTGGCCAGCACCACGCGGTGCCCCGCCGCGGCGAGCTGCTCGGCGGCGTGGTACCCGAGCCCGGCACTCGCGCCGGTGACGACGACCGTGCGGGCGCCGTCAGCTGACATGCCCGGCCGACTCCATCTGGCGCAGGGCCTTCTTCAGGTCCTGCACCTCGTCGCGCAGTCGCGCCGCGAGCTCGAACTTCAGCTCGGCCGCAGCCTGCAGCATCTGGTCGTTCAGGTCGGCGATGGTGGCACCGAGCTGCGTCGCGCCCTCGCCCGCGATGCCGCCGCGCTTGAGGTTCGGCGTGGGCGACCGACGGCCGTCGGTGCCGGGGCGACCCTGCAGGAGCGCCTTCGTGTCGTCGTTCTCGCGCTGCAGGACCTCGGTGATGTCCGCGATCTTCTTGCGCAGCGGCTGGGGGTCGATGCCGCGCTCCAGGTTGTAGGCGACCTGCTTCTCACGACGGCGATCGGTCTCCTCGATCGCGGTCTTCATCGAGTCGGTCATCTTGTCGGCGTACATGAGCACCTGGCCCGACACGTTGCGGGCAGCGCGACCGATCGTCTGGATGAGCGACGTCGACGAGCGGAGGAAGCCTTCCTTGTCGGCGTCGAGGATCGCCACGAGCGACACCTCGGGCAGGTCGAGCCCCTCGCGCAGCAGGTTGATGCCGACGAGCACGTCGTAGACACCCTGCCGCAGCTCGGTCAGCAGCTCGACGCGCTTGAGGGTGTCGACGTCGGAGTGCAGGTACCGGACGCGGACTCCGGCGTTCCCGAGGAAGTCGGTGAGTTCCTCGGCCATGCGCTTGGTCAGCGTGGTGACGAGGACGCGCTCGTCCTTCTCGACCCGCTGCTTGATCTCCTCGAGCAGGTCGTCGATCTGGCCGTCGCTCGGCTTGACCACGATCTCGGGGTCGATCAGACCCGTCGGGCGGATGATCTGCTCGACCACGCTGTCCGTGATCCCGAGCTCGTACTTGCCGGGCGTCGCCGACAGGAAGACCTTCTGGCCGACGCGGTCGAGGAACTCCTCCCACTTGAGCGGACGGTTGTCCATCGCGCTCGGCAGACGGAAGCCGTGCTCGACGAGCGTGCGCTTGCGCGAGGCGTCGCCTTCGTACATCGCGCCGATCTGCGGCACGGTGACGTGCGACTCGTCGATGACCAGGAGGAAGTCGTCGGGGAAGTAGTCGATGAGGCAGTGCGGTGCCTCGCCCGGACCACGGCCGTCCATGTGCCGCGAGTAGTTCTCGATGCCGGAGCAGAACCCGATCTGCTCCATCATCTCGATGTCGAACGTGGTGCGCATGCGGAGTCGCTGGGCCTCGAGCAGCTTGCCCTGGCCCTCGAGCTCGGCGAGCCGTTCCGCGAGTTCTTCCTTGATGGAGGCGATCGCGCGGTGCATCACGTCGGTGTCGGCGACGTAGTGCGAAGCCGGGAAGATCGACACGGCAGGCAGGTCGTCGATGACGTTGCCGGTGAGGGGGTGCAGCGACGAGAGCGCCTCGACCTCGTCGCCGAACATCTCGATGCGGATGGCGTGCTCTTCGTACATCGGGATGATCTCGATGGTGTCGCCGCGGACCCGGAACGTGCCGCGTGCGAAGTCGACGTCGTTGCGCTGGTACTGCATCGCGACGAACTTGCGCACCAGCTGGTCGCGGGAGATCGTCTGACCCACGTGGAGTGCGACCGACGCGTTCATGTACTGCTCGGGCGTCCCCAGGCCGTAGATGCAGGAGACCGTCGACACCACGACGCTGTCGCGGCGGCTGAGCAGCGAGTTCGTCGTCGAGTGCCGGAGCCGTTCGACCTCGGCGTTGACCGACGAGTCCTTCTCGATGAAGGTGTCGGTCTGCGGGACGTACGCCTCGGGCTGGTAGTAGTCGTAGTACGAGACGAAGTACTCGACCGCGTTGTTCGGCATCAGGCTGCGGAACTCGTTGGCGAGCTGGGCCGCGAGGGTCTTGTTGTGCGCGAGCACGAGCGTCGGCCGCTGCACCTGCTCGATGAGCCACGCGGTCGTCGCCGACTTGCCGGTACCGGTCGCACCCAGCAGCACGACGTCGGTCTCACCAGCGTTGATCCGTCCGGCGAGTTCCGCGATGGCCGCGGGCTGGTCGCCACTCGGCGAGTACTCGCTGATGACCTCGAACGGACGTACCGCTCGGGTCGGTTCGATCGCAACACCCATGGGGACAACGGTAGTCGGCACCCCTGACATCGAGGACCCCTGCTCGCCCTCGGCGTATTGTCCGCTGCAAGCGGGCTCCAAGTCGACTGATGGCCACCGGGCATACCGTTCGATCCGATCAGCCACCCGACTCCTTCCCACTCCCCCGAAGAGGCCTCATGACCACGGCGACCCCGGCCGCACCGATCAAGGGCACCCCGTTCCGCGGACGCATCCGCGGGCGTGTGCTCGTCCTGCTCTGCTGCATGTACGCGATCTCGTACATCGACCGGACGAACATCTCGACGGCGCTGCCGCACATCACCGAGGAGTTCGGGTTCAACGAGGCGACCGCCGGCCTCATCGTCTCCGCCTTCTCGTTGCCGTACGCCCTGCTGCAGGTGTTCGGCGGCACGATCAGCGAGAAGTTCGGCCCGCGCCGGGCACTCTTCGTCATCACGGTGATCTGGGGCGTCGCGACGCTCTGGACCGGCTTCGCCGTCGGCTTCTGGACCCTGTTCGCTGCTCGTGCGCTGCTCGGCCTGAGCGAGGCCGCCGCGTTCCCGACCGCCACCCAGGCGATGAGCCGCTGGATCCCCCGCGACCGGAACGGCTTCGCCCAGGGCGTGGTCCACTCGGCCGCCCGGCTCGGCAACGCCCTGGCCCCGCTCATCGTCGCGTGGGTGATCGGCGCGACGGGAAGCTGGCGCTGGGCGTTCTTCGCCACCGCGGTGCTGTCCCTGGCGTGGGCCGTCGTCTGGTTCGTCTGGTTCCGCGACAAGCCCGAGTCCGCGAAGGGCATCACGCAGGTCGAGCTCGCCGAGCTCCCGCCGGTCGAGACCCGTGCGACCCGTCCCCCGGTGCCGTGGCGGCAGATGGCGAAGCAGATCCTGCCGGTCACCTTCGTCGACTTCGGGTACGGCTGGACCCTCTGGGTGTTCCTCACGTGGCTCCCGACGTTCCTCAGCTCCACCTACGGCCTGGAGATCGGCGACTTCGCCCTGTTCACCACCCTCATCCTGCTGGCCGGTGTCGTCGGGGACACGGTCGGCGGGATGCTCAGTGACCGCATCATCCACCGCGGCGGGAACACCCGGAACGCCCGCCGGATCATCCTGGTGATCGGACTCGGCGGCTCGCTCCTCTGCCTCATCCCGCTCGTGATCGGGCAGGGCCTGCTCGTCGCGACGATCTCGCTGGCCCTGTCGTTCTTCTTCCTCGAACTCTGCAACGCCAACCTCTGGGCGATTCCGATGGACGTCGCGCCGCAGTGGTCCGGCACGGCCTCGGGCTTCATGAACACCGGGTTCGGCATCGCCGGGGTGGTCTCGCCCATCGTGTTCGGCCTGCTCATCGACGCCTCGGGCTGGCAGGTGCCCTTCGCGCTCTCCTGCGCCCTGCTCGGAGCCGCGGCCGTCGTCGCCTGGTTCATGAAGCCGCAGCGGCTGACCTCCACCGACGGCGTGCTCGAGATCGGCACCCCGAAGGCCGAGCAGCGCCCGGCCTGACGGGCGACGCGCGGAACGTGCGCCGGCCCTGGTGGTCCGCGCGCGACGGCCGGGAGGCACGCGTCGGGCCCGCCCCGCGCCTCCCGGCCGCCCGCCACGCGTCCACCGCCCCGCACGGCTGGTGCGGGGTTCCGGACTCGGTGCGATGGCGCCGCCGTCGCACCACGGACGGGACCTCCCAGAGCTGCGCCGGGCGCGCGGGCGCTCAGCGCGCCGCGCGCCGCCCGACGTCGTCGGTCTCGCCGACGAGGGCGTCGTCCGGCTCCACCGGTTCCGGCGACCGCCGGGGCGCCGCCGCGCCTGCGGAACGACGCGCCCGCGCCGCTCGCGACGCCCGAGAGGACAACGACGGCCGGCCGGTCAGCGGCACGCTGAGCGGCGTCCACCGGAACAGCTCGGTCACCGCGACGGACAGGACCAACACGAGCACGTACGTGACGAGGGTGAGCCACGGCCGTGGCACGGCGGCCTCGAGCCAGCTGTCGCCGAAGAGCAGGATCCAGATGACGAACGGGTGGCTCAGGAAGATGCCGAACGAGCGATCGGACGCGTAGTCGACGAAACGGGCGGCCCGGCTGCCGGGTCGCCGGCGGTCCGCCCACGCGGCGCCGATCGCCAGGAACCCGACGAACACCGCGGTGCTCCAGACCGCCTGGATCGGCTGCAGCGGTGTCCCCGCGGCGTAGAGGGACTGCCCGAGGCCGACCTGCAGCGCCCACACGCCCAGGGTGAGCCCCCCCGACACCGGCGAAGGCCCACAGGACCGAACGGCGGTGGAGCCGGATGAACCGCAGGAAGGCGTCCGCGTGGTCGGCGGCGATCGCCCCCGAGACGATGAAGAAGACGTACGAGAAGAAGAACTGCTTCTGGTACCCGTGCATCCACGCGTCGCTCGCCGGGAAGTACTTGTACCCGGCGAACACCACCAGCTGGACCAGGAAAGCCACGACCAGCACGGTCACGTGGTGCCCGCGGGTCCGGCGCACCAGCCAGACGATCACCGGCAGGAGCAGGTACACCTGCATCGTCACGAGCAGGAAGTACAGGTGGTACCACGAGGTGCCGGTGACGATGCCCTCGGCCGCGGTGCGCACCAGGTCCGGGACGTCGCCCCGGCGGGTCGGACTCAGCAGCCACGCCGCCGCGACGTAGAGGAACGACCACGCCAGGTACGGCACGCCCACGAGCAGGAACCGCTTCGGCCAGAACTGCGCCATCGGACGCGGGCGCAACGTGTAGCTGTACACGAGCACGAACGCGGTCAGCGAGAAGAAGACCAGCCGGGTGAAGTGCAGCAGGGCGAGCAGCGCGTTCAGCCCGACGTCGTCGGCGGCGGCGGTGTGGCTCGTGGTGTGCACCCCGATCACACACGCGAACGTGAGGATGCGGAGCACGTCGACCTCGTACAGGTGCCGGGGCTTGCCCGCGGCCGTGCGCGTCGGTGTCTGCACCCCCGGCTCAGCGCCGGTCGACGCCGGCGACACGCGTGATGGTCCGTTCACGAGGGTCGGGCCATGGTCCGGACCTTCGCGCGCTGCACCTTGCCGGTGGGCGCACGCGGCAGGTCGGGCACGACGATGACCTCGACAGGTCGGCGGAACCGCGTCAGGTGCGCCTCGGCCCGGGCCACGAGGTCGGCCACGAGGGCTGCGTGGTCGACAAATTCGTCGGGCTGCGGGATCACGTAGGCGATCGGGACGGCACCGAGCACGTCGTCGGGGCGGCCGACGACGACCGCCTCGAGCACACGTGGGTCGCCGAGCAGGACGTCCTCGACCTCGGACGGGTAGACCTTCTCGCCACCGCGGTTGATGACGTCGTCGGAGCGCCCGGCCAGGGACACCCAGCCGTCGGCGCTGACGGACCCGACGTCACCGGTGTGGAGCCAGCCGTCGGCGTCGAATCGCTCGGACGCACGGCCCCCGAGGTACCCGCGGACGATCCCCGCACCACGCACCCACAGGGCGCCGATCTCGTCGGCGGGCAGGAGTGAGCCGTCCTCGCCTCGGACCTGCACCTCGGACCCGACCGGCACCCCGACGGTACCCGGCCGGGCCGGTTCGTCCAGCGGGGTCGCCGTGATCTGCGAGGCGCCCTCGGTCATGCCCCAGCTCACGACGAGCGGCACGTCGCCGAGGGCGGCGCGCACGGGATCGGGCAGCGGCGCCGACGCGCTGCGCACGAACCGCAGGCCCGACGGGAACTCGAGCGGCCCGGTCTTCGCCAGCACGGCCAGGACGGCCGGGACGGCGTTCAGCCAGGTGATCCGTCGTTCCGCGAGCAGGTCCCAGAACCCGGTGCGACGGAAGCGCCGGTCGAGCACCAGGGTCGCGCCGGCGACGAGCGTCGCGAGCAGCCCGACCACCTCGGCGTTGACGTGGAACAGCGGCAACGAGTTGAACCCGCGGTCGTCGGGCACGAGCCGGTTGTGCCGCGCGACGGCCCGGGCGACGAACAGCAGCTGCGTCTCGGGCAGCTCGACGCCCTTCGGTGTGCCGGTCGACCCGGAGGTGAACAGCACGACGGAACCCTGACCCGGCGCGTGCGGGCTGTCGGCGGGCAGGTCGCCGTCACGGACGGCGGTCGGGAGGAACGTGGCGGGGTCGATCCCGCTGGCCGGCGCCCCGGGCACGGTCGCGTCCACCGCGCGGTCGGACACGACGATGGACGCACCGCCGATCAGGTCGGCGAGACGGCCGGGCTCGGTGGCCGGCTGCCCGGTGTCGACGGGGATCGCCCTGAGACCTGCGGCGACGGCGCTCAGGTGCACGACCGCGAACGCGAGCGGGTCGCCCACGTCGACCAGGACGGCACCCGACGGGGCGATGCCGATCGCGTCGAAGGTCCGCGACCACGCGGTGACCGCGTCGTCGAGCGCACGGTACGTCAGGACGCGCTCGGAGCGAGCATCCTCGAGGAAGTGGCGCTCGCCCCCGCCGGCCGCACGGGCACGGATGAGCGAGCGCAGGTCGGGTTCATCGCGAACGGGCTGCACGCAAGAAGGCTATTGCCCGACCCTATGAGCGGTCGGAGGGAACAGCGGGATCTGTGGAGAACCGGTGCAGCATCCACTGCCAGAGCGGGAGCATCCGGGGCACGCCGTCACGGGTGAGCGGTGTCGAGTCCTTGATGATCAGGGAGTGCGCCTTGCCGTCGCCGCGGAGGTCGGTGAGGATCGCGTGCGGGTCCGCGCCGGCGACGGGCGGGGTGGTGTCCGTCTCGAACGGCCCGGACACGCCACTCAGCCCGAGGACGTCCCACGAACCGGTGATGCGGGGGCCGAACGCGTCACGGACGTCGTCGATGGCGTACATCCGGTCGACCGGTGTCCGGCCCGGGCGGTCCATCCACGCTGCGTGCGACGGCCCGCGGGACTCGACGGGCGAGGAGAACATCAACGCACCGTGGACGCTGCGGATGTGTGCGATGTACGCCGCCTCTCCGCCGCCCTGCGAGTGCCCGGCCACGACGACGTCGTTCCAGACGATGCGGTCGTCGCCCTGGACGAACCGCCCCCAGCCGCCCTCGGGGTCGTGGTCGTCGAGGTACGCGACGGCGTCACGGAAGCGCGAGACGATGGACCCGGCCGGACTGACCGCGCTGAACTCCGACGGCCGGGTGCCGTCGAAGCGGTTCCGCTGGACCAGGCCGTAGCAGCGCGCGTCCGCCTCGCACGTGCCGGACAGGGTGCGACCGAGGTTCCAGTAGTCGAGGCCGAGCACGTGGTAGCCGTCCGCCAGCGCGGCCCCGAGGAACCGCTGGTACTCGGCCGGACGGGACCGGGTCGCGGGCAGGAACAACAGGAGCGGACCGTCGGCCGACGTGCGCGCGGCGAAGTCGTCGCGGTTCGGGGTGAGCCGCTCACCGTTCACCGTTCCGAGCCGGAACCGGTGGAACTCCCCGTGAGGCCCGCGTTCGTCACCCGACGGCCGCTCGTGCACCGCGACCCGGCCGTTGTCCGCCACTCGCTGGGCACCGAGGACGTTCGCGGCGACGAGCGAGCCGGCCCCGATCGCCACGAGGACGATCGCGGCGAGGACCAGCAGCAGACGGTGGCTCATGCCGTGATCCGTGCCCACACCTCGTCAGCGGAGCGGATCGTCTGCTCGAGCGTCCCGGTGGCGTCGACGACGTGGTCGGCGAGGGCGAGACGGTCTGCGTCGCTCGCCTGGGCGGCGACACGACGCTCGGCCTCGTCACGGGGCATCCCGCGGTGCTCGACGAGCCGTTCGATGCGCTGCGCAGCGGGGGCGTCGACCACCACGACCGCGTCGAACCGGAGCGGGCGCGAGCCGCGGGCCTCGGCGAGCAACGGCACGTCGTAGACCACCACGGCGTCGGGGTCGGCGGCCTCGGCGGCGTCGAACGCCTGCTGCGCGAGCCGCCAGACCTCGGGGTGCGTGATGGCTTCGAGGTCCTTCCGCGCCGCGGGGTCCGCGAACACGATCGACCCGAGCGCCGGCCGGTCGAGGGCACCGTCGGCGGCGATCACCGACGGTCCGAACCGCTCGGCGACCTGCGCCAGGCCCGGGCTGCCCGGTGCCACGGCGTCCCGCGCCAGTCGGTCGGCGTCGACGACGACTGCCCCGTGCTCGGTCCAGCGTCGGGAGACGGTCGACTTGCCCGCGGCGATGCCGCCCGTGAGTCCGATGATGTGCACGGCAACAGGGTAACGACCCCGATGCCCGGAAACGCCGGAAGCCCGGCACCCTGTCAGGGGTGCCGGGCTTCCGGTCGGGACGAACCGCTCGATCAGTTGTTGGTCGAGCTGAGCTTCTCGCGGAGTGCAGCGAGCGACGCGTCGTCGGCCAGGGGGCTTGCGCCACCCGTCTCGCCGGCGAACGACGAGGTCGACGACGATGAGGAAGCCGTGGCCGGGAGGTCGAAGCCACCCTGCGCCTCGTCGGCGATGGTCTTCGCGACCTGCGCCTTGTGGGCTTCCCAACGCGCCTGGGCGGCCGCGTACTGGCCCTCCCACTCGGTGCGCTGCGTGTCGTAGCCCTCGAGCCACTCGTTGGTCTCCGGGTCGAAGCCCTCGGGGTACTTGTAGTCACCCTTGTCGTCGTACTCGGTCGGCATGCCGTAGAGCGCCGGGTCGAACTCGTCGCTCTCCGGGTCGACGCCCTCGTTCGCCTGCTTGAGGCTCAGCGAGATGCGGCGACGGTCGAGGTCGATGTCGATGATCTTGACGAAGACCTCGTCGTTGACCGACACGACCTGCTCGGCGAGCTCGACGTGCTTGTTCGAGAGCTCCGAGATGTGCACCAGGCCCTCGATGCCGTCGGCAACGCGGACGAAGGCACCGAACGGGACGAGCTTCGTGACCTTGCCCGGTGCGATCTGACCGATCGCGTGGGTGCGGGCGAAGACCTGCCACGGGTCCTCCTGCGTCGCCTTGAGCGAGAGCGACACGCGCTCGCGGTCCAGGTCGACCTCGAGGATCTCGACGGTGACTTCCTGACCGACCTCGACGACCTCGCTGGCGTGCTCGATGTGCTTCCAGCTGAGCTCGGAGACGTGGACGAGACCGTCGACGCCGCCGAGGTCCACGAACGCACCGAAGTTGACGATCGAGGACACGATGCCCTTGCGGACCTGGCCCTTGTGGAGGTTGTTGAGGAACGTCGTCCGGGACTCGGACTGCGTCTGCTCGAGGAGCGCACGGCGCGACAGGACCACGTTGTTGCGGTTCTTGTCGAGCTCGAGGATCTTGGCCTCGATCTCCTGGCCGAGGTACGGCGTGAGGTCGCGGACACGACGGAGCTCGATGAGCGAGGCGGGGAGGAAGCCACGGAGGCCGATGTCGACGATGAGACCGCCCTTGACGACCTCGATGACCGTCCCGGTCACGACGCCGTCGGACTCCTTGATCTTCTCGACGTCGCCCCACGCACGCTCGTACTGCGCGCGCTTCTTCGACAGGATGAGGCGGCCTTCCTTGTCCTCCTTCTGGAGAACCAGGGCCTCGACCTCGTCGCCGACCTCGACGACCTCGTTGGGGTCGACGTCGTGCTTGATCGAGAGCTCGCGCGAGGGGATGACGCCCTCGGTCTTGTAACCGACGTCGAGGAGGACCTCGTCGCGGTCGATCTTCACGACGGTGCCGGAGATGAGATCACCGTCGTTGAAGAACTTCAGGGTCTTCTCGACCTCGGCCAGGAAGTCATCAGCCGAACCGATGTCGTTGATGGCGACCTGCTTAGGAGCCTTGGTCGTAGTGGTTGTCATGTAGAGATTGCTCCGAACGGACATGAGTCGGGCCATGGCGTGCGGGGACTCGGCCCCCGTGGTGCACCGCCGTGGCGATTGATTGAGTGGCGCGGATTGCGCCGCACAAGTCTAACCGCACCGGCGGAGGCCCCACAACCGGGCGTGTCGACGGCGCGTCACCCGACCAGCGCGGTCCGGAGGGTGTCGAGGCCGATGCTGCCGAGCGAGAGCGCACGGTGGTGGAACGCCTTCAGGTCGAAGTCAGCTCCCTCGCGCGCGGCGACCTCGTCGCGGATGGACTCCCAGACGCGCTGACCCACCTTGTACGAGGGTGCCTGCCCCGGCCACCCGAAGTACCGGGCGACCTCGAACCGGACGAACGCCGGGTCCATGTTGACGTTCTGCCCCATGAAGTCGAGCGCGTACTCCCACGTCCAGCCGCCGCCGTCGGGGTTCGTCTTCTGCAGGTGCACGCCGATGTCGAGCACGACGCGGGCCGCACGCATCCGCTGCCCGTCGAGCATGCCGAGCCGGTCGCCGTCGTCGTCGAGGAACCCGAGCTGCTCCATCAGCCGCTCGGCGTACAGCGCCCAGCCCTCGACGTGCCCGGAGGCCCCGGACAGCTGCCGGCGCCAGGTGTTCAGCTCGCCACGGTTGTAGACGCCCTGGCTGATCTGCAGGTGGTGTCCGGGGACGCCCTCGTGGTAGACCGTCGTCTTCTCGCGCCAGGTGCCGAACTCGGTGACGCCCTCGGGCACCGACCACCACATGCGGCCGGCACGGGAGAAGTCGTCGGAGGGGCCGCTGTAGTAGATGCCGCCCTCTTGCGTGGGGGCGATCCGGCACTCCAGGCGACGGATCGGGTCCGGGATGTCGAAGTAGGTCCCGGCCATCGCGGCGATCGACGCGTCACTCGTCTCCTGCATCCACCGCTGCAGCGCGTCGGTTCCGTGCAGGATCCGGGACGGGTCGGTGTCGAGCACCTCGATCGCCCGGGCGACGCTCGCGCCGGACTCGATGCGGTCGGCGATGCGCTCCTGCTCGTCCCGCATGCGCGCGAGTTCCTCGAGGCCCCACTCGTACGTCTCGTCGAGGTCGACGACCGCCCCGAGGAACCGGCGCGAGTGGAGCTCGTAGGCTTCGCGACCGACGGCGTCCACGGGGGTGGCGAGCGGCAGCAGCTCGTGCTCCAGGAACTGCCCGAGCGAGCGGTACGCGGCCGAGGCGACCTGGGCTCCGCGGGTGAGCTCGGCGCGGAGCGTGTCCGGCACCGGCGAACCGTCGTCGAACGCGGCGCCTTCGGCGAGGCGCGCGAAGAAGCCGTCCTCGGCGCCGTTCCGGGCTGCCTGCTCGGCGACCAGGGCGACCTGGCGCTTGGCCGGGGTGACGTCTTCGCGGGTGCCCTCGAGCAGGGTCTCACGGATGCCCTCGAGGGCGTCCGGCAGCGCGTGCAGCCGGCTCGCGATGTCCTGCCAGTCGCCCTCGGTCGCGGTCGGCATCAGGTCGATGATCTCGCGGACCGACTGCGCCGGGCTCGCGATGACGTTGAGGTCGCGGAGGTGCAGCTTGCGCTCGTACGACTCCTGCACCAGGTCCAGCTCGGCGCCGAGGTCGGCCTTCGTCACCTGGTCCACGGAGTCGACGGCGGGAGCGGCGTCGAGCGCACGCTTCGCACCGCGCGCGGCCTCGGCCATCGCGGCGGCACCGGCGGGCGAGGTGTCGCCGTACTCCCCCGTGCGCCCCGGGACGCCGATGTACGTGGCGGTCGTCGGGTCGAGGTCGACGAGGGTGGTGACCCAGTCCTCGGCGACGCGGTCGACGGCGGACGGCTGGCGGACAGGACGCTCTTCGCTCATGCCCCGACCCTACCGACCCGTGGGTCGGCAGGACCCCGAGCAGCCCGGGTCAGTGGGCGGCGCTCTCCCAGTTCGGCCCCACGCCGACCGAGACGTCGAGCGGGACGCTCAGCTCGGCAGCGCTGCCCATCCGGGTGCGGAGGATCTCCTCCACACGCTCCTGCTCACCGGGCGCGACCTCGAGGATGAGCTCGTCGTGCACCTGGAGCAGCAGGTGGGACTGCAGCTCGCCCTCGCGCAGGTCGTCGGCGACCCCGAGCATCGCGATCTTGATGATGTCGGCGGCCGAACCCTGGATCGGGGCGTTCAGCGCGGCGCGTTCGGCGTTCTCACGCAGGACCCGGTTCGGGCTCTTCAGGTCGGGGAACGGGCGACGGCGACCGAAGATCGTCTCGGTGTAGCCGTCCTCGCGTGCCTGCTCGACGACGTTGCGCAGGTAGTCGCGCACCGCACCGAAGCGGGCGAAGTACTCGGTCATCAGGGTGCGGGCCTCGGACTGCTCGATGCGCAGCTGCTTCGACAGACCGAAGGCACTCAACCCGTAGGCCAGGCCGTAGGACATCGCCTTGACCTTCGTGCGCATCTCGTTGGAGACCTCGGACGGGTCGACGCCGAACACCCGGGCGCCGACGAAGCGGTGCAGGTCCTCGCCCTCGTTGAAGGCCTGGATGAGCCCCGGGTCGCCGGAGAGGTGCGCCATGATCCGCATCTCGATCTGCGAGTAGTCGGCGGTCACGAGCGTCGTGTACGGCTCAGCGACCGCGAACGCCGACCGGATCCGGCGACCGACGGCCGTCTTCACCGGGATGTTCTGCAGGTTCGGGTCGGTCGACGAGACCCGGCCCGTGCTCGTACCGGTCTGCTCGTAGCGGGTGTGGATGCGCCCGTCGACCACGGCGGCGTCGAGCGTGTCGACGATCTGCCGGAGCTTCGTGGCGTCGCGGTGCTGCAGCAGGAGCCCGAGGAACGGGTGCGGGTGCTGTTCCTGCAGGTCGGCCAGGCTTGCGGCGTCGGTCGAGAACCCGGTCTTGGTCTTGCGGGTCTTCGGCATCGCGAGCTCGGTGAACAGGACTTCCTGCAGCTGCTTCGGCGACCCGAGGTTGACCTCGTGCCCGATCTCGGCGAAGGCCTGCTGCGCGAGCTCGGCGGCGCGCTCCCCCAGTTCCTTCGACAGGCCGGTGAGCACCGGGCGGTCGATGCCGACACCGATGGTCTCCATGCCGGCCAGCACCGACACGAGCGGCAGCTCGATGTCGTCGAGGACCCGCAGCGAGGATGCGTCGATCCGGGCGCGCAGGGCCGTGGTGACGCGGAGCACGAACCACGCGTGCACCCCGACGTTGACCGGGTCGGTCTCGGGGACCAGCTGGTTGGGGTCAGCCGTCGGCAGTTCTTCGCCGAGCTCCTGGTAGACGAGGTCCGACAGTGGCTGCCCCTGCTTGCCGGGCTGCGCGAGCCACCCCATGATCCGGGCGTCGCCGGCGATGCCGTTCACGACGAAGCCGGCGGTGCCGAGCGCCTTGATCGCGGCCTTGGCGTCGTGGAAGTGCTTCGGGGCGTCGGAGGCGAACCAGGCCGAGAGCTGCTCGTAGTCCTTCGCGCCGCTGCCGCCCGGCACCAGCACGGCGTCGTCGTGCGTCGCGATGCCGATGGCGCTGAGGCGTCCGTCGATGACCTCGACCGCGACGCCGTAGCCGTTCGCCGCCTCGGTCGCGTTGCGGCGCTCGAGCCAGTAGCCGAGCTCTTCGTCGATCAGGGTCTTGACGGGCGGCGGGGTCGGCGCGCCGTCGGTGACGGTGCCCTCGGCCGCCGGCTCGACAGGGTCGCCCGACCCGGCCACCTTGAAGACGCGGTCGAGCAGCGTGCGGAACTGCAGCTTCGCGAAGAGCTCGCGCACCGCGGTCTCGTCGACCGGGCGGAGCGCGACGTCGGCGGGACCGACGGGCAGCTCGACGTCGGTGACCAGGCGGTTGAGCCGGCGGTTCCGGATCGCCCGGTCCTGCTGCTCGCGCAGGTTGTTGCCGACGACGCCCTTGATCTCGCCGGCGTGCTCGAGGACGCCGTCGAGCGACCCGTACTGGGTCACCCACTTGACCGCGGTCTTCTCGCCGACCTTGTCGATGCCGATCAGGTTGTCGCTGGTCTCGCCGACGAGGGCGGCGATGTCCGGGTACTGGTGGGGCTCGATGCCGTACCGCTCGTAAACCTTGTCGCGGTCGTAGCGGGTGAGTTCGGAGACACCGCGGACCGACGGGTAGAGCAGGGTGACGTCGTCGTTGACGAGCTGGATCGAGTCGCGGTCGCCGGAGACCACGTAGACCTTGAAGCCCTGGTCGGCACCCTGCTTGGAGAGGGTCGCGAGGATGTCGTCGGCCTCGTAGTCCTCTTTCGTGACGGTGGTGATGCCCATCGCCTCGAGCGCCTGCTGCAGGAGCGGGATCTGTCCCTTGAACTCGGCCGGGGTCTCGGAGCGGGTGCCCTTGTACTCGGCGTACTCACGCGTGCGGAACGAGAACCGGGAGATGTCGAACGCCACCGCCAGGTGGGTGGGCTTCTCGCGCTGCAGGAGCATCAGCAGCATCGAGATGAAGCCGTGGATCGCGTTGGTGTGCTGCCCCTCGCGGTTCACGAAGCTGTCGACCGGCAGCGCGTAGAAGGCCCGGAAGGCGAGCGAGTGGCCGTCGATGACCATGAGGGTAGGCTTTGCGGAGTCCGACACCCGGACAGCCTACCGACGCCCGCTGACACGGAAGGTCGACGCAGACCGTGACCGACGACACCACATCGACCACGATCGATCCCCGCCTCGACGAACGCGGCATGGGCGAGCTGGCCGAGAAGATGGGCATGGTCATCACCGAGCTCTCGGCCGAGCGGGCGGTCGGTTCGATCCCCGTCGAGGGCAACCGCCAGCCGGTCGGCCTGCTGCACGGCGGCGCCTACGTCGTCCTCGCGGAGAGCCTCGGTTCGATGGCCGCCAACGTGCACGCCGGGCCTGGCCGCTACGCCGTCGGCATCGAGCTCAGCGCCTCGCACTCCCGCAGCGCCACGAGCGGCATCGTCACGGGCACGTGCACCGCCATCCACCTGGGCGGCACGCTCACCACCCACGAGATCGTCCTGACCGACGACCAGGGTCGCCGGTGCTCCACCGTCCGGATCACGAACATGATCCGCGAGCGTCGCTGACCGACGGACCGACGGCTCAGTCCTCCGGCGGCCGCTGCAGCAGCAGGCGGGCGTCGCCGAACCCGAGCCGCCGGTAGAGCCGCTCGCCGTCCACGCTCGAGTGCACCGACGTCCGCTCCACGCCGAGTTCGTCGGCGACCTGGAGCAGGGCCGTGACGAGCCGTCCGGCGACGCCGGAACCGCGCAGCTCCGGGTGCACGTAGACCGTCTGCACGTCGGCGGTCAGCCGGCGCCCCGGCCGGTCCGGCAGCGGCGGTCGCGCGACGAGCCCGAGCCACGCCATGCCGAGCACGACACCGTCCCGCTCCGCGACGACGCACCGGTGCGACTCCGCGTGGTCGGCGGCGAACGCCGTCATGGCATCGCGGTACGCCTCCACGCTCGCCACCGGATGAGCGCCGCCCTCGTCCACGCTCCACCGCCACCGCAGGTCGGCCACCGCCGGCATGTCGTCAGGCCGGGAGGCCCGGATCACCACGTCGTCCATGGCTCCAGCCTGCCAGGTGGTCGCGACACACGCCCCGCCCTCGGACGCAGGAACGCCGCCGACCCCAGGGGGCCGGCGGCGTTCCGTGAGCGACGGTGGAGCGCTGGACTACTTCTTGGCGCTGAGCTGCTCGATGATCGCCTTCGCCACGTCGTGCATGGTCAGGCGGCGGTCCATCGAGGCCTTCTGGATCCAGCGGAACGCCTCGGGCTCGGTGAGGCCCATCTTCTCGTTCAGCAGGCCCTTGGCGCGGTCGACGAGCTTGCGGGTCTCGAAGCGCTCGACGAGGTCGGCGACCTCGGCCTCGAGCGTGATGATCTGCTGGTACCGCGAGAGGGCGATCTCGATCGCGGGGAGCAGGTCGTTCGGGGTGAAGGGCTTGACCACGTAGGCCAGCGCACCGGCCTCGGTGGCACGCTCGACGAGGTCCTTCTGGCTGAACGCGGTCAGCAGGACGACGGGCGCGATGTGGTTCTTGGACAGCTTCTCGGCTGCGGAGATGCCGTCGAGCTGGGGCATCTTGACGTCCATCACGACGAGGTCGGGGCGGAGGTCGGTCGCGAGCTGGACGGCGGTCTCACCGTCACCGGCTTCACCGACCACGTCGAACCCGTTGTCGCGGAGGATCTCCACGATGTCGAGGCGGATGAGCGACTCGTCCTCGGCGACGACGACGCGACGGGGTGCTGGTGCTGTTGCTTCTGTGTCACTCACGGGCGAAAGCCTACTAGACGACGGAAGTGCCGTATCCCAGACCACGCAGAACGATGCTTGGTACGAGTGGCGGGACGCGGATCGGTACTGCCCCGCACGCCGTGAGCATCTTGGTACGAGTGGCGGGACGCGGATCGGTGCTGCCCCGCTCGCCGTGAGCATCTTGGTACGAGT
>NZ_QKLC01000022.1:0-47526 GCF_003224385.1 Curtobacterium sp. MCPF17_003 | reverse complement strand
AGATGTGTATAAGAGACAGAGCCAGTGACACCCGTGTTGGTGCAGGGGGAGTACCTCGGCCGGTCAGGAGCCGTAGTCGGCCGCGTACCGGGCCAGCGCGGCCTCGATGGTGCCGTCGAGCTGCAGACGACCCTTGTCGAGGTAGAGCCCCCGGTCGCAGAAGCGGCGGAGGTCCTTGTCGCTGTGGGAGACGAAGAACAGCGTCCGGCCGCCGGCCAGGAGCTGCTCGATCCGCTTGTAGCACTTCTCGCGGAAGGCCTTGTCGCCCACCGCCAGCACCTCGTCGACCAGGATGACCGGCTCGTCGAGCCGCGAGATCACGGCGAACGCGATGCGGACCTTCATGCCGCTCGACAGGTGCTTGTAGGGGGTGTCCACGAAGTCGGCGATCTCGGCGAAGTCGATGATCTCGTCGAAGGCATCGCGGATCTCGGCCCGCGACATGCCGTGCAGGCCCGCCGTCAGGTACACGTTGTCGCGCACGGTGAGGTCACCGACGAAACCACCCGTGATCTCGATGAGCGGGGCGACGCCGGCACCCACGTCGACACGGCCCTCGTCGGGCAGCATGACCTGGGCCACGAGCTTCAGCAGGGTCGACTTGCCCTGTCCGTTCCGCCCCACGACGCCGATCGCCTCGCCCGGGCGGACGTCGAACGACACGTTGCGGAGCGCCCAGAACTCATCCGCACGCTTGCGGCGCCCGCGTCCTGCGAACAGGTCCTTGAAGTTCCGGCTCGCGCGACGGTTGCGCTTGAAGCAGATGCCGGCGTCGCGCACCGAGATGACCGGGGAGACGGTCTCGGTGTGTCGGGTCTGGTCGGTCGCGGTCATCACAGCTCCTTCAGCACACGGTGCTCGCTGCGGCGGAACACCGCGAAGCCGACCACCAGGACGATGCCGGTCACGACCACCGAGGCGCCGACCTCGAGCCAATCGAGCTGGCCGGGGAAGAACGCCGCACGGTACATGCCGAAGATGCCGGTGAGCGGGTTGATCGCGGCGATGTCCCGCAGGGCGGGCGGCAGCGCGTGCGTGCCGTAGATGATCGGGGACGCGTAGAACAGGAACCGAAGCACGAGCTTGGTGGCGCGCTCGAGGTCACGGAAGAAGACCACGAGCGGGGCGACGATGAGCCCCAGGCCGTAGACCAGCGCGCACTGCAGCACGATCGCCAGCGGGAAGAACACGACCTGCCAGTGCAGGTGCGCACCCGTCGCGATGGCGAAGGCGGCCAGGACCGGCAGGCTCAGCAGGAACTCGATGCCCTTCGACGCGTCGATCCGTGCCACCCAGATCGTGCGGGGGATGGTGGTCGAACGGATGAGCTTCGATTCCTTGATGAACGCCCGGGTGGAGTCCGAGACGCCACCGGTGAACCACATCCACGGCAGCAGCGCGGACAGCAGGAACACGATGTACGGATCTTCACCGACCGAGCCGCGGTGGAAGACCTGCGTGAAGACGAACCAGTAGATCCCCGACATCACGAGCGGGTCGAGGATCGACCACAGGTAGCCGAGCGCCGACGTCGAGTAGCGGACGCGGAGGTCGCGGACGGTCAGCAGCCAGAGGGCCTGACGATAGCGCCGACCGGCGCTCCGGGCCTTCGCGGGTGCGGGAGCCACGGGCGCGGTCGGCGCACTCGCTGTGGTCACGATTTCCCTTCGGGCGGAACCGCCGAGGGATCCTGACGGTGGTTCAGGCGAACAGGTTGTTCGCGCGCTCGAGGTCCTCGGCGAAGTCGATCTCGACCGCGTACAGGTCGGAGATGTCGATCGGCGTCCAGCGTAGTCCGTCCTCGGCGATGGCAGCCTCGATGCCGCCCTCGAAGTACTCCTGGTCGTCGACGCGACCGAGCTGCCGGATGAGGGCCTGCTTGTCGGCGGCGGAGACGTAGTTGATCCCGACGGCTTCGCCGAGACCCCCGACGACCTGCTTGGAGAGCTTGTGGATGAAGCCCTCGGCGTCGACGGTGTACTTGACCTCTTCGTCGGAGACCTTGTCGGTGTTGACGCTGACGAAGGAACGGCCCTCGTCGATCATGTCGGCAGCACGGACGAGCGCCATCGGGTCGAACACCACGTCACCGTTCATCCAGAGCACACCGCTCTTGCCGGTGGCCTTGAGGGCGCGCAGCAGGCTCTTCGAGGTGTTGGTGGAGTCGTACGACTCGTTGTAGACGAAGTTCGCGTCGGGGAACGCCTCGACGATGTGCTCCGACTTGTAGCCGACGACGATCGTCACACGGGCGCTCGAACCGAACGCGGCGCGGATGTTGTCGAACTGCTGCTGCATGATGGTGCGGCCGTCACTGAGCTCCGTGAGCGGCTTCGGCAGGCTGCGGCCGAGACGGCTGCCCATCCCCGCTGCGAGGATCACGATCTGCGTGGTCATGCTGGTCCCTTCTGGTGTCCGCCCGCGCACCCTGGGGTACGGGCGGGCCTCGTCGAGTCTGCGCTTCCAACGTCCGAGTTGCCCGAGAACCGTTCGTGTCGACGGGGTCGTCGCTGCGAAGAGGCCGCCGGGATCGCCTGCTGGAGCAGGTTTTCAAGTGGTGAACACTCCTTCGTGCCCTGGTGAATGATACGGAAACACCCCCTCGCGGGGTACGGGTCTGCGCGCTTCGTACTCAATTCGTGACCCTGGCCGCGACGGTTCCCGACGGTCGGAGAGCGTTGGTACGGTGGGTCGATGCCAGCGCGAGCAGAGAACGAGGACGTGTACGCCACGGCCGACGCTGCCTGGATGACCGAGGCGGGGGACGCCGACGACGCGGACACCGCCGCGGCTGCTGAGGACGACGCAGCCGACGACGACACGGGGGACACCGATGCGGACGACGCCGCCACTGATGACGCCATGACCGACGCCACGACGGACACCCGCACGGACGCGACGGACACCCGTACGGACGCGACGACGGATGCCCGCTCCGACGCGACGACGGACGACCGCACCGACGACGCGACGACGGCCGCAGCGCCGCGCCCCGCGAAGGCGCGCAACGGCAAGGGACGCACCAAGCGCCCGACGAAGGCCGCCCCGCGGACCGGCGCCGAGCCTCCCGTCCCGACCGACGCGGACGACGCGACGGACGACGCCGGCCGGGCGACCGCCGCCGCCCCGCCCGCGACCAAGAAGCGCGCGCCCCGCTCCGCCGCACCGAAGCAGCCGCAGACGCTCCAGCCCGTCGTGCTCGCAGCGAGTGGCCTGGTCAAGCGGTACGGGCAGACCCTGGCCGTCGACGAGGTCGACCTCGAGATCCGGCAGGGCTCGATCTTCGGCGTGGTGGGCCCGAACGGCGCCGGCAAGACGACGACCCTGTCGATGGTCACCGGACTGCTGCGACCCGACGCCGGCTCGGTGACCGTGCTCGACCACGACGTCTGGGCCGACCCGACGGCGGCGAAGCGCAGTCTCGGCGTCCTGCCGGACCGGCTCCGTCTGTTCGACCGGCTGACCGGTGCGCAGCTCCTCTACTACTCGGCCACGCTCCGCGGCCTCGACGGTGCCACCGCACGGAAGCGCAGCGCCGACCTCGCCGAGGCCTTCGGGCTGGGTGAGGCGCTCGGCCGCCAGGTCGCCGACTACTCCGTCGGCATGGCGAAGAAGATCGCCCTGGCCGCGACCCTGATCCACTCGCCGCGCGTGCTCGTGCTCGACGAGCCGTTCGAGTCGGTCGACCCGGTGAGCGCGGCGACGATCACGGACATCCTGCGCCGGTACACCCGGGGCGGCGGCACGGTCGTGCTGTCGAGCCACTCGATGGAGCTCGTGCAGCGCACCTGCGACTCGGTCGCCATCATCGTCGGCGGCAGGGTCCTGGCGTCCGGCACCATGGCCCAGGTCCGCGGGCGCAAGAGCCTCGAGGACAAGTTCGTCGAACTCGCCGGCGGTCGTGTCGTCGCGGAGAGCATGGAATGGTTGCACAGCTTCTCCGGCTGAGGGCGGACCTGCTCGCGGGCGAGGTCCGCGGCACCGCCCGCCGGTCCGTCGCCGTCGTGCTCGCCAGCCTCGTCGGACTCCTCGCCGCCGTGTTCGTCGCGTCGCAGACCATCGCCCTCGGTGACGCCGACCCGGACGTCGCACGCGCGGTCATCGTGCCCGTCGGCACCCTGATCACCTTCGGGTTCACGGTCGTGCCGCTCGTCGTCGGCCGGAGCGACCAGCTCGACCCGCGGCGCTTCGCGGTGTTCGGCATCGAGCGCCGTCGCCTGGCGATCGGGCTCGTCGTCGCCGGACTCGTCGGCATCCCGGTGATCGGCGTCGTCATCGTCGCCGTCGGCCAGGTCGTCGCCTGGGCGCGCAATCCCGGTCTCGGCCTGCTCGCAGTGCTCGGCGGGGTGCTCGGCGTCGCGACCTGCGCGCTCCTGATCCGCGTCTGCTGCACCGTCGGCTCCCGGCTGATCGGGCCGGACCGCTCCCGCGACGCCGGGTGGCTGGTGGCCCTCGTCATCATCGCGCTCTCGATCCCGACGGTGGCGCTGCTGCTGCGGGTCGACTGGCTCGACCCGCAGGGCGCCGAGATGCAGCGCGTCGCGGACGTCGCCGGCTGGACCCCGTGGGGTGCCGCGTGGGCCGTGCCCGCCGAGGTCGCGAGCGGCCACGTCGGCACCGGTGTCGTGAAGCTCCTCGTCGCGGTCGCCGTCGTCGCGCTCCTCGCCTGGGCGTGGTGGGCACTCGTCAGCCTTGCGCTCGAGACCGTCGACGACCGCGCCCGCACCCGCCGCTACCAGGGCCTGGGCTGGTTCGACCGGTTCGGTTCGGCCCCGGTGTCGGCCGTCGCCGCCCGGGCGCTCACCTACTGGGTCCGCGACCCGCGGTACCGCACGTCGTACCTGATCATCCTGCTCGTGCCGATCGTCGTCATCCCGCTCGGTGTCGCCGGGGTGCCGTGGCAGTGGACCGCCCTCGTGCCGCTGCCGCTGATGGCCCTGATCGCCGGGTTCCTGCCGCACAACGACGTCTCGTACGACAACACCGCCGTGTGGCTGCACGTCGCCTCCGGTGCACCCGGGTGGAGTGACCGGCTCGGTCGGGTCGTGCCCGTGCTGGTCGCGGGGGCGCCCGCGATCGTCGCCGGGGCCGCGCTGTCCGCGTGGCTGTTCGGTGACCGGGCTGCCTTCCCGCTGCTCATCGGCGTCAGTGCGAGTGCGCTGCTGTCCGGGCTCGGGTTGTCGAGCGTCGTGTCCGTGCTCATGCCCTACCCGACGGTGCGCCCGGGCGACCACCCCTTCCAGCAGCCGCAGGCCGCCGGCGTGACCGCCACGGTCGCGCAGGCGACCATGGTGATCGGCATCGTGCTCTGCACGGTCCCCGCTGTCTGCCTCGCGGTGCTCACCGCCGTGCAGGGACCGGAGCCCTGGTCGGTGCTGACGCTCCTGGTGGGCGTCGGGATCGGTGCCGTCGTGCTCGTCATCGGTGTGTCCGCGGGTGGACGCCTGTTCGACCGCCGTGGCCCGGACCTGCTCGCCGCGGCCCAGCGCAACTAGGGGCGCACCGCACCGCACCGCACCGCAGCGAGCGGCGAAGCGCAACTGACGGCACAGCGCAACGAACGAGCGGCGCACCCGAGGGCGGACCGTCGTACCCTGGACCCATGAGCATGACGGAACCAGGCGGCGGCCTCGACGTGATGGACCGGGAGCTCGAGAAGCTCCTCGAAGACGAAGCGATCGAACCCGGTGACCACGAGCGGTTCTCGCACTACGTGAAGAAGGACAAGATCCTGCAGTCGGCCCTGTCCGGCAAGCCGGTCAAGGCCCTGTGCGGCAAGAAGTGGATCCCGGGTCGCGACCCGGAGAAGTTCCCGGTCTGCCCGGACTGCAAGGCCATCTACGAGAAGATGAAGGCCGAGTAGACGCGACCAGCAGACGGACAGGAGGCCCGTGGCGACGCCGCCACGGGCCTCCCGTCCGTCGTCTCCGTCAGCTGGCCGGACGTCGTGAGCAGAAGAGGTCGGGTCGCCCTCGGACACCCGACCATCGCTGCTCACGAAGCGGCGACGCGACGCGACGCACGTGCGCGCGTGCCCTAGATCACCAGGGTGGGGATGGCGGGGTCGCCGCGCCCGATGCGCGACGCGTCGGCTGGCAGCTCCGCCTTCGCGCGCTTGTGGTGCGCGCGTGCGGCCTCGACGCCCTGCGTGCCGAGGAACGCCGGGTCGACCTCGCCGCCGGTGACGACGGGGACCAGCAGCGGCCGCTCGTCCGGGCCGACCTGCGCACCCGTGAGCACGATCTCGGCGGTCGCGACGCCGTTGCGGAGTCGTCGGCCCGCCTCCTTCCGGCCGCCGATCGATGCCTTGTCGGCCGACTTCTTGGCGACGGGGACCCAGTCGCCGCCGTCGGCGTCCCGGTGCGCGACGAGCTTGAACACCATGCCGGCGGCGGGGTGCCCCGAGCCGGAGACGACCGAGGTGCCGACGCCGTACGAGTCGACCGGGGCAGCTCGGAGCGCGGCGATCGTGTACTCGTCGAGGTCGTTCGTCACCGTGATCTTCGTGCCCGTCGCGCCGAGGCGGTCGAGCTGGGCGCGCACCGCGGCGACGACGGACGGCAGGTCACCGCTGTCGATCCGGACGCCGCCGAGCTTGCCGTCGGTGAGCCGGACGGCCGTCTCGACCGCGGCCTCGATGTCGTAGGTGTCGACGAGCAGGGTCGTGCCGCTGCCGAGCGCGTCGAGCTGCGACCGGAACGCCTGCTCCTCGGAGTCGTGCAGCAGCGTGAAGGCGTGCGCGGCGGTGCCCATCGTGGGGATGCCCCAGGTGCGGCCGGCCTCGAGGTTGCTCGTCGCACCGAAGCCGGCGATGTACGCGGCACGGGCAGCGGCGACCGCGTTCCACTCACCGGTGCGGCGGGAGCCCATCTCGGCGAGCGGGCGGCCGTCGGCGGCGGACACCATGCGGGCGGCGGCCGAGGCGATCGCGGAGTCCGCGTTGAAGATGCTCAGGGCGAGGGTCTCGAGCACGACGGCCTCGGCGAAGGTGCCCTCGATCTGCAGGATGGGCGAGTTCGGGAAGTAGACCTCGCCCTCCCGGTAGGCGCGGACGTCGCCGCTGAACCGGTAGTCGGCGAGCCACGAGGCGGTGCCGGCGTCGATGACGCCGCGGTCGCGCAGGAACCCGATCTCCTCGTCGCCGAAGCGGAAGTCGCCGAGGGCGGTGAGGAAGCGTCCGAGTCCGGCCGCGACACCGTAGCGGCGGCCGTCCGGCAGCCGCCGGGCGAACACCTCGAAGACGCATCGGCGGTCGGCGGTGCCGTCCTTCAGGGCAGCGTCCACCATGGTGAGCTCGTACTGGTCGGTGAGGAGCGCGCTGGTCACGTCTTCGACACTAGTGACGTGACCCTCGGGAGGCCCGGATCACTCCGGGCGCCCGGCACGCGTGGCGCGCGTGGTCGCGTCGGTGCTCGTCGGCGGGCGTCGGTACGCTGGTGCCGTGACGGATGCACCGATCGGAGTCTTCGACAGCGGGGTCGGCGGCCTCACCGTGGCCCGCGCCATCATCGACCAGCTCCCGCGCGAGAGCATCCGGTACGTCGGCGACACCGTGCACTCGCCCTACGGTCCGAAGCCCATCGCCGACGTCCGCCGCTACGCGCTCGAGGTCATGGACGACCTGGTCGAGCAGGGCGTGAAGGCCCTGGTGATCGCGTGCAACACCGCCTCGTCCGCCGTGCTCCGCGACGCCCGCGAACGGTACGAGCAGGCGTACGGCATCCCCGTGGTCGAGGTCATCCAGCCCGCGGCCCGCGCCGCCGTCAAGCAGACCCGCACGGGCCGCATCGGGGTCATCGGCACCGTCGGCACCATCGCGTCGCGCGCCTACGAGGACGCCTTCGCGGTCGCCGCCGACGTCACGCTGACCACCGCCGCGTGCCCCCGGTTCGTCGAGTTCGTCGAGGCGGGGGACACCTCGTCGCCGTCGCTGCGCGAGATCGCGGCCGGGTACCTCGACCCGATCCGTGCCGCCGACGTCGACACCCTCGTGCTCGGCTGCACCCACTACCCGCTCATGTCCGCCGCGATCCAGTTCGTCATGGGTCCGGAGGTCACGCTCGTCTCCAGCGCCGAGGAGACCGCGAACGACGTCTACCGCCGGCTCGTGGAGCACGGGCTCGAGCGCACCGCGACCACCGCCCCGACGTACTCGTTCGAGGCGACGGGCGACGACAAGAACGGCTTCATCCGGCTCGCCCGGCGCTTCCTCGGCCCCGAGGTCTCGAGCGTCGGCCACCTCCAGACGGGGGCCATCACGCTGCCCCGCACCGAAAGGACCCCATGACCGACAACCTCCGCGTCGACGGCCGCACCGCCACCGACCACCGTCCCGTCACCATCGAGCGGGGGTGGAGCACGCAGGCCGAGGGCAGCGCGCTCATCTCCTTCGGCAACACCAAGGTGCTCTGCACCGCGTCGTTCACCAACGGCGTGCCCCGCTGGCTCGCCGGCAAGGGCACCGGGTGGGTCACCGCCGAGTACTCGATGCTGCCGCGGTCGACCAACGAGCGCATGCAGCGCGAGTCCATCAAGGGCAAGGTCGGCGGTCGCACGCACGAGATCTCCCGCCTGATCGGGCGTTCGCTCCGCGCGGTCGTCGACACGAAGGCCCTGGGCGAGAACACCCTCGTCATCGACTGCGACGTGCTGCAGGCCGACGGCGGCACCCGCACGGCGTCGATCACGGGTGCGTACGTGGCGATGGCCGACGCGATCGAGTGGGGCCGCGCCAAGGGCTTCATCGCGAAGAAGGCCACGCCGCTCACCGACAGCGTGCAGGCGATCTCGGTCGGCATCGTCAAGGGGGAGCCGATGCTCGACCTGGCCTACACCGAGGACTCCGCCGCGGACACCGACATGAACATCGTCACGACGGGGTCGGGCAAGTTCATCGAGGTGCAGGGCACCGCCGAGCACGCGCCGTTCGACCGTGACGAGCTGAACGTCCTGCTCGACCTCGGCCTGGCCGGCAACCAGTCGCTCGCAGCGATCCAGCGTTCGGTCCTGGGTCTGGCGTGACGTCCCGCGAGGTGGTGCTGGCCACCCACAACCAGGGCAAGGTCGTCGAACTGCGCGAGATCCTCGGGTCGGCGCTGGGCGAGGGTGTCGAACTCGTCGGGTACGACGGCCCCGAGCCGGTCGAGGACGGCGACAGCTACGCGGCGAACGCCCTGATCAAGGCGCGTGCCGCCGTCGCGCACACGGGGCTGCCGGCGCTCGCCGACGACTCCGGGATCGCGGTCGACGCCCTCGGGGGCGCACCGGGCATCCACTCGGCCCGGTACGCCGGCACCCGCTCGGACGCCGACAACATCGCGCTGCTGCTCACGAACCTGCAGGGTGTCGTCGAGCGGACCGCCGCGTTCGTGTGCGCAGCAGCCTTCGTGACGCCCGACGGCCAGGAGCACGTGGTCGAGGCGGTCTGGAACGGCGAGGTCCTGACCCAGCCCGTCGGGGACGGCGGCCACGGCTACGACCCGGTGTTCCGGCCGGACGACGCCGATCGCTCGTCCGCCGAGCTCACCCGTGACGAGAAGAACGCGCTCTCGCACCGCAGCAAGGCGTTCCGGGGGATCGCGCCGATCGTTCGGGAGCACTTCGGCGTCTGAGCGCCAGCGCTCTTTCCGTTCCGCACGACCGGAGTCGCCCCGGACCACGTGATCACGTGGTTCGGGGCGACTTCGGTCGTGCGCTGGAGCGCGGGAGCGCGGGAGCGCCGGTACAGCCGGTGCTGCGGCTAGAGCGTCGGGTCGATCGTCGGGGCCGTGGTGGCCTCGGCCTCGTTCGTGTGCTTCGCCTTGCGGGCGTTGCGCAGGTACGTCAGCGCCATCGGCACGACGGTCACGACGACCGCGGCCAGCAGGATGATGTCGATGTACTCGCGGACGATGTGCGCCACGAAGGGGATGTGCCCGATGAAGTACCCGAGGAACGTCACGCCGACGCCCCAGACCACGGCGCCGATCGCGTTGTAGAGCGAGTACTTCTTGTAGTCCATCCGGCCGACGCCCGCGGCGATCGGGGCGAAGGTGCGGACGACCGGCACGAAGCGCGCCAGGATCACGGCGAGGGGGCCGAAGCGGTGGAAGAACGCGTTGGTGCGCTCGACGTTCGCCTTGGAGAAGAGCCCGCTGTCCTTCCGCTCGAAGATCGGTGGCCCGGCCTTCTTGCCGATGTAGTAGCCGAGCTCACCGCCGAGGAACGCGGCGGCGCCGATCATCAGCGCCGCGACCCACACCGGGATGCCGCCGATCTCGCCGCCGCGGTCGAAGGCGAACAGGCCGGTGATGACCAGCAGGCTGTCGCCCGGGAAGATGAAGCCGATGAGCAGACCGGTCTCGGCGAACACGATCGCGCAGACCACGAGCACGGCGATGGCCCCGAAGTGGTCGAGGATGTACTGCGGATCGAGCCACGGGATCAGGGCGAGTGCGACGGAGTGCATGGTTCTTCCGGTCGTGGAGGCGGGGGTCACGGGGAGGACTCCCGCGGGACGAGGGTACCGCCCGGAAGTGACCGGGCCATCCCTCGCAGGGCTGACCCGCTCGAGGCGTGCGGATGACCGCAACGGTGCGGCAGGAGGGACTCGGTGCGGAAGGAGGGACTCGAACCCTCACGCCTGGGGCACAGGAACCTAAATCCTGCGTGTCTACCGATTCCACCACTCCCGCGAGCAGCGGCAGTCTACCGAGCGCGGGGTGCGGGGCGGACGTGCGCCGGGCCTCCAGGCCGTGGTGCGGACCGTGCGCGGTCCGCAGGCGCCGCCGTGTGTCAGCGCAGCGGGCGCGGCAGGTACCGGGGGACGTACCGGAGCAGGATGCCCGCGCCGACCAGGCCGAGCACGCCCATCACCCCGCTGGCGACCGCGATGGACGCGACGGCGGTCACGCCGGAGATGAGGAGCGGTGCCGCCGCCGACCCGAAGTCGCCGGTGAACCGCCAGGCCCCCAGGAACGGTGCCGGGGCGTCGCGCGGTGCGAGGTCCGCGCCGAGCGTCATGAGGATGCCGGAACCGACCCCGTTGGCCAGGGACATGCCCATCGCGATCGCGACGAACCAGCCGACCCGGGCGTCCAGGTAGCCGCTCCAGGCGAGCAGGAAGTAGCTGATGCTCAGGCCGAGCATGCAGGGCAGCGCGCTCGCGAGCCGTCCCCACCGGTCCATGATCTGCCCGCTCGTGTAGAAGAGCGCGAAATCGACGGCTCCGGCGATGCCGATCACGAGCGCCGCGGTCGAGTCGTCGAGGCCGACGCTCACCGCCCAGAGCGGCAGGATCACCTGCCGCCCGGCGCGCATGGCGCCGATCAGGCCTGCTCCGCTGCCGAGCCGCAGCAGGACCGCCCCGTTCGCGCGGATGGTGCGGAAGAGGCCCTGCGCCTCCTGCTGGACGAACTGCGCGCCGGTGTCGGCGGGCTCTTCGGTCGCCTGGTGGCTCGCGTCCGTCGCGTGGTCGGCCGACAGCCGGGAGGCCCGTGGCGGCAACCGCAGGCCGCGTGTGCCCGTCGCCGGGTCGCGCAGCACCAGGAGCACGGTCGCCGCCGCCAGGCAGCACACGACGTGGATCCAGAAGGCGCTGCTGGTGGTCCCGGTCAGGTGGATGACGCCGGCGGCGATGAACGGGCCGACGAAGTAGCCGAAGCGGAAGACGCCGCCCAGGCTCGACAGCGCCCGTGCCCGGATCCGCAGGGGGATCGCGGTGGTCATGTAGGCGTGCCGGGCGAGTGCGAACACCGCGGTGGAGACGCCGACCAGGAACACCCCGAGCGCCAGGACCCAGGCGTTCGCGGCCGTCGTGGCGACGACGAGCCCGACCACCGAGACGAGCGCGGCGCCGATCATCGCGTTCCGCTCACCGATGCGGGCGACGACGATGCCGGACGGCACGTCGCCGATGAGCTCCCCGACCAGGATGAGCGAGGCGACGAAGCCCGCGAACGCCAGGCTGGCGCCGAGGGAGTCGGCCGCGATCGGGATGATCGGGATGATCGCACCCTCGCCGATCGCGAAGAGCGCGGCGGGCAGGAACCCGGACAGCAGGACGGACCGGAAGTCGAATGAGTCGTTCCCCGTCGTGGCCATCGCCCGACCAACGGTACGCCAGCGGTACCGCTTCGTCGGCGGGTTACCCTGGAGGCATGCGTGTTCTTGCGGCGATGAGCGGTGGTGTCGACTCGGCGGTGGCCGCAGCCCGGGCGGTCGACGCCGGCCACGACGTGGTGGGCGTGCACCTGGCCCTGAGCCGGATGCCCGGCACCCTGCGCACCGGCAGCCGCGGGTGCTGCACCATCGAGGACTCGATGGACGCCCAGCGCGCCGCGTCGGCCCTTGGGATCCCCTACTACGTGTGGGACTTCTCGGCCCGGTTCAAGGAGGACGTCGTCGACGACTTCGTGGCCGAGTACCAGGCCGGCCGCACCCCGAACCCCTGCATGCGCTGCAACGAGCGGATCAAGTTCGCGGCGCTGCTCGAGAAGGCGCTCGCCCTGGGGTTCGACGCCGTCGCGACCGGGCACTACGCCTCGATCGTCACCGGTCCCGACGGCTCCCGTGAACTGCACCGGTCGGCCGCGTGGGCGAAGGACCAGTCGTACGTGCTCGGGGTCCTGACCGCCGAGCAGCTGCAGCACGCGATGTTCCCGCTCGGAGCCACCCCGTCGAAGGACGAGGTCCGGGCCGAGGCCGCCGAGCGCGGGCTGACGGTCGCCCAGAAGCCGGACTCCTACGACATCTGCTTCATCCCGGACGGCGACACCCGTGGCTGGCTGGCGGACCGCGTCGGCACCGCCCCCGGGGACGTGGTCGAGCGCGACGGCACGGTCGTCGGTTCGCACGAGGGCGCGACCGGCTACACCGTCGGACAGCGCCGCGGCCTGGCCCTCGGTCGCCCGGCACCGGACGGCAAGCCCCGGTTCGTGCTCGAGATCCGTCCGAAGGACAACACCGTCGTCGTCGGCCCGAAGGAAGCCCTCGCCGTCACCTCGATGTCCGGCTCGCGGTTCACCTGGGCGGGCACGGCCCCGGCCGACCCCGCGACGCCGTTCGCCTGCGACGTGCAGATCCGCGCGCACGCCGACCCGGTGCCCGCGACCGCCCGGGTGCAGGACGACGTGCTCGTCATCGGCGTCGACGAGCCGCTGCACGGTGTCGCTCCCGGGCAGACCGCCGTGGTCTACGTCGGTACGCGGGTGCTCGGCCAGTGCACGATCGACACCACGGTCAGCGCCGTCCCCGTCGACGCCTGACCCCGCCGCTCCCGGGGCGCACGCTCGCTGCACGCCGCGTCGGTGGTGCACGGTAGAACTGATGCCATGAGCGAGACCGACGCGACGTTCGAGACCATCGCCCCCGACGGGCTCGACGCCGCCCAGGCCGCGCGCGAGGTCAACCGGTTGCGCGCCCGCGTCAACGAGCTGCGCCACGACTACTACGAGGGCAACGCCTCGCCCCTGTCGGACGCCGACTACGACGCCCTGGTGCACCGCCTCGACGCGATCGAACGGCGGTTCCCGGAACTCCTGACGCCCGACAGCCCGACGCAGACCGTGGGCGGGCAGGCGCAGACGACGCAGTTCGCACCGGTCGAGCACGCCGAGCGCATGCTCTCGCTCGACAACGTCTTCAGCCCCGACGAGCTCACCGAGTGGGCCCTCAAGGTGCAGCGGGACGCCGGCGCCGAGCGGGTGCGGTTCCTGACCGAGCTGAAGATCGACGGCCTGGCGATCAACCTGCGGTACCAGCACGGTCGGCTCGTCTCGGCCGCCACCCGCGGTGACGGCGTGGTCGGCGAGGACGTCACCGGCAACGTCCGCACGATGGGCACAATCCCGGACCGCCTGTCGGGCACCGGCCACCCGCCCCTGGTCGAGGTCCGGGGCGAGATCTTCTTCCCGGTCGCCGAGTTCGACGAGCTCAACGCGAACCAGCGCGAGGCGGGGGAGCGCGTGTTCGCCAACCCGCGCAACGCCGCCGCCGGGTCCCTCCGCCAGAAGGAAGAGGGCAAGTCCGAGGCGAAGCGTGCCCTGATGGTCGACCGGCTGCGGCGTCTGCGGATGCTCGTGCACGGCATCGGCGCGTGGCCCGTGCGTGAACTCGAGCAGGGCACCGACGTCCGCAGCCAGTCCGAGGTGTACGAGCTGCTGCAGACCTGGGGGCTCCCGACGAGCAGCCACTACCGGGTGTTCGACACCATCGACGAGGTCAACGGCTTCGTGCGGACCACGGGGGAGCGCCGCTCGGCCGTCGAGCACCAGATCGACGGCGTCGTCGTGAAGGTCGACGACCTCGCCCTGCACGAGGAACTCGGGTCGACGTCACGGGCGCCGCGGTGGGCGATCGCCTACAAGTACCCGCCGGAAGAAGTGCACACGACGCTCACCGACATCGTGGTCAGCGTCGGCCGCACCGGCCGTGCCACCCCGTTCGCGGTGATGGCCCCGGCCGAGGTCGCCGGGTCCGTCGTCCGCCAGGCCACGCTGCACAACCAGCAGGTCGTCAAGGCGAAGGGTGTGCTGATCGGCGACACCGTCGTGCTGCGGAAGGCCGGCGACGTCATCCCCGAGGTGCTCGGCCCGGTGGTCGAGCTCCGGGACGGCTCCGAGCGCGAGTTCGTGATGCCGACGAACTGCCCCGAGTGCGGCACCGAGCTCGCCCCCGCGAAGGAAGGCGACATCGACCTGCGCTGCCCGAACGCGAAGAGTTGCCCGGCACAGGTGCGCGGTCGGGTCGAGCACATCGCCTCGCGCGGGTCGCTCGACATCGAGGGGCTCGGCGAGGTCGCGGCCGCGGCGCTGACACAGCCGCTCCGCCCGGAGACCCCGCCGCTCGTCACCGAGGCCGGACTGTTCGACCTGACCATGCAGGACATCGTCCCGATCGAGGTCATCGTCCGCGACGCCGAGACGGGCATGGAGAAGGTCGACGACGACGGCGCCCCGAAGCGCGTCACACCGTTCAGCCGGGCGCGCAAGAAGACCGACCCGCCGTTCGACCCCGAGGCGCGGGGCGCCGACTACACCGGTGAGCCGAGCCGCTACCCGTCGAAGAACGCGTTCGAGATGCTCGCGAACATCGACGCCGCGAAGACGAAGCCCCTGTGGCGGATCCTGGTCGGCTTGAGCATCCGCCACGTCGGACCCGTCGCCGCCCGAGCCCTGGCGAACCACTTCGGCTCCCTCGACGCGATCCGTTCGGCCTCGCGCGAGGACCTCGCGGCCGTCGACGGGGTGGGCGGCATCATCGCCGACGCCCTGCTCGCCTGGTTCGACGTCGACTGGCACCGCGAGATCATCGACCGCTGGACCGCGGCCGGCGTGCAGTTCGCCACCCCGGGCCACCCCGGCCCGGGCAGTGCCGACGTCGAGGGCGGCGTGCTGAGCGGCGTCACCGTCGTCGCGACCGGGTCACTCGAGGGCTACACGCGAGAAGGTGCACAAGAGGCGATCATCGCCGCCGGCGGCAAGGCGGCCTCGAGCGTGAGCAAGAAGACCGACTTCGTGGCCGCCGGTCCGGGTGCCGGTTCGAAGCTCACGAAGGCCGAGCAGCTGGGCGTCCGGATCATCGACGCCGAGCAGTTCCACCTGCTCGTGACCGAGGGGCCGGCGGCGCTCGCCGAACCGGAAGCGCCGACGACCGAGGACTGAGCGGGATGCACAGCACGCCCGGTCGCATCCGCTGAGCGCGGCGCGCCGTCGGACGTGCCCAGTTCGGGGGACAAGTTGCATCGCGCATGGATGATCGACGGACATCTCCATAGACTCGACCGAGCATCACCCGTCGTCTGCAGGGGGACGTCGGGACGGCCTTCCCGGGGGAGACCCGATTGCTGCTCATCGCTGCGGCTCTGCTCACCGCCTCGGTGCACTCGCTCGGAGTGATCGAGGCCCCAGGCATGCCCCCGGCGCACCAGGTCACGGTCACCAGCACCGCCGCGACCCGCATCGTCCCGGTCGCGGACCCCGTCGTCGCCACGCTCTCGGCGGCACCGGCGGCACCGGCGGCACCAGCGGCGGCACCGGCGGCACCAGCGGCGGCGTCGGCGTCGACGTCGGGGGTGGGGGTCGACGACCTCGCCGCCGCGCACGGACGAGCCTTCGTCGAGGACCTCGGCGCACTCGGCGCCGCCGACCTGCGAAGCGCAGCCACCGACCGTCGTGTCGTGGCGACGGTGCAGGACGACCCGCCGCCCGCGCAGACCGTCGCGCAGTGGTGGTCGCACCTGCCGGCCGACGAGCAGGACCGGCTCCGGGTGCACGCACCCGCCCTGGTGGGGAACCTCGAGGGCGTGCCGTACGCCGTCCGTGACCAGGCCAACCGCGCGACGCTGACGTCCGGCCTCGCCGACGCCGACCTCGGTGCTGCCCGGGCCGCGATGCTCGGGCAGGTCCGGGACTCCCTGGTGCAGGAGCCGGGCGACCCGCGGCGCTTCCTGGTGGCGCTCGACACCCGGGGTTCCGGGCGTGCGGCGATCAGCATCGGCGATCTCGACACCGCGGCCGACGTCACCGTCGTGGTGCCGGGCATGTTCTTCACGGTGACCGGGCAGATGACCGACTTCACGAACACCGCCGACGACCTGTCCCGCGAGCAGGCCACCCTGGCGCCACTCGCCGCCACCGGCAACGGGTCGGGTGCCGCCGTCGTCGCGTGGATGGGGTACCGGACGCCGGACCTGTCGAACATCCTGTCGCTCGGGCTCGCACGGACCGGGGCGGAGCGGCTCGAACGGACCGTCGCAGGGCTGCGCGTGATCCGCGCGGGCGACCAACCGCGGGTGAACATCGTCGCGCACTCGTACGGGTCGACCACGGCGATGACGGCCCTGGCGTCGGGGCGGATGACCGCCGACACCCTGACCGTGCTCGGGTCGCCGGGCAGCGACGTCCGGACGGCGGCCGACCTCGCCGTCGCCACCGGGCAGGTCTTCGTCGGCGGTGCGCACAGCGACCCCATCGCGGGCTCCGGGTACTTCGGCACCGACCCGGGTGGGGCGTCGTTCGGGTCGACCGTGCTCGACCTGGCCGGGGGCGCCGACGCGCTGTCGGCCGGTGACGTGTTCCGGCGACCCGTGGGGCACAACGACTACCTCAAGCCGGGCACGGCATCGCTGCACGACGTCGCCCTGATCGGCATCGGGCGCGGCGACCTGGTGCGCGAGCAGATCCGACGCGGGAAGTCGGGTGGTGACGACATCGTCGGCGCCTCGCCGGACATGTACCTCGTGCGCCCGCAGGACCTGCAGCCCCGTGACTGAGCGGCCCTGGCCGACCCGGCGGACCCGCCGGTCGTGGCGACGCGGTGGGCGTGACCCGATCGTGACCGGCGGCCGACGTGCCGGAGCCGTCGCGGGCCTCCCGGCCGGATCGGTACGCCCGTGCGCATCGCGACCCGTCCCCGGAACGGGCTGGGGGCAACCTGAACGCGACCGCAGCCTGCACTCGTTCCAGGGCAGAACCAGTACAGCCCTGCTGCCTACGGTGCCGTCATGCGTGTGGTGCGATGGCCTGGTGCTCTCCTGATGTTCGTGGTGATGTCCGTGCTCGCCGGCATGCTCGTCGCCGTCGCGGTGACCCCGGCGGTCGCCGTCGTGGGAGAGGGGACCTCCGGGGCGGTCTCGTTCTTCGAGGACCTGCCGACCTACCTCGACGTGCAGACCCCGCAGCAGGTGTCGTCCGTGTACGCGGAGAAGGGCGGGAAGCAGGTCAAGATCGCCTCGTTCTACGCTGAGAACCGCACGAACGTGACGGCCGACCAGATGGCGGACCCGCTCAAGCAGGCGGCGATCGACACCGAGGACCCGCGCTACCACGACGAGGGCGGCATCGACGTGCTCGGCACGCTCCGCGGTGTCGCCGCGACCGTCGTCGGCGGGGACGTGCAGGGCGGCTCGAGCATCACGCAGCAGTACGTCAAGAACGTCCTGGTGCAGCAGTGCGAGGAGCTCACGGGCACGGACCAGGCCGCCACCGAGAAGAAGGTCGAAGCCTGCTACGAGGACGCGGCCGGCGTCACGCCGCAGCGCAAGCTGCAGGAGATGCGGTACGCCATCGCGGTGAACAAGAAGTACTCGAAGGACGAGATCCTGACCGGGTACCTCAACATCGTCGGGCTCGGCGGGCGGGTCTACGGTGCCGAGGCCGGGGCCGAGCACTACTTCGGCGTGCACGCGAAGGACCTGTCGCTCGTGCAGTCGGCCACGCTCGTCGCGATCCTCAACAACCCGTCGAACCTGCGCATCGACGTGCCGAGCGACAAGGACAACGGCACGGCCAACGGGTACGAGCTGACGAAGGAACGCCGCGACTACGTGCTCCGCCGGATGCAGGCGCACGGCTCGATCACGAAGGCACAGATGACGGAGGCGATCGCGACGCCGGTCACGCCGAAGATCACCGAGACCGCGAACGGGTGCTCGACCGCCGCGACGAACTACGACGCCGGCTACTTCTGCGACTACGTCCGCGACCAGGTGCTGCAGGACCCCGCGTTCGGCAAGACCGCGGCGGCACGCATCGCCACGCTCGACACCAAGGGGCTGCAGATCCACACCTCGCTCGACCTCGACCTGCAGGGCCAGGCACAGTCCGCCCTGTCCACCTACGTGCCGGCCACGATGGCCGGCGTCGACGTCGGCGGCTCGAACGTCACCGTGGAGCCCGGCACCGGCCGGATCATGTCGATGGTCCAGAACACCACGTACACGCAGGGGGACAACGCCGCGGCCGGCGCCACGGCGGTGAACTACAGCGCCGACTCCGGGTACGGCAACTCGGGCGGGTTCCAGACCGGCTCGACCTACAAGGTGTTCACCCTGGCCGAGTGGCTCGCCAGTGGGCACACCCTGTCCGACTCGGTCACCACCTCGGAGCACCAGTTCGAGAACGCCGAGTTCACCAACACCTGCCAGAACGTCGCGGGCGGCACCTGGAACGTCGCCAACGCCGAGAGCGTGCCGTCGTCGATGTCGGTCGAGGCGGCGACGGTCGAGTCGATCAACACCGCGTACGCCCAGATGGGGAAGCAGCTCGACCTGTGCAAGATCGCCCAGCTCGCGCAGTCGATGGGCATCCACCGCGCCGACGGCGGTGACCTGACGCAGACGCCGTCCTCGATCCTCGGCGTGAACGAGCTCTCGCCGATCGACCTGGCCGAGGCCTACGCGGGCTTCGCCGACGGCGGCATCGTGTGCACGCCCACCGCGATCGACTCGGTGACCGATGCGGACGGCACGAAGATCACCCCGACGCCGTCGTCCTGCACGCAGGGTGTCTCGGCGGACGTCGCGGGCACGGTCGACTACGCGCTGCAGGGTGTCCTGTCCGGGTCGGGGACGGCCGCGAGCGCGAACCCCGGGGACAGCGTGGCGAAGTTCGCGAAGACCGGCACCACCGACGGTGACGTGCAGAACTGGCTGGTCGCGTCGTCGACGAAGTACACGAACGCCACCTGGGTCGGCAACGTGCAGGGGAGCGTGAGCCTGGCGAACTGGCCGTTCCTGCAGGGCACCACCGGGTACAGCGCGAAGTTCGGGGTCGGGAAGTCGATGATGGCGTACCTGGACCAGACCGTCGGCGGGGGAGCGCTGCCCGCACCGAGCCAGGCGATGATCGGGCAGGCGAGCAAGTCGTCTTCGTCGTCGTCGTCTTCTTCGTCGTCGGGCTCCTCGTCCGGGCAGAGGACGGCGCAGGACGACCCGACGACGCCGACGGCTGCGCCTGCCGCTCCGGCTGCTCCGGCTTCGCCAGCGCCCGTCGCGACGGTGGCTCCGGCGGTGCCGGCTGCGGGAGACCAGAACCGGAAGTGACCCTCTGGAGGCCCGGTGCCGGTCCGGCGGACCGGCACCGGGCCTTGCGGGGCGTTGTCCACAGCCGCGCCTGCGCGCCCGACGCAGCCAATAGACTGTGGGGCATTCCACGAACCGATCGACGGAGCACCATGCCTGACATCACGAGCGAGCAGGTCGCGCACCTGGCGAACCTCGCACGTATCGCACTCACGCCCGACGAGATCGAGAAGCTGACCGGGGAGCTGTCGCACATCGTCGAGAGCGTCGCCAAGGTCGCCGAGGTCGCGACCGACGACGTCCCGGCGACGAGCCACCCCGTGCCGCTCGGCAACGTCACCCGACCCGACGTGGTCGGCACGACGCTGACGCAGGAGCAGGCGCTCTCCGGGGCGCCCGACTCCGACGGCGAACGGTTCCGCGTGACCGCCATCCTCGGCGAAGAACAGTAGGGCGAAGAACAGTGACTGACGACATCACGAAGCTGAGCGCCGCGGCGCTCGCCGACGCCCTCGTGGCGCGCGACGTCTCGAGCGTCGAGGCCACCCAGGCCCACCTCGACCGGATCGCCGCCGTCGACGGCGACGTGCACGCGTTCCTGCACGTCAACGAGAACGCCCTGGCCGTGGCGAAGTCGATCGACTCCCGCCGTGCCGCCGGCGACGACCTCGGGCCCCTCGCCGGTGTGCCGATCGCGGTCAAGGACGTCCTGTGCACGCAGGACATGCCCACGACCGCCGGGTCCAGGATCCTCGAGGGCTGGGTGCCGCCGTACGACGCCACCCCCGTCGCGAAGCTCCGCGCCGCCGGCCTCGTGCCGCTCGGCAAGACCAACATGGACGAGTTCGCGATGGGCTCGACCACGGAGTTCTCGGCCTACGGTCCGACCCGTAACCCGTGGGACCTCGACCGGATCCCCGGCGGGTCCGGCGGTGGCTCGGCCGCCGCGGTGGCCGCGCACGAAGCCCCCTTCGCCCTCGGTTCGGACACGGGTGGCTCCATCCGCCAGCCCGGTGCCGTGACGGGCACGGTCGGCGTGAAGCCGACCTACGGCGGGGTGAGCCGCTACGGCGCCATCGCCCTGGCGTCCAGCCTCGACCAGATCGGTCCGGTGTCCCGCACCGTCCTCGACGCCGCGCTCCTGCACGACGTCATCGGCGGGCACGACCCGAAGGACTCCACGTCCATCCCGGACGCCTGGCCCTCGATGGCCGCCGCCGCACGCGAAGGGCTGCAGGCGGACACGCTCCGCGGCCTGCGCGTCGGCGTGGTGAAGGAGCTCGCCGGGGGCGACGGGTTCCAGGCCGGTGTCACCCAGCGCTTCCAGGAGACGGTCGCGCTGCTCGAGTCGGCCGGTGCGGTCGTCGTCGAGATCGACGCCCCGTCGTTCGCGTACGCGATCAGCGCGTACTACCTCATCCTCCCGGCCGAGGCGTCGTCGAACCTCGCCAAGTTCGACTCGGTGCGCTTCGGCCTCCGGGTCACGCCCGAGAACGGTGCCACCGTCGAGGACGTCATGGCCGCCACGCGTGAAGCCGGCTTCGGGCCCGAGGTCAAGCGGCGCATCATCCTCGGCACCTACGCCCTGAGCGCCGGCTACTACGACGCGTACTACGGCTCGGCGCAGAAGGTCCGCACGCTCGTGCAGCGGGACTTCCAGGCCGCCTTCGAGCAGGTCGACCTGCTCGTCAGCCCGTCGGCGCCGACGACCGCGTTCCCGATCGGTGAGCGCATCGACGACCCGCTGGCGATGTACCTCAACGACCTCACGACGATCCCGGCGAACCTCGCCGGCGTCCCCGGCATGAGCATCCCGAACGGCCTCGCGCCCGAGGACGGCCTGCCCGTCGGCGTGCAGCTGATGGCGCCCCAGCGTGAGGACGCCCGGCTGTACCGCTACGGTGCCGCCCTCGAGCGCCTGCTCGAACAGCAGTGGGGCGCGCCGCTCATCGCGTCCGTCCCGGACCTCGACCAGAGTCAGCAGTCCGCTGCGCAGGAAGGTGTGATCTGATGGCGCAGAAGGACGCGCTGATGGACTTCGACGAGGCGCTCGAGCGCTACGAGCCGGTGCTCGGCTTCGAGGTCCACGTCGAACTCGCGACGAAGACCAAGATGTTCTCGGACGCCCCGAACTTCTTCGGCGGCGAGCCCAACACGAACGTCACCCCGGTCGACCTCGGGCTGCCCGGGTCGCTGCCGGTCGTGAACGCACAGGCCGTGCGGTACTCGATCCAGCTCGGGCTCGCGCTCGGCTGCTCGATCGCCGAGTCCTCGCGGTTCGCCCGGAAGAACTACTTCTACCCGGACAACCCGAAGAACTACCAGGTCTCGCAGTACGACGAGCCCATCGCCTACGAGGGCGAGGTCGAGGTCGAGCTCGCCGACGGCACGATCTACAACATCCCGATCGAGCGCGCCCACATGGAAGAGGACGCCGGCAAGCTGACGCACGTCGGTGGTGCCACCGGCCGCATCCAGGGCGCCGAGTACTCGCTCGTCGACTACAACCGTGCCGGTGTGCCCCTGGTCGAGATCGTCACGAAGCCGATCTTCGGCGCCGAGCACCGTGCCCCCGAGCTCGGTGCCGCCTACGTGCAGGTCATCCGCGACCTCGTCCGGGCGCTCGGTGTCTCCGAGGCCCGCATGGAGCGCGGCAACCTGCGGTGCGACGCGAACATCTCGCTGCGCCCCCGCGGGCAGGAGAAGCTCGGCACCCGCACCGAGACCAAGAACGTCAACTCGTTCCGCGCCGTCGAGCGTGCGATCCGCTACGAGATCCAGCGCCAGGCCGCGATCCTCGCCGCCGGTGGCACGATCACGCAGGAGACCCGCCACTGGCACGAGGACACCGGCCGCACCTCGGCCGGTCGTCCGAAGTCGGACGCCGACGACTACCGGTACTTCCCGGAACCCGACCTGCTGCCCGTCGTGCCGGACCCGGCCGTCGTCGCGGAGCTCCGTGCTTCGCTGCCCGAGGCCCCGGTCGCACGTCGCCGTCGCCTGAAGGGTGACTGGGGCTTCGCCGACCTGGAGTTCCAGGACGTCGTCAACGGCGGGCTCCTCGACGAGGTCGAGGGCACCGTCGCCGCCGGCGCCGCACCACAGGCCGCCCGCAAGTGGTGGACCGGTGAGATCAGCCGCGTCGCCAACGCGCAGGACGCCGCTCCCGGTGACCTGGTGTCGCCGAAGCACGTCGCCGAGGTCATCGCGCTCGTCGAGTCCGGTGACCTGACCGACCGCCTGGCACGCCAGGTGCTCGAGGGCGTCATCGCGGGCGAGGGTTCGCCTGCCCAGGTCGTCGAGGCCCGCGGGCTCAAGGTCGTCTCGGACGACTCCGCCCTGACGGCTGCGGTCGACGAAGCACTCGCGGCGCAGCCCGACGTGCTGGCGAAGATCCAGGACGGCAAGGTCCAGGCGGCCGGCGCGATCATCGGTGCGGTCATGAAGGCCATGAAGGGCCAGGCCGACGCCGCCCGCGTGCGGGAACTCGTGCTGGAGCGCGCGCAGCAGTCGTAGGCAGTCCCACCACGGAGGGCACGTCACCGGTCGGTGCCGTGCCCTCCGTGCGTCCCGGTCGCCGTGTGCATCCTGGGGACGCGTCAGCGATCGGGTGACAGGATGAGTCGTGTCCGCAACGATCCGCGCCATCGGAACCGCCGTCCCCGAGACGACCCTCGACCAGCCCCGGGTGCGTGACCTCTTCTCCGCCCAACCCGACCTCGGGCGGCTCGGTCAACGGCTCGTCCCGGCCGCGTTCGACGGGTCGGCGGTCGACCAGCGGCACACCGTCCTCGAGGAACTCGACTCCGCACGTGCCGGTGGTGCCTTCCGCGACGACGACGGCACCCTGCGCTCGCCGTCCACCGGCTCCCGTAACGACCGGTACCGCGAACTCGCCCCGCCGCTGTTCGTCGCCGCCGCCCGCGACGCCGTCGAACGCGCCGGCATCGCACCGGAGTCCGTCACGCACCTGGTCACCGTGTCGTGCACCGGGTTCACGCAGCCCGGACCCGACATCGACGTCGTCGAGCAGCTCGGGCTCCCCGGTGGCGTCTTCCGGCACCACATCGGCTTCATGGGGTGCTGCGCCGCGTTCCCCGCGCTCCGGATCGCCGCGGCGTTCGTCGACCAGGACCCGGACGCCGTCGTGCTCGTGGTCTGCGGGGAACTCTGCACCCTGCACGTCCGCGCCTCGAACGACCCCGACCAGATCGTCGCGAACAGCGTCTTCGGCGACGGTGCGGCCGCCGCGGTGGTCGCCCGCGACGGAGCCGGTCTGCGCTTCGACGACTTCACGACGGCCGTGGTGCCCGAGGGAGCGTCCGAGATGGCGTGGAACATCGGGGACGAGGGCTTCGAGATGGTCCTGTCCACCGCCGTGCCGAAGCTCGTCGGCCTGCACGTCCCGAGCGCCGTGCAACCGCTGCTCGACGGCGGGCCCGCCTCGGACGTGCCGGTGTGGGCGGTCCACCCGGGCGGCCGGGCCATCCTCGACCGCACCCAAGAGTCGCTCGGCCTGCCGGACCGTGCGATGGAGTCGAGCCGGCGGGTGCTGCGCGAACACGGCAACATGTCGAGCGCCACCGTGCTCTTCGTGCTGCGCGACGCCGTCGACGCCGGTCTCGAGGACGGCAGCCCCGTCGTCGCGCTCGCCTTCGGCCCCGGCCTCACGGTGGAGAGCGCCCGGCTCACCGCCGTCCGGACCGAGGCGTCGCCGGCCGTCGAACCCGCTCGCGTGCCGGCCGTCGAGCCCGCGCGCGTGCCGGTCGCGACCACGGGCGTGGCGTGAGCCGTCGCACCGGAGACGACCCGGGCCTCCCGTCCGTCGACCTGCGCACCCGCGCGCTCGACCTGACCGAACTGATGGACGACCCGGACTGCGACCCGCGCGCGCTCGCCCGCACGTTCCGGCGTTTCGCCGTCGTGAACGCGCTCGTGAGCGGCTGGCGTGCAGCCTGGCGCTCGCACGTCGTGCCCGCGTTGCCGGCGAACGGCCGTGGGCGGGTGCTCGACCTGGGGTGCGGCGGCGGCGACCTGGCCCGCTCGCTGGTGCGGTGGGCGGCGAGCGACGGCTTCGACCTCGAGGTCGTCGGGGTCGACCCGGACGGACGCGCCATCGCCGCGGCACGACGGTCGTCCCCGACCGGTGTGACGTTCCGGCAGCAGTCGAGCGGTGACCTGGTCGCGGCGGGTGAGCGGTTCGACGTCGTCGTGTCGAACCACGTGCTGCACCACCTGGGCGACGAGGAGCGGCGGGGGTTCCTCGCCGACTCGGAGCAGCTCGCGAGCGGACGCAGCCTGCACTCGGACATCCGGCGGTCGACGGCGGCCTACCGGGCGTACGCGCTCGCGTCGCCGCTCGTGGCGGCGGGGACGTTCATCCGCGTCGACGGCCTGCGGTCGATCCGCCGGAGCTTCACCGTGCCGGAACTCCGCGACGTGCTGCCCGGCGGGTGGCGGGCCGAGGCGGCCGCACCGCACCGGGTGCTCGCGATCCGCGACGCGTGAGCTGGCTGCCCGGACCTTTCGTGCTCAGCGACAGATCACGGGCGTGCGAGTGCGTGAACTGTCGCTGAGCGCGAACGGCCAGCCGGCGGCCCCGCGCGCCACTACGGGCGCAGCAGCACCTTGATGGCCCGGCGCTCGTCCATCGCGCGGTAGGCCTCGGCCGCCTGGTCGAGCGGCAGCTCCAGGTCGAAGACGCGACCGGGGTCGATCGCGCCGGACAGCACGTCGGGCAGCAGCTCGGGGATGTACTTCCGGGCCGGGGCCATGCCGCCCGCGATGGCGATGTTCGTGTCGAACAGGTAGCGCGTGCCGATCGTCGGCACCCCGTGCGGGACCCCGACGAAGCCGACGTTGCCACCGGGGCGCACCGAGTGCAGCGCCTGGTCCATGCTCTCCTCGGTGCCGACGGCCTCGACGGCGCAGTCGGCCAGGTCGCCGCCCAGGAGCTCCCGGACGGCGTCGACGCCCTCGGCGCCACGGGCGGCCACGATGTCGGTCGCGCCGAACTCGCGGGCGAGCGCCTGGCGGTCGGCGTGCCGGCTCATCGCGATGATGCGCTCCGCACCGAGCCGCTTCGAGGCGAGCACGGCGGACAGGCCGACCGCGCCGTCGCCGACCACGACGACGGTCTTGCCGGGGCCGACCGCTGCCGACACGGCGGCGTGGTGGCCCGTCGAGAAGACGTCGGACAGGGTGAGCAGCGACGGCACCAGGGCCGGGTCGACCGGGCCGGGGACGACGACGAGCGTGGCGTCGGCGTCCGGGATCCGCACGTACTCGGCCTGTGCGCCACCGACGGGGTCGCCGTAGGCGTCCGTGCTGCCGAAGCCGGACAGGTGGTCGCAGCCGGTGGTCATGCCGTTGCGGCAGGCCTGGCAGGTGCCGTCGTTCATGGTGAAGGGGGAGATGACGAAGTCGCCCTCGTGCAGGCCGGTGACGTCGTCACCGACGGCGACGACCTCGCCGACGAGCTCGTGGCCGATCGGCCGCGGCCGCTTCGTCTCGGTGACGCCGCGGTACGGCCAGAGGTCCGATCCGCAGACGCAGGCCGCGAGGACCTTGACGACGACGTCCTTGCCGGACAGGAGCCCGGGTCGGTCGCGCTCCTCGACGCGGATGTCGTTCGGGGCGTGGATGATCGCTGCGCGCACGGGCGGGCCTTCCGTCGAGATGATGGGGAACCGGCGCGGTCGACGTCGTCCGGGCCGTCGTCGACAGTACCCTCGTGCGGGTGGACGACGACCGGTACGGCGGCGATGTGCTCTCGGGGGACTGGCGCTCGCGCGGGGTGAAGAAGGTGCGGCAGGTGCCGCTCGAACGGGACATGGTGCTCGAGGACCCGGACTCCGGGTGGGCCGGTGCCGTGGTGGGGCTCGAGGCGGGCAACATCGCGCTCGAGGACTGGAAGGGCCGCACGCGCTCCTTCCCCTTCACCGGGCAGTTCCTGCTCGAGGGTGAGCTGGTGACGCTGGGGCGGCCGTCGGCGCCGGTCGGGCGGTCGGCTGCGGGTGCTGCTGGGGCTGGCCCTGCTGGTACCGCTGGCCGTGCTGGCGCTGCTCGTTCCGTCGGTGCCGTGCATGCGGACTGGAGGCCCGGGGGCGCGCCCGCCGTGCGGCAGGCGTCCGACGGCGGTCGCCTCCGCACCGCGTCCGGATCGTTCGCCGTGGAGTCGCAGCGTGCTCGGGTGACGCTCCCCAGCCGCATCATGGTCGAGGGCAAGCACGACGCGGAACTCGTCGAGAAGGTCTGGGGCGCCGACCTGCGCGTCGAGGGCGTCGTGGTCGAGGAGCTCTCCGGCGTCGACAACCTGGCCGCGGTGCTCGACGAGTTCCAGCCGACGCGGGAGCGTCGGGTCGGGGTGCTCGTCGACCACCTGGTGCCCGGGTCGAAGGAGTCCCGCTTCGCCGACGCCGTGATGCGTGGCAGGTGGGGAGCGCACGTGCTCGTCGTCGGGCACCCGTTCGTCGACGTCTGGCAGTCGGTCAAGCCGGCGCGGGTCGGGCTGCAGGCGTGGCCGACGATCCCGCGCTCGATCGAGTGGAAGGCGGGCATCTGCCAGGCACTCGGCTGGCCGCACGCCGAGCAGGCCGACATCGCCCGGGCGTGGCAGCGGATCCTCGGGCAGGTGCGCACGTTCGCGGACCTCGAGCCGGAGCTGCTCGGCCGTGTCGAGGAGCTGATCGACTTCGTGACGGAACCACAGGCCTGAGAACCGGCGGATTGCCCGACCGGCGCGGTGTGCCGGGGGTGATCCGCGCCTCCAGGCCTACTGTTGAGGGATGGACGGCATCGACGGTCGCGTGCGGGGCGCGGTCGACCTGTGGCTGCGCTGGCTGCCGCGCTGGCAGATCGGTACCGCCCGCCCGCGCACACGCATCTGCCGGAAGTGCACCGGGTCCCCGATCGCCGCGGCCGCCGGGTTCGGACCCGACGTGCCGCACGCCGTCCAGCACGCGCTGATCGGGCGGATCTCGACGATCGTCGAGGACGCCGTCGACGACTACACGGCGAAGAACCTGCCGCTGCTGCAGCGTGAACTCGAGCGGGCGGCGGCCCGGAAGCGGCACGCGGGGTACCAGCCGGCCGAGGGGTTGTCGCCGGAGTTCCAGGGCCTGGACGTGGACCCCGAGCCGTCGCCGGGGTCGCCGTTCCTGTTCACGCTGGGCGAGCTGGCCGGCACCGGTGCGGGAGAGCAGACGCCGCGCGAGCCGTTGTCCGACGAGGCGAAGGCTGCGCTCCGGCACGAGATCGCGCTGTCCGACGAGTGTGCGCGGTCGACCGGTACCGCGGTGTGCCTGGCGCTCATCGACCACCGGCCGCGGATCGCCGAAGCCGTCGAACGGCTCGTGGAGCCGCAGATCGAGGCGCTGGTGTCGGACATGTTCCGCGGGTTCGACGGGCCGGACGAAGGGGCGCGTTCGGGCCTGTTCTGAGCGGTGTTCAGCGCCCGGCGACGGTCGCGTTTCGGTCCGACCGACGTGCGGCAGCGCGCAGGACCAGACGAGCGATCCCGCGCCACCCGAGCAGGAACACCCCGAGCACGATCGTCGCGACGATCACGAACGAGATCGGCAGCGGATTGCCGTCGACGTCTCCCTGACCGGTCGCGACCCGGATCGCCAGTCCGACGAACACCGTGAGCACCCACACCACGACGCCGGTCGGCCAGAAGCGCAGCGGTCGTGACCAGGCGCCGCTCGTGACGTAGGCGATCGCCCACCCGGCCAGGAACGGGTAGACCGTCGTCCACAACGAGAGCACCGAGTTCGATTCACCGTGCGAGGAACGGCCGATGAGTGCGAACAGGACGATCAGCACGATGTCGATCACGGCTGCGAGCCAGCCCCAGGTGCGAAGTGTCACGGCTCCATTCTCGCAGCCGACGAGCCTCGGCCATCGCGCCCGTCGGACCTGTGGAGAGATCGGTTCCGTGCACGGACTGGTCGCACCGACCCGCACGGTACCCCGCTGCCGCGACGATCGATGAATGCGTGCACTTCCACCGTTCCCCACTGCTCCGGACTGTCCCTGGTCTCCGTGGCCCGAACGGGACCACGTCATCGAGTTCGACGGCGAGGTGAAGTACCGCGACCCGTCGATGCGACACGGGGGAACGGCTGCCCATGCCGTGATCGCCGAGAAGCACCGCGAGAACCGGTAGCGGTCGTTCGACGTGGTGCGCGGCGTCGTCCGGCTCGGCTGGAGCGACCTGTGGAACGAGGTCGCGTTCCCGCAGGAGTTGCGCAGGGCCAACGTTCCGATGCGGCGCTGAAGCTCGCACCGTACGAGGTGCTCGGGCGCAGTGTGCGAGGTTCCCACCACCGTCCAGGGCCGCGAGGCCACCACGCTGCGCGGAACCTCGCACCCCGCGGGCACAGCCCGCGCTGCGGCTCTCACCGTTCACGGGGGCGTCACCTGCGGTTCGCCCTGGTCCGGGAACATGCGCGGATGACGACGAGTCCGCCGGTCCCCGTCACGCAGGTGGTCCCGGCCAGCCCGGACGGGAGGCCCGGCGTGCGTCCGCCACACCTCGTCGCCCACCGCGGTGCGCCGCGCGTCCGGCGCGAGAACACCCTGCCCGCCATCGCGGTCGCCGAGGCGCTCGGCGCCGAGGTGATCGAGGTCGACGTCCGTCGCACCGCCGACGGCGTCGCCGTCCTGCTGCACGACGAGACCCTCGGCCGGATGTGGGGCGACGCCCGCCGGGTGTCCGACGTCGACTGGTGCGACGTCGCCCGGCTCGGCAACGGCCTCGACCGGATCCCGCGGCTCGACGGTGCGCTCGAACGGCTCGACGGGTGTCGGTCGACCCTGCTCGTCGACCTGACCGACGCCGAGGACGCCCTGGTCGCCGCCCGCACCGTCGCCGGATTCACCGGCTCCACCGCGGTGGCCTGGTGCGGGGCGCCGGCGGCGATGGCGGCGGTCCGCTCCGTGCTGCCCGACGCCGACGTCTGGCTGGCGTGGGAGTCGCTCGACCCGCCCGTCGCCGCGGACCTCGAGGCGCTCGAGCCGTCGACGCTCAACCTCGACGTCGCGTTCCTCACCCCGCGCACCGTCGAGGTCGCGCACGCCCTGGGCCTGCGCGTCGCGGTCTGGACCATCGACGACGTCGAGCCCGCCGTCTGGGCAGCCCGGCTCGGTGCCGACTCGATCACCACGAACGACGTCGGGTCCATCGGAGCGGCCCTGTCGGCGGCCGAGCGCGACGGCTGGCCCGAGCGCGACCGCGAGCCCACCGAGACCGAGGTCGCCTCGCGCGCCCAGGCCCTGGCCCACCGCATCGCCCACGAGGTCATCGCCTACACGCGCGAACACCCGGTCAGCGAGGTCCACACCAAGGCGAACCCCGCCGACCTGGTCACCGACGTCGACCGCCTGGTGGAGCAGCACGTCCGCTCCCGCGTGCGGATGGTGTTCCCGACGCACGGGTTCACCGGCGAGGAGTACGGCGAGGCCCCCGGCGACCGGCACCGCTGGTTCCTCGACCCGGTCGACGGCACCACCAACCTGGCGAACGGCGTGCCCTGGACCTCGATGTCGCTCTGTCTGACCCGTGGCGGCCGTCCGCTCGTCGGCGTCGTCGCGGACCCCTGGCGCGGCGAGGTGCTCGAGGCCCGACGTGGCCGGGGCGCCACCCTGCGCGACCGCCAGCTCCGACTGGACGACACACCCCGGCCGCTCGCCGGCGCCGTCGTCGGCACCGAGCTCGACGGACACCGCCCGTGGTCGGGGTTCGGGGCGTTCCTCGACGCCCTGGCCGACCGGTCGTGCACGCTCCGGGTCCAGGGATCGGGCACGTTGACGATCGCCCAGGTCGCGGCCGGGCGGGGGATCGGCGGCTGCGTCTCGGCGTTCGACCCGGTCGACCACGGCGCCGCAGTGCTGCTCGTGCACGAGGCCGGGGGCGTCGTGCTGACGCCGTCCGGCCCCGTGGAGGGTTTCCCGCCCGTGGGGGAGCCGCTCCTCGTGGCGCACCCGGGGGCCGCGGACGAGCTGCACGCGGTGTGGACGGCGGCGCTCGCTGCTGGGTGAGCCGCGGCGCTCCCGGCCGACTCTGAGCGGGCGCTCAGTCATCCGACGCCGGGGGTTCGTAGTGTTGCAGTCCACGACGGGTCCGACCGGACCCACCGTGCACCCGAAGGAGCATCGACCATGGGATTCCTCGACCGCCTGCTCGGACGTCCGGAGCGTGACCGATCCGCTGACGGACAGCAGAACCAGTGGGGGCAGCCGCAGCAGCAGCAGGGCTACCGGTACGGCCAGCAGTCCTACCAGCAGCCGGCACCGTCCGCACCGCAGGGCGGCCAGTACGGCGTCCCGCAGTGGGGCGGTGGACCGACGCAGCAGCAGGGCGCGACGACCGACGACGAGCGTGCTGTCGAGCGCTACCGCTACCTGCTCCGCACGGCACCGCCGGAGCGCATCGAAGAGGTCCACGCCGAGGCCTTCGCCAAGCTGACCGACGAGCAGCGCCGCATGGTCTACGACGAGTTCACCCGGACCGCGCCTCCCGGTGAGGCGCCCCGTGGCGACGACCCCCGCTCGCTCGCCCAGTCGGCGACCCGCTCCGAGATCCGCCAGCCGGGGTTCATGGAGCGCTCGCTCGGCGGCGTCGGCGGTGGCGGCGGACGCTTCGGCGGCCAGCGCGGCGGCCCGTCGTTCGGCAGCATGATCGGTGCCTCGATCCTCGGGACGGTGGCCGGCTACGTCATCGGTTCGGCGATCATGAGCGCGTTCCTGCCCGACCCCGGATCGTTCGATGGCGGTACCGACGCTGCGGGTGACGGTGGTTCGGAGGACACTGGTGCTGAATCCGGCGATGCCGGGGCGTCCGACGGCGGCGCATCCGACGGCGGCGGCTTCGACAATGCGGGCTGGGGCGACAGCGGATCCGACTTCGGCGGTGGCTTCAGCGACTTCGGTGGTGGTGACTTCGACGTCTGAGTGACGTCCGTCGCTCCGCCGGACCCCCGGGTACCCACCGTGTCTGACGAAGGAGCGACATGGCCATCATCGAAGCCTCCGGGCTGACCAAGACCTACAAGTCGAAGTCCGGGCCGGTGCACGCGCTGGCCGGACTCGACCTGTCGGTGCCGCAGGGCACCGTGAAGGCACTGCTCGGGCCGAACGGCGCGGGCAAGACCACGGTGGTGAAGGTGCTCACCACCCTCATCACGCCGGACTCGGGCACCGCGACGATCGACGGCATCGACGTGATCGCCGACCCGCAGGCCACTCGGCGGTCCATCGGGGTGTCCGGGCAGTACGCGGCGGTCGACGAGAACCTGACCGGGTTCGAGAACCTCGAGATGATCGGGCGGCTCTACCACCTGGGCCGCAGGACGGCGCGCGATCGTGCCCGCGAGCTCATCGACGTCTTCGACTTGTCCGAGGCGGGGGACCGTCCGGTGAAGGGCTTCTCCGGCGGCATGCGGCGACGCATCGACCTCGCCGGGGCGCTGGTGATGAACCCGCGCGTGCTGTTCCTCGACGAGCCGACGACGGGCCTCGACCCCCGCAGCCGGCTGGCGCTCTGGGGCATCATCGAGGACCTCGTGGCCGAGGGCGCGACGGTGCTCCTCACCACCCAGTACCTGGAAGAAGCCGACCGGCTCGCCGACGACATCGCGGTCATCGACGACGGGGCGGTCATCGCCGAGGGCACCGCGGACCAGCTCAAGGCGCAGGTCGGCGGGCACCGGGTGGTCGTGACCCTGGTCGACGAGGCCGACGGCGACGCGGCGACCACGGTGCTGCTCCGCTACGGGGTCGGCGAGGTCGAGGCCTCGGGCGACGGCCGCACCCGTGCCATCGCGGTGGAGGCCGGTCCGGCAGCCCTGCAGCGCGTGCTCGCCGACCTGGGCGAGGCCGGCATCGACCTCCACGACGCCGGCATGCGACGCCCGACCCTCGACGACGTCTTCCTCCGCCTGACCGGACACGCGGCGACGGACGACGCCGCCGACGAACCCGCGGCCACCAAGCAGAAGGAGACGGCACGATGACCACCACGTCCCTCGCGCCGGGCCGCCAGCTGCCCGTCGTCGTCACCTCGCCGCTCGCCGTCTGGGTCGAGGACGGCTGGACCGTCACCAAGCGGAACCTCATCAAGCTCAAGCGGTCGCCGGACATGCTCGTGTTCGCCGTGCTGCAGCCGATCATGTTCGTGTTGCTGTTCAGCCAGGTGTACGGCGGCGCCATCCAGGTGCAGGGCACCGACTACACGCAGTTCCTGATGGCGGGGATCTTCGCGCAGACCGTGGTGTTCGGCGCGACGTTCTCCGGGTCGGCGATGGCGCAGGACCTGAAGGAAGGGCTGATCGACCGGTTCCGCACGCTGCCGATGTCGGCGTCCGCGGTACTGGTCGGGCGCACCAACTCCGACCTCGTCCTCAACTCGATCTCGATGGCGATCATGATGCTCACCGGCCTGGCGGTCGGGTGGCGGGTGAACTCGTCGCCGCTCGAGTTCCTGGCCGGCATCGCCCTGCTGCTGCTGTTCAGCTACGCGTTCAGCTGGGTCATGGCGCTGCTCGGCATGAGCGTCAAGACGCCCGAGGTCATCAACAACGCCTCGTTCATGATCCTGTTCCCGCTGACGTTCATCTCGAACGCGTTCGTGCCGAGCGACACCCTGCCGCTGGTGCTGCGCGTGTTCGCGGAGTGGAACCCGGTGTCGTCGCTCGTGCAAGCCGCGCGGGAGCTGTTCGGCAACGTCGGGTCCGCGCCGGTGCCGGACATCTGGACGATGCAGCACCCCGTGCTGACGGTGCTGATCGGGATCGCCGTGATGCTCGTGGTCTTCGTCCCGTGGGCGGTCAACAAGTACACCCGCATCAGCGCGAAGTGAGGCCGGCGTGGGCGGTCAACAAGGCTGCGCCATCCCCCCGCATCAGCGCGAAGTGATGCTGGCGTGGGCGCTCAGAGCAGCTTGCGCTGCAGCGCCCACGCGGTCAGCTCGTGCCGGTTCGACAGCTGGAGCTTCCGCAGGACCTTCGACACGTGTGTCTCGACGGTCTTCACCGAGATGAACAGCTCCGTCGCGACCTCCTTGTAGGCGTACCCACGCGCGATGAGCCGCATGACCTCCTGCTCGCGGGCTGACAGGCGGTCCAGCTCGGCGTCGTGCTGCGCCGTCTCGCCGCTGACCGCTCCGAAGGCGTCGAGCACGAAGCCGGCCAGGCGCGGCGAGAACACCGCGTCCCCGTCCGCCACACGGGCCACGGCCTCGGCGACCTCGGCACTCGACGAGCTCTTCGTGATGTACCCGCGGGCGCCGGCGCGGATGACCCGCACCACGTCGTCGGCGGCGTCCGACACGCTCAGCGCGAGGAACCGGGTGTCCGGGTTCTCCGGTGCCGACCGCGTGATCACCTCGGCACCGCCGCCGCCGGCGCCGCCCGGCAGGTGCACGTCGAGCAGGACGACGCGCGGGCGCGTGGCCGCGACGAGCGTCACGGCTTCGTCGACGGTCGCCGCCTCACCCACGACCTGGAGGCCCGGTGGCAGCCCGGCGCGCACGCCGGCTCGGAAGATGGAGTGGTCGTCGACGATCGCGACCGTCAACGGGGCGGGCTCGGTCATGCGTGCTCCTCATCGTGGGCCGCGGGTGCGAGCGGCAGGGTCAGCCGGACCTCGGTGCCGGTGCGGCCCGGCCCCGGCGCGATGGTCGCGTGGCCGCCGAGGCGCTGCATCCGGCCGATGATCGACTCGCGGACGCCGTACCGGCCCGCGGGCACCGAGTCGACGTCGAAGCCCGGGCCGCGGTCGCGGATGCTGAGCTCGACCCGGTCGCCGGCGGTCTCGGCGTACACGCTCACGGTCCCGCCGGCGTGCCGGGCGGCGTTGAGCATCGCCTCGCGGGCGGCGGCGACGAGCCCGTCCGGCAGGTCGCTGCGGGCGGGTCCGACCGCGATGACCTCGATGCGGGCGGGGTACTCGGCCTCGATGTCCACGGCCGCGTCCCGCAGCTGCGTGCCGAGGTCGCGCGCCGGTTCCGCCTGCTCGGTGAAGAGCCAGGACCGCAGCTCGCGCTCCTGCGCTCGCGCCAACCGCGCCGCGTCCGAACCCGGCTCGGCCTTCTGCTGGATGAGGGCGAGGGTCTGCAGCACCGAGTCGTGCAGGTGCGCCGCGAACTCGGCCCGCTCGAGGTCGCGGACGCGGGCGGCGCGTTCCACGGCGAGGTCGCGGACGAGTCGGACCACCCACGGGGCGACGACGACCGCGACCCCGACCAGGACGGCCACCGCGGCGGTGAGGACCGTCCAGACGTTCGGGCGGCTGCTCGTCGTGAAGAACAACAGGATGCCGAGGACGACGAGCACCAGGGCTCCGAGCGCCCGGACGACCAGGGCGGACGACCCGGCGGTGCGGACGTTGCGGAGCGCGTCGAACTGCCGCCAGGCGAGTGCGGCGCCGGTGACGACCACGACGGCGGGCACGACGACCTCGAGGGGGACCGCCGCGCCCATCCGTGCCGCGACGACGGCGCCGGCGGCCACGAGCAGGGCCACGCCGAGCAGGATCTCGACGACCGGGGCGCGCCGGGCGGACGCGGTGGCCTCGTCCTGGTCGACGTCGGCGGCAGGAGTCAGCACGGACTTGAGCGGTGCGCTCCCGGCGGTTGCCCCGGCGGCAGCGCTCGGCACGGTCGCCCAGAGCCAGGCGTAGAGCAGCAGCCCGGCGCCGCCGCAGACCACCAGGACCACGGTGGCGAGTCGGACGGCCCCGACCGGCAGCCCGGTGTGCGCTGCGAACCCGCTGCAGACCCCGCCGACGACCCTGGGGGTCGGGCGCGTCATCGTCGCGGTGGCCATGGGCCAATCCTGGCACCCGGACGGCGGTCGCAGCAGGGTCCGGGGCCGGGATCAGGGACCGGTCAGGGGGAACCCCGATGGTGTCGGCGCAGCACTGCCGGGATGCTGGTGGTCATGACCGATCACCAGCACGACTCCGCTCCCGGCGCCGCCGCCGGCAGCGCCGACTCGACGACCCGGTTCTTCGACTGGGTCCGCGGCCTCGGCATCGCGCGCACCGACGACCGTTGGCTCGCCGGCGTGTGCGGTGCCGTCGCCCGCCGCACCGGGCTCGACCCCCTCGTGGTCCGCGGCGTGACGATCGTCGTCGCGCTGCTGGGCGGGCCGGTCTTCCTCGCCTACGCCGTCGGCTGGGCGCTGCTGCCCGACACCGCCGGACGCATCCACGTCGAACGGATGATCCGCGGGGTCCTCGACCCGGCGCTCATCGCGATCGGCGCGCTCGTGGCACTGACCTTCGTGCCCGCGGCCCGGGGTCTCTGGTGGCAGGGGGTCCCGGACGCCTGGGGCATGCCCGACTGGCTCGAGGCGACCCTGGCCACGGCTTGGAGCATCGTGCTCGTCGGCGGGATCGTGTGGCTCATCGTGGTCCTGGCCCGACGCGGGGTGGACGGTGATCGGACAGCGGGCTCGGGCACGGGCACCGGCACCGACCCGACCGCTGCACCGCGGGGCGACTTCTGGACCAGCCCCGACCAGCCGCGCCCGGCACGAGCCGCGTGGACCGCGGAGGCGACCGGTGCGACGGACGCGGGACGGGCCTCCTGGCAGTGGGACGTGCCGGCGAGCCCCGAGGACCGGCGACGGCGGCACGAGGAGCGGCTGCGCGCGGAACGGGAGCGGACGGCCGAGTGGCGTGCCGTGCGGTCGGAGCGACGCCCCGGGGCGGCGTACGTGGCGGTGTCCCTCGGACTCGCGCTCGTCGCCGGAGCCGGTGTGGCGGTCTGGGCGCAGCAGGCCGGGTGGTCCGTCCCGGTCCTCGGGATCGCGGCCGCGCTCGCGGTGCTGGCGGTCGCGACGATCGCCGCCGGGATCCGCGGCCGTGACGACGGCGTGCTCGGACTGTTCTCGACGGTCGCCGCGGTGGCCCTGGTGGTCACCGGGGTCCTGCCCGCCGGCACCCAGGTCTCGCTCATCGGCGGCACCACGTGGCAGGTCGAACGCGCCGCGTCGGGGACCGAACGGGACTTCGCGATGCTGGCCGGCGGTCCCACGCTGGACCTCCGCGGACTCGAGCCGTCGGCGGTCGGGGGCGACGTGCACCTGTGGTTGGGTGCCGGCGGAGCCGAGGTGCTGCTGCCGACCGACCTGCCGGTGCGGCTCGAGGTGAGCGGTGTCGGCTACGGGATCGACACCGGCGGAGGCGACGACGACGGCGCCGGCGGGGTGCTCCGGACCACCACGCTCGAGAACCGGGCGGCACGCACGGCCGATGCGGACGAGACGACGACGGTGCACCTGTGGGTACTCGGCGGTGGCGTCGAGGTGCCGCGGGCGTTCACGGTCGGCGAGTGAGGAGCGGGACGATGACGACGGACAGCACGACCAACGACAACCCGACGAACGACGGCACGACGAACGACGAGGCGACGGCACCGGTGGCCTCCCCGGTGGCTCCGGACGGGCTCGCCTGCCGACCCCGACGCGGTGGCGCACGCTTCGGCACGATCCTCTGGGGCGTGCTGCTCCTGGTGTTCGCCGGAGCGATGGCCGTGAGTGCGCTGCCGATGTTCTCAGTGGACACCACGACCCTGCTGTTGGCCGCCTGCATCGCCGCCGGTGTGCTGCTGGTCGTGGCGGGGATCGTGGCGGCCCTGTCCCGCACACGGCGCTAGTCGGACCGCTCCGTGCACAGGGCTGTCCGGGTGTGCACGGGGGTCACCCGGACGGCTTAGCATCATCCACGTGACCGCGACAGACGCCGAGCGGGCCGCCCAGCGCGACGCCACCGAGCAGCCCCTCGACCGCAGCACCCGCCTGCGCCGGTGGATGCTGCACGGGGCCGACCAGGGTGCCTCCCACCAGGGCCCGCACCAGGTCGAGGTCGAGAAGACCCACCCGTGGTGGCGGGTCATGTGCCTGACCGGCGTCGACTACTTCTCCACCCTCGGGTACCAACCCGCCATCGCCGCGCTCGCCGCGGGTCTGCTGTCGCCGATCGCGACGATCGTCCTCGTGCTCGTCACGCTGTTCGGGGCGCTGCCGGTCTACCGCCGGATCGCCCACGACAGCTTCCGGGGCGCCGGGTCGATCATGATGCTCGAGAAGCTCCTGCCGTGGTGGGCGGGCAAGCTCCTCGTGCTGGTGTTGCTCGGGTTCGCCGTGACGGACTTCATGATCACGATGACCCTTTCGGCGGCCGACGCCACGGCGCACATCGCCGAGAACCCGTACACGCCGCACTGGTTCACCGAGATCCCGGTGCCGCTCACCCTGGCGCTGCTGCTCCTGCTCGGCATCGTGTTCCTGCGCGGGTTCAAGGAGGCCATCGGCATCGCGGTCGGCCTCGTCGCGGTGTTCCTCGCCCTGAACGCGGTCGTCATCATGGTCTCGCTCTGGCACGTGTTCGAGAACCCGATGGTGGCGAGCGACTGGTGGTCCGGGCTGACGGCACAGCACAGCAACCCGCTCGTGATGGTCGGCATCGCCCTGATCGTGTTCCCGAAGCTCGCGCTCGGGCTCTCCGGCTTCGAGACCGGCGTCGCGGTGATGCCGCAGGTCCGCGGCGACGCCAGCGACGACACCAGCGACCGACCCGAGGGTCGGATCCGCGGCACCAAGCGACTGCTGACCGTCGCGGCGCTCATCATGAGCTCGTTCCTCATCACGTCGTCGATCGTGACGACGTTCCTCATCCCGCAGCACGAGTTCCAGCCGGGCGGTGGTGCGAACGGGCGTGCCCTGGCGTACCTGGCGCACGAGTACATGGGCGGGGTCTTCGGGTCGATCTACGACTTCTCCACCGTCGCCATCCTGTGGTTCGCGGGCGCGAGCGCGATGGCGGGGCTCCTCAACCTGGTGCCGCGGTTCCTGCCCCGCTACGGCATGGCGCCGCAGTGGGCGCGTGCGGTGCGTCCCCTCGTGATCATCTTCACGCTCATCGCGTTCGTCATCACGATCATCTTCCAGGCCGACGTCGACGCCCAGGGCGGCGCCTACGCCACCGGCGTGCTGGTGCTCATCACGAGTGCCGCGGTCGCGGTGACGCTGTCCGCGCGCCGCAAGCAGCAGCGCAAGCGCACCATCGCGTTCGGTGTGATCTCGGTCGTGTTCGTCTACACCACGGTCGCCAACGTCATCGAGCGGCCCGACGGCGTCCGGATCGCCGCGATCTTCATCATCGCGATCGTCGTGGTGTCGCTCGTCTCGCGCGTGCGGCGTTCGTTCGAGCTCCGAGCGTCGTCGATCGAGCTCGACGCGACCGCCCGGCAGTTCGTCGAGGCCGATGCCGACCAGTTCAGTTCGGTCTGCATCATCGCGAACGAACCCGGTGCCGGCACGGCCGAGGCGTACCGGGCGAAGGGGCGCGAGGAACGCCGCGACTCCGGCATCCCGGCCCGCGTGCCGACGATGTTCCTCGAGGTCCTGCCCGCCGACTCCTCCGACTTCGAAGAGGACCTGGTGGTCGAAGGCCACGTCATCCACGGGTTCCGCGTGCTCAAGGTCCGTTCCGGCAACGTCCCGAACACCATCGCGTCGACGCTCCTCGCCATCCGCGACATCGCCGGGGTGGTGCCGAGCATCTACTTCGAGTGGAACGAGGGCAGCCCGATCCGGAACGCCCTGCGCTTCGTGTTCACCGGCGCCGGCGACGTCGCCCCGGTGACGCGCGAAGTCCTGCGCGAAGCGGAACCCGAGGTCAACCGACGGCCGAGCGTCCACGTCTCGTGAGCCGCACACCGGGCGCGGGGCGTGCCTCCAGGCCCGTCGGCGGCCTGGCCGCGATCGCGGTCGCCGCGGCGGTGTGGGGCACCACCGGGACCGCGACGCACTTCGCGCCCGGTGTGCCGGCGTTCGTGTTCGGTGCGGTCACCTTCGGGCTCGGCGGCCTCGTGCTCGCCGCGACCGCGGGCCGGGGCACGCTGCGTGCCGTCACGCAGCGCCGGACCCGCGGCTGGGCACTGCTCGGTGCCGCTTCACTCGTGGTCTACGCGGTCGCCTTCTACGCGGCCCTCGCCGACGCCGGGGTCGCGCTCGGCACGACCCTGGCCATCGGCTCGTCGCCCGTCTTCGCCGGGCTGGTCGAGTGGGTCGCCGACCGCAGCCGCGTCACCCGCCGGTGGGTCCTCGCCACCCTGGTGAGCGTGGTCGGCATGGTCGTCGTCACCCTCGCGCGCTCCGAGCACGACGGCGGCGGGCGGTCGCTCGCGGTCGGCGTCGGCAGCGCCCTGGTCGCCGGGCTGACGTACGCGCTGTACTCGTGGGCGGTGGCGCGGGGGATGCACGCCGCGACGAGCCGGATGCCGATCGCCGTCGGTCGCGCGGAGTCCGACAGCATGCGCGTCGGCGGGGACGTCGGGGTCGCCGCCGCACGGGCTGCCCGCGGGCCGAACGAACGCGGGCTCGTCGGCGCGGTGTTCGGGATGGCCGCGGTGCCGCTCGTCGTGCTCGCCGTGGTGGCGGGCGGGCCGTTCCTGACCGAGTCCGGCAACTGGCCGGTGTTCCTGTACCTGGCGCTGGTGCCGACGGTGATCGGCCACTCGCTGTACGCGCTCGGGCTCCGGACGGTGACGGCGTCGGTCGCGACGCTGCTGTCCCTGCTCGAGCCCGTCGTGGCCGCGGTGCTGGCGGTGCTCGTGGTGGGGGAGCGCCTGGGGCTCGGCGGATGGGCCGGCATCGTGCTGGTGGTGGCCGGGCTGTCCGTGCTGGCGCTGCCCGCGCGGCGCTCCAGCTGACCAGCGGCAGCGCCCGCGCATCAGCCGGACCGGCGCCGCCCCGAGGCCGCCCGTCAGCCCTCCAGGATCTGGTCCCGCACCTTCCGCCGCAGCACCTTGCCGATCATCGAACGCGGCAGGTCCTCGACCACGACGACCCGGCGCGGCACCTTGTACGCCGCCAGGTGCTCGCGCGACCAGGCCCGGAGCGCGGCCCCGTCGAACGTCGCGGGGTCCTTGGGCACGACCGCGGCGACGACCTGCTCGTTGCCGCCCTGCGTGATGCCGACGACCGCGACCTCCTTGACGCTGGGGTGCTTCAGCAGGGTGTCCTCGACCTCGGACGGCGACACGTTGAAGCCGCCGGTGATGATGAGTTCCTTGAGGCGGTCGACGATCCGGACGTACCCGTCGGCGTCGATGGCCACGATGTCGCCGGTGCGGAACCAGCCGTCGGCGGTGAAGACCTCGTCGGTGGCCTCGGCCTTGCCCCAGTAGCCGCGGAACACCTGCGGGCCACGGACCTGCAGTTCGCCGGGCTCGTCGATGCCGAGCACCTTCGTGTCGTCGTCGGGGTCGACCACGCGCGCCTCGGTGGAGGCCAGCGGTAGGCCGATCGATCCGAGTCGACGCTCGGGGGAGACCGGGTTGGCCATCAGGACCGGGGAGCACTCGGACAGGCCGTACCCCTCGACCAGGTAGCCGTCGGTCCGGGCTTCCCACGGCTCGACGATGTCCTGCGACAGCGGCATGGCGCCGGAGATGCCGATCTCGATGCCCTTGAGCGACACCTTCGCCGAGTCGGCCGCGTGCTGCAGCCGGGCGTAGATCGGCGGCACGGCCGGCAGGAACGTCGGCGGGTGGCGCTTGATGGCGGTCAGGACGAGGGCCGGGTCGAACGCGGGGAAGAGCACGAGCCGCGAGGCCATGCTCATCGCGAAGGTCAGGCAGAGCGTCAGGCCGTAGGCGTGGAACATCGGCAGCACCGCGTACACGACGTTGTCGCCGCGGCGGATCTGCGGCACCCACGCGCGGGCCTGGGCGGCGTTCGCCAGCAGGTTCCGGTGGCTCAGGACCGCACCCTTCGGCGTCCCGGTGGTGCCGGACGTGTACTGGATCAGCGCCACGTCGTCGGTGGCCGGTCGCGGGTGCCGCTTCGACAGCTTGCGGGTGTCGGCGAGGTCGTCCCACTTGACCGTGCCACGCACCTTCGCCGTCAGCTTCGCGCGGGACTCGCGGGCCTTCGCGACCGGCAGGGCCAGGGCGAGCCGGGTGCTCCGGGGCATGGCACGGGTGATGTCCACCGAGACGATCGCGTCGAGGTGCACGTCGGCCGGGAAGTCCTGCAGCGTCGCGACGGACTTGTCCCACGCGATGGCGACCTTGGCCCCGTGGTCCTCGAACTGGTGACGGAGCTCGCGTGGCGTGTACAGCGGGTTGTGCTCGACCACGATCGCGCCGAGCCGCAGCACCGCGTAGAACGCCACGATGTGCTGCGGGCAGTTCGGCAGGACGATGGCGACGCGGTCACCCGCTCCCACGCCGAGCTTCCGCAGGCCGTTCGCCGCGCGGAGGATCTGCTCCTCGAGGTCGACGTAGCTCGTCGTGCGCTTGAAGAACTCGAGGGCGACCTGCCTGGGGAACTTCCGGGCCGACTGCTCGACCAGGTCGTACAGGGAACCACTCTGTTCCTCGATGTCGTGCGGGACCCCCGGGGCGTACGAGGCAAGCCAGGGACGAGGCGTGTCGATGCTCACCCGACCCAACCTAGTGGGCGACCCCCGTGCACGCTGGGAGGGCCACTTTGCGCGATGTCACCCCCACGCCCAGGTGACGGACGGAACATGACGACATGTCCGCTGTCTCCGACGTGTTCCGGTCCCGCCTCAACCAGACGTTCACGGGCGGTTCGACCGGTACGGAAGCCTGGATGGACGACCTGGAACACGGAACCGACGCGGGCTTCTTCGGTCCGGGCTCCGCCACGTGGGCGGTGCACGGCGGCAGCCACGGCATCGTCGCCGGCGTGCGGGCACTGCTCGTCCAGGCGCTGCACCCCGGCGCGCTCGCCGGTGTCGCCGACCACTCCCGGTACCGCGAGGACCCGTTCGGTCGCCTCGCGGGCACCAGCCGGTGGATCGCCACCGTCACGTACGGCGACCGGCAGACCGCCCGCAGCGGCAGCGACTGGGTGCTCCGCCTGCACGAGCGGGTCCGTGGCAGTACGTCGACGCGCACGGCACGACCCGCCCCTACGCGGCCAACGACCCGGACCTGGCGCGCTGGGTACACCTCGCCTTCACCGACGCGTTCCTCCGCGCCGCCCAGCGCTGGGGAGGCCCGATCCCCGGGGGCGCCGACGCCTACGTCCGCGAGTGGGCGGAGGCCGGGCGCCTCATGCGCATCGTCGACCCGCCCGAGTCCGAGGCGGAGCTCCGTGCCCAGATGAACGGGTACCTGGACCGCGGCGAACTCCTGGTGGACTCGCGCACCCGGGACGTCGTCCGGTTCATCAAGGACCCGCCGCTGTCCCGCCTGCTGCGACCCGGCTACCGGGCGGTGTTCCAGGGCGCCGTGTCCACGCTCGACCCGCGGCACCGGTCGCTGCTCGGACTCCGAGCGCCGGTCGTCGGCCCGGTGGAGCTGCCGGTCGTGCGGACCACGAAGCTCGTGCTCGACGGGATCGGCGCGGTGCTCGACGACCAGACCGGTTCCGAACGGGCCGCGCGGCGGCGCATCGCGCGGCTGCAGCGCGCTGACGGCAGCGCGGTCGCCTGACCACGGCGGTCACCGCGACAACCGAACGGACGGGAGGCACGGTGCCAGCTGGCACCGTGCCTCCCGTCCGCTCGTGGGGGCGTCAGAAACCCGACGGCACCCGGGGCGTGTAGGCGGACTCGAGTCGCGTGACCTCGTCGTCGGTGAGCGTCAGCGACGCTGCGGCCACCGCGTCGTCGATGTGGTGCTCCTTCGTCGCGCCGACGATGGGCGCGGAGACCGCGGACTTGCCGGCGACCCAAGCCAGGGCGACCTGCGCCATCGGGACGCCGCGCTCGGTGGCGACGGCCTCGACCGCGTCGACGATCGCACGGTTGGCGTCCTCGTCCTGCTTGTAGAGGGTCTTGCCGAACTCGTCGGTCTGCGCACGCGAACCCGACCCGGAGGCGTCCCAGGGGCGGGTGACGCGGCCGCGGGCGAGGGGGCTCCACGGGATCACGCCGACGCCGGTGTGCTCGCAGAAGGGGAGCATCTCGCGCTCCTCCTCGCGTTCGAGCAGGTTGTACTGGTCCTGCATGCTGACGAACTTCGTCCAGCCGTGGCGTTCCGCGGTGTGCTGCATCTCAGCGAACTGCCACGTCCACATGCTGCTCGCGCCGATGTAGCGCGCCTTGCCGGCCTTCACGACGTCGTGCAGGGCCTCCATGGTCTCCTCGACCGGCGTCACCGGGTCGAAGCGGTGGATCTGGTACAGGTCGACGTAGTCCGTGCCCAGCCGGGTCAGGGAGGCGTCGATCTCGTGCATGATCGCCGCGCGGGACAGCCCGGCGCCGTTCCGGCCGGGACGCATCCGGTTGAAGACCTTCGTGAAGACCTGGACGTCCTCGCGCGGAGCCAGCTCGGCCAGGAGCGTGCCGGTGATCTCCTCGCTGCTGCCGTCCGAGTAGACGTTCGCGGTGTCGAAGGTCGTGATGCCGGCCTCGAACGCGCGGCGGACGAACGGGCGGGCCTCGTCGATGCCGACGCTCCAGGCGTGTGAGCCCCGGTCCGGGTCGCCGTACGACATCATGCCGAGGACGACGCTGCTGATCTCGAGCCCCGAGTTGCCGAGGCGCTTCGTGTCGGTGGTCATGCAGTCACTCTGGCATCGCGGCCTGTGACGGCCAGCAGGCGGACCTGGAGCGGGGAGTCCTCGGTGACGTCGACCGGGGGTGCGTAGAGGCCGGTGGCGGCGAGGTCCTCGATCTGCGGCTCGAAGTACTCCCACACGGCGCGGACGAGCTCGTCGGGCAGGGACTCCTCGGCGCCGGTCGCCCGGGCGAGGTCCCACGTGTGGATCGTGATGTCGCTCGTCTGCTCGGTGAGGTACTGCGCGGCGGGCACGACGTCGGTGCTGAGGTGCACGGGGGTGTCCTGCGGGGCGTTCCGCCAGGCGTCGGTCGCGGCGGTGGCGAAACGGTGCCACTCGGCCACCAGGTCGTCGCCGATCGGCTCGAGGTCGGCCTGGGCCTGGGCGTAGTCGCACCCGGTCAGGAGCTTCGGGATCCAGCGCTGCTCGTCGACGACGTGGGCGACGAGGTCGCGGGTGGTCCACTCGGAGTCGGGGGTGGGGGCGTCCCAGTCGGTGACGGCGGCGACGCGGCGGCCGAACTCGGCTGCCGCGAGGGCCTGCATCGCGATCCAGTCGGTGGCCATGGTGGTGCTCCTGTTCGTCGTGCGGGCGTGTGCTCTCGGTGCAACTCGGGGTCCGGAGTGCGGATTCCCCTCGCTGCTGTCGTACAGGCCAACGTTACGCGGGGGCGGCGCGTGGCCGTCGCTCTTCCGCTCGTTCCCGCTGTCTCCCTTGCCCTTGCCCTTGCGCCTGCCCTTGCCCCTGCGCCTGCCCCTGCCCCTGCGCCTGCCTGCGCTGCCCCTGCCCTACCCTGCCCTGCGCTGCGCTGCGCTTCCTCGTGCCTTCTTGCGCGAGCGGGCGAAATGCCGCACTTGTCGCCGCCGTGTCCCGGGCATTCCGCCCGCTCGGCCGCGCTTCCGATCTCGGCCGGTGTCGCTCGCACCCTCCGCTCAAGTCCTTGCGCGAGCGGGCGAAATGTCCGGCGCGCCACGGGGACCGGCCTGGTGTTTCGCCCGCTCGTGGCGTGGGGGTGGGCGTGGGCGCGGGTGTGATTGCGGCGATCGGTGTCGACTTCGGTGCCGGCATCGGCGAGCGGGCGGAATGCCTGACGAACCAGGACGAAGCTCCGGGTATTTCGCCCGCTCGTGGTCGGGGGACCGGCGCGGGCAACGGAGAACGCCCCGACTCCGTGTGGAGTCGGGGCGTTCTTCTCGGGTTCGGGGAGTGCCGCTCGGTGCCCTCAGTCAGGCGTCGAGTCAGAGGTGGCTCAGGCCGCCTGGAGGACGAACTGGACGTCGAGGTTGATCGTGACGTCGTTGCCGAGCGTGAAGCCGCCGGCCTCGAGCGCCGCGTTCCAGTTCACACCGAACTCGGTGCGGTCGATCTTCGTGGTTGCCTCGGCGCCGAACTTGACCTGGCCGTAGCCGTCCGTGGTGAACCCGCCGAGCTCGGCCTTGAGGACGACCGGCTTGGTGACGCCGCGCAGGGTCAGGTCGCCCGCGATGTGCAGGTCGTCGCCCTTCGCCTCGATGCTCGTGGAACGGAAGGTCAGCTGCGGGTGCTCCTCGGTCAGGAAGAAGTCGCTCGTCTTGAGGTGCTGGTCGCGCTGCTCCTGGCCGGTGTTGATCGACGCGACGTCGATGTTGGCCTCGACGGTCGACTCGAGCGGGTTCTCGGCGGTGACGACGGTGGCGTCGAAGGTCTCGAACTTGCCCTTGACCTTGCTGATGGCGAGGTGGCGGACCGAGAAGGTGACCTCGGAGTGGGTCGGGTCGATCTTCCAGGTGCCGGTCTTGTAGCCGGGAACGGTGTCAGCGGTGAGCGTCATGGTGGTCCTTCTTCCGAACGAGAGTCTGCGGTGCGACGCACTCCATGCGCCTGCATCGAGTTGATACTACGACAGTGTGCACGGTTTTGGTTGAAGCGTCAACCATTGTTCACCCAAGTGTCGCAAACCGCGTGTCGTGGGCTCCTCTGGCGCCGGCTTCGAGCAGCCGACGGATGCGGTGCACGAAACGCTCGACCCCGTGATCGAGGTCGTCTGCTGTTGCTCTGACGAGCCACCAGTCGACGTCCTTGAGGTGCTCGCCGCGCGTGAGGTCCTTTCGGAAGCTGGCTGGATCGGTGCGGTGCAGATCGCTCTCGTACTCGATCGCGACCCTGGCATCGGGGTAGGCGAGGTCCACACATGCGATCCACCGCCCGTCGACGACGACATCGTGGTTGAGCGCCGGTTCCGGGAGTCCGCGGCGGACGAGTGCCAGCCGTGTCCGGGTTTCTCCGGGAGACCGAGATCCCCTCCGGATCTCATCGAGCGCGAGGCGGAGCTTCACGATGCCGCGGATGCCGCGTCGTCGTCGGACGGCCTGGGCGAGTTCGTCGAGTGTCGTCCAGCCGAGCCACCCCACGAGCGCATCGCCCGCGACGATGAGTTCGTCGAGTGTCAGCATCGAGCCCAGTGCGACGAACGTATCGGCCGGAGTGGTCAGTGGCACTCCTCGTGCGATCGTCGCGCGGACTGACCCGTACCGGGCCCGGTGGCCGACCGCGCCGCGAACTCGGAGCGCTTGGTCGGTCCCGATCGTCGTGACGTGCAACCGCTGGTCGCGTTCGAGGCGACGGGGCAGCGGGACGCCGATGATCGCTGCTGCAGTGACATGGCTGAACACCTGATCGGGGCGGAGCCGAGGAGCGAGTGCTCTCGCACGGTCATCCACGGACTCCGGTGGGAACGCTGATCGGATGCCGTGGAACGGGCGGATGAGATCGCGAGCGTCGAGTCGGCCACGCGAAACGCCGCGGTGCAGCGCATCGCGTACTCGGAACGAAGCGTCGCGGAGTGCCATCGGGAGTCGCCGTCTCGCGGTCATCTCCACAGCGTGACGGCGAGCCGGTCTTGCGGACGGGAGTCGGGCCTCCTTTGTGGACGGCTGGCCCGCTCTCGCCGCTGTGGAGGGACGGTTGCTTCCGCGAGCGGGCGAAACGCCGTGCTTGCCGCCTGACCGAACGGCGGTGTTTCGCCCGTTCGCGCGGCCCGCTCGCCGACAGCTCGGGACCCGCTGCTCGGGACCCGCTGCTCGGGACCCGCTGCGCGGAAGCCGCCGCCGGGGTCGCGCCCGAGGCGAGCAGGCGAGCGGGCGAGCGGGCGACATGTCCGGGTGTGCCGTCGGGAGCACTCTGGCATGTCTCTTATACACATCTCCGAGCCCACGAGAC
>NZ_QKLC01000021.1:0-49959 GCF_003224385.1 Curtobacterium sp. MCPF17_003 | reverse complement strand
GGGTCGGGTCGGGGGCATCGGTCGGGTCCGTTGCGCCGCCGGCGTCCGCCTTGCCGCCGGCGTCCGCCTTGCCGCCGGCGTCCGTCTTGCCGCCGGCGTCCGTCTTGCCGCCGGCGTCCGTCTTGCCGCCGGCGTCCGTCGGGTCTGTCCGGTCCGTCGGGTCCGTCGCGTCCGCCGCCGGACTGGAGGCCCGGATCGCGTCCGCCTCGTCGGTCACGATCGTGCCCGCCTCGATCCGCACGGTGTGCGCCGCCAGCTTCGGGGGCACGTCACCGAACACAGCGGCCGTGATGAGCACCTGCTCGTAGTCGGCGACGGCGTTCGCCAGCCGTTCCCGGCGTGATTCGTCGAGCTCGGCGAACACGTCGTCGAGGATGATGATCGGGTCGCCCAGGTTCGACTCCGCACGCAGGATCGAAGCACTCGCGAGCTGGATCGCCAGCGCGAAGGACCAGGATTCGCCGTGACTGGCGTACCCACGGGCTGGTAACCCGTTGAGCTGGAACAGAACATCGTCCCGGTGCGGTCCCACGAGGGTGAGTCCACGGTCGAGTTCGTCCCGGCGACGTCGCTCGAGCGCGGCGGCGAAGGCCTCGGCCGCCGACGCCACCGTGACGGGCTCGTCGGGGGTCCCGAGGACGGGATCGGTGGCCGCCGCGGACTCGGGGTCGCCACCGCGGATCGACAGGACACCGGTGATCGAGGCGTCGTGGTGCTCGCCGGCGACGGTCGCGTAGGCCTCGGCCACGAAGGGTGCGAGCCGCCGGGTCAGGTGGTCACGGGCCGCGACGATCTCGGCGCCGAGTCCGACGAGCCGGTCGTCCCAGACGTCGAGCGTCGACAGGGCGTTCGCCTTCGCACCGGTGGCACGGGCCGACTTCAGCAGGGTGTTCCGCTGCCGGAGCGTGCGGTCGTAGTCGGCGAGCACGCCCTGCATCCGCGGTGCGATCTGGCCGAGCAGCTCGTCGAGCATCCGGCGTCGCCCGGCCGGTTCACCGCGGACGAGCGCCAGGTCCTCCGGAGCGAAGAGCACGCTCGTGCAGTAGCGCGGTAGCTCGCGCGGCTTGATCGCCGACCGGTTGACCTGCGCACGGTTCGCACCGGTGCGGTTGATCTGCACCTCGGCGAGGATGCTGCGTTCCTCGTGGGCGAGCCGTGCCCGGACGATCGCGGCGTCGCACCCCTGACGCACCAGGGCCGCGTCGGTGGGGACGCGGTGCGAGCCGAGCGTGGACAGGTACCCGATCGCCTCGACCAGGTTGGTCTTGCCCTGGCCGTTGCGCCCGACGAACAGGTTCGGCCCGCGTGCGAGGTCGACATCCGCCTCCCGGTAGTTCCGGAAGTCGGTCAGTTGGAGATGGTCGACGTGCACGCGGGCCGAGTCCGGGTTCCCCCGGGAAGTCCTAGGACTTCTTGACGGCGTGACCGCCGAACTGGTTGCGGAGCGCCGCGACGGCCTTCATCGTCGGCGAGGCGCTGCCCTGGCGCGAGACGAAGCGCGCGAAGATCGACGCCGAGAGCGCCGGCATCGGCACGGCGAGCTCGATGCCCTCTTCCAGCGTCCAGCGGCCCTCGCCCGAGTCCTCGACGTAGCCCTCGAGCTCGTCGAGCTTCGGGTCCTCGTTCAGCGCGAGCACCATCAGGTCGAGCAGCCAGGACCGGACGACCGTTCCACGCTGCCACCCGGCGAACACGGCGGGGACGTCGGTGATCAGGTCCTTGGCCTCGAGGAGCTCGTAGCCCTCGCCGTACGCCTGCATGATCGCGTACTCGATGCCGTTGTGGACCATCTTCGCGTAGTGGCCGGCGCCGATCGGGCCGGCGTGCGAGAAGCCTTCTTCGCGGGGGCCCTCGGGGCGCAGGGCATCGAAGACGGGCATCGCGAACTCGACGTCCGCAGCGTCACCGCCGACCATGAGGCCGTAGCCGTTGTCCTTGCCCCAGACGCCACCGGAGACGCCGACGTCCATGTAGCGGATGCCGCGCGCACCGAGCTGCTCGGCGTGCGTGGTGTCGTCCAGCCACTTCGAGTTGCCACCGTCGATGACCAGGTCACCCTCGCCGAGGACGCCGGCCAGGTCGGTGATCACGTCGTCGGTGATCTTGCCGTGCGGGACCATGACCCACACGAGACGCTTGCCCTCCGGGAGGGCAGCGGCGAGGGCGCCGAGGTCGGCGACGTCCGAGACGGCGGGGTTGGCGTCGTACCCGGTGACCTCGATACCTGCGTTGCGGAGACGGGCACGCATGTTGTTGCCCATGCGACCAAGGCCGACAAGACCGATGTGCATGATTTCCTCTTCTGTTCGTCGTCGCGCTGATGCTGCCGGTGGTGTGCGCCAGCGCAGGTTGCCTGTTGCGCCTATCGCAGCAGCAGGTTCGGCTGCAGCAGGTACCGGTATCCATCGGTCGCTGCGGCCTCTTGCGAAGTCTGGCCGGTGATCAGCACCGGGCCCGGCTTGTTGGGGTTCTCCGTCTTGGTGAAGGAGATGCGGACGAACTCGGAGTGCACCGCGTTCAGTCCGTCCAGGAGGAAGGCGGGCTTCAACGAGACCACCGTTTCCTCGCCGGTCAACAACGCACTGATCGACTCTGACGCCTGCGCTTGTTCGGATCCGATCGCCTCGAGCGTGAGCCCGTCGACCGTGAAGGAGAACCGGAGCGCCGCTTCGCGCTCCAGGACGAGGGAGACCCGTCGGACCGCCTCGACGAGCTCCGCGGTGTTGATCACCGCGTGGTCGTTGACGGTCTCGGGGAAGAGGCGGCGGACCGGCGGGTAGTTGCCCTTGATGAGCAACGACGTCACGGTCTTGTCGTCGGCGTGGAACGCGATGAGCTCGCGGTCGGAGTTGCCGCTGATCGACACCGACACCGTGGACGCCGAACCGAACGTGCGGCCGACCTCCTGCAGGGTGCGGGCCGGGACCAGTGCGTGCAGGGGGTCCGAGCCGACTCGGCCGGAGTCCCACGCGATGGTGCGGACGGCGACGCGGTAGCGGTCCGTCGCGATGAGGGAGAGGTCGTTGTCGCCGACCTCGAGCTGCACGCCGGTGATGACGGGGGTGACGTCGTCGCGGCTGGCGGCGACGGCCACCTGCGACACCGCTTCGGAGAACGCGTCGCCGGGGATCACACCGGTCTGCGGGCCGATCTCCGGCAGCGTCGGGTACTCCTCGACCGGCATGGACAGCAGCGTGAAGTGCGCCGACCCGCAGGAGACGGAGATCCTGGCGTCCTCGGTGGTGAACGACACGGGGGCGTTCGGCAACCGGCTCGCGATGTCGTTCAGCAGTCGACCGGAGACCAGGACGGTGCCGGGCTCGTCGATCTGGGCCGAGATGGACGTCTGCGCCGACACCTCGTAGTCGAACGACGAGAGCGTCAGACGATCTCCGTCGGCGTGGATCAGGACGCCCGAGAGGATCGGGAGGGTCGTGCGCTGCGGGAGGAGCTTCACTGCGAAGGAGACGGCTTCGGAGAAGACGTCCCGGTTGACCTCGAACTTCACAGCTGGAACCCCTGTCGATCGGCTTGGACTGTCCGGCCGCCCCATTCTGGCACAGGCGGACGGGGGCCGGATTTCTTGTCATCCCGCCGTCCACAAGGTTGTCCCGCAGAGATTGATCGTTAACCAGGAGTAATGGTGTTAACGCCTGTGCACACTGTGGATAACCCTGTGCATCCCGCTCCGCAGTAGGGAACTACACGCTTGTGACTTGTGAGCGGCGTGTGAGCGTTAACGGGATGAATGAATCTCATCTATCCACTTCCATCCCCAGTCTCCACAGGTGACCCCCCACCTGTGTACAACCGGGCGGCGTGTCCTCCACAGTTATCCACAGGCTATCCACACTGTGAGAACTCCGGCCCATGGAACCGTCTCAGATGGTGGATGGGGCGGGGAACGGGCCGATCTCAGCGGTAGCGGCGGTCCTGCTTGATGCGGCTGGTGAGCTCGGTGACCTGGTTGTAGATCGACCGACGCTCCTTCATCAGCTCGGTGATCTTCTTGTTCGCGTACATCACCGTGGTGTGGTCGCGGTTGCCGAACAGCTGCCCGATCTTGGGCAGGGACAGGCTCGTCAGCTCACGGCACAGGTACATCGCGATCTGTCGTGCCGTGGCGATCGCCTGGGAGCGGGACGACCCGTACAGGTCGTCGACGGAGAGCTTGAAGTACTCCGCGGTGTGGTTGATGATGTCCGTCGGCGCGACGACGTTGTCCTCGTCGAGGGTGATCAGGTCCTTGAGGACCGTCTGCACGAGGGCCATGTCCACGGCCGTCCGGTTGAGGCTCGCGAACGCGGTGACGCGGATCAGGGTGCCCTCGAGCTCGCGGATGTTGCTCGACACCTTCGACGCCATGAACTCGAGGATGTCGTCGGGCACCTGCAGGTGGTCGGACTGTGCCTTCTTGCGGAGGATCGCGATGCGCGTCTCGAGCTCGGGCGCCTGCACGTCGGTGATCAGGCCCCACTCGAAGCGCGATCGCATCCGGTCCTCGAAGCCGGTCAGGTGCTTCGGCGCGACGTCCGACGTGATGACGACCTGCTTGTTGTGGTCGTGCAGCGTGTTGAACGTGTGGAAGAAGGCCTCCTGCGTGGAGTCCTTCCCCTGCAGGAACTGGATGTCGTCGATCAGCAGGATGTCGATGTCGCGGTACCGTTGCTGGAACTGGTTCGAGCGGTTGTTCGCGATCGAGTTGATGAAGTCGTTGGTGAACTCCTCGCTCGACACGTACCGGACGCGGATCCCCGGGTAGAGGCTCTCGGCGTAGTGCCCGATGGCGTGGAGCAGGTGGGTCTTCCCCAGCCCGGAGTCCCCGTAGATGAAGAGCGGGTTGTAGGCCTTGGCCGGTGCCTCGGCGACGGCGACCGCTGCGGCGTGGGCAAACCGGTTCGACGACCCGATGACGAAGTTGTCGAAGTTGTACTTCGGGTTGAGCCGCGACTCGGGGCGCCCGCTGGTGCCGGGAGAGTCGATCTGGCTCGGCACGAACGGCGCCTCGATGTACTGGCGCGGCGCGGCACTCTGCTCGACGGCTTCCTGCACGGGCTCGGCGTACTCGGGGACGTTCGGGTCCACGCGTGGCTCCGATGCCATGTCGGGGTTCACCGTGATGGCGAAGTTCGCGACCGAGTCGTCACCGATGCGGGCGACCGCCTCGGTGATCGGGATGCGGATGCGCTGTTCGAGCATGCCCCGGGTCAGGTCGTTCGGCACCTCGAGGTACAGGGTGCCGGCGAGCACGCCCTTCGGCTCGACCAGGTTGAGGAACCCGTGGAGCTGCGGCGTGATGCGGGGGTCCTCGGCGAGGAGTCCGAGTACGGATGACCAGAGGTCCTCGACGGGGTCGGCCGGCAACGTCATGTCGCGCTCGTCTCCAGGGGTCGTGTCGTGCGTTCGCTGCCGGACGAGGGTGCGTCCTGCGGGGTCGGACATGCCGTGGCGTCCTCGGTGACCGCACTCGGGACCAGGTCGTCGCCGGCGGATCGTCGGTGGCTCCGGGGGCTTCGTCGACGCCTCGTTGCCGCGGAGGTTCCCACAGGGTTGTCCACAGTGTTGTCCACGACCACCTCGAGCCGTCTGACAGGAGTACTTCCCTGTCGTACCGGCCATCGGGGGGATCGATCACACCACTGTAAAGGACCGGACCGAGTCCCACCGAACGGAAGTTGTCCCCAATGTGGAGAATGGGCTCGAGGGACGTCAGACCCGGCGGCGACGGTGCGACCGCTCCAGGCGGGGTTTGACCTGCTCGCCGCTGTCACGTACCGTTAACCAGTTGACTGCGGCCCTTTGGTCGCGCCCATCTGCGTCGTTCGACACCCGGACGGCTACACATACGTGACGGCTCGCCGCGAGCAGCCGTGTGGAGAACATCATGAGCAAGCGCACCTTCCAGCCGAACAACCGCCGCCGCGCCAAGAAGCACGGCTTCCGCCTCCGCATGCGGACGCGTGCCGGCCGCGCCATCCTGTCGGCGCGTCGCGCCAAGGGCCGTACCGAGCTCTCGGCCTGATCAGGTTCATCGCCTGATCCGGTCCTCGGTCTGACCCCGGCGTCGCAGTGTTGGCCAGCGCCAACCGCATCGTGCGCGGGGATGACTACCGGAACGTCGTGCGTCGTGGTCGCAAGAGCGCCACGGCGCACGTCGTCGTGTCCGTGGTCCGTCAGCCGGCAGATCGCAACGGACCGACGCGGTTCGGCTTCATCGTCGCGAAGACGGTGGGGAACGCCGTGACCCGGAACCTGATCAGGCGGCGACTCAAGGCGATCGCGCACGATCTGCTCGTCGAGTGCCCGCAGGGCTTCGACGTGGTGGTCCGTGTACTGCCAGCCGCATCGCAGGCCGGATGGCCTACCCTGCTCGAAGACGTCACGCGCTCCTTCGCGCGCGGGGTGGAGAAGGCAGCATGAACCGCACTCTGTGGACCCGGCTTGCCTGGGTCATCGCGTTGCTCCCACGCAACGCGTGCGTCGTCGTGCTCCGGGCCTACCGTGCGGTGATCTCCCCGCTGTACGGCAACGTCTGCCGCTACCACCCGTCGTGCTCCCGGTACGCCCTCGAAGCGATCCAGCAGTACGGCGTCGTGCGCGGATCCGCCATGGGCGCCTGGCGCATCGCCCGTTGCAACCCCTGGGCTGCTGGCGGCATCGACGACGTCAAGGAACGCCGTCACCCGTTCGTCGTCAACCGGTTCGGGTTCGTCCTCGCGCCGATCCCGCAGCAGCCGCACCCCGCGGTCGGAACGGCCCGGCCGGTCCTGCTCCCCCAGCGCACTCGAAAGGCGTAGCCGTCCCCATGGTGATCATCAACACGATCCTCTGGCCACTCAAATGGGTGGTCTCGGCCATCCTCGTCGGCTTCCACTGGATCTTCGAGAGCCTCGGCATGGACCCGAGCGAGGGCATCACGTGGGTGCTCTCGATCATCTTCCTCACGTTCGTCGTCCGCGCAGCGTTGATCCCGATCTTCGTCCGGCAGATCAAGTCCCAGCGCCGCATGCTCGAGGTCGCGCCGCAGCTGAAGAAGATCCAGGACAAGTACAAGGGCAAGAAGGACCAGTTCTCGCGTGAGGCCATGAGCCGCGAGACGATGGCGCTCTACAAGGAGACCGGGACCAACCCGCTCAGCTCCTGCCTGCCCCTGCTGCTGCAGATGCCGATCTTCTTCTCGCTGTACTCGGTGCTGCACGAGGCCCAGATCAACAAGACGGGCATCGGCCTGCTGACGAACGACCTCGCGGCGTCGTTCGGCAACGCGGCCCTGTTCGGCGCTCCCCTGCACGAGACGTTCACGAACGCCTCCGGGTGGGAGGTCCGTGCGATCGCGGGCTTCATGATCGTCGTGATGACGGCGTCGCAGTTCATCACGCAGCTGCAGCTCGTCGCCAAGAACATGTCGCCGGAGACCAAGGAGTCTCCGATGTACCGCCAGCAGAAGATGATGCTGTACATCCTCCCGCTGGTCTTCGTGATCTCGGGTCTGAGCTTCCCCCTCGGCGTCATGTTCTACTGGCTGGCCTCGAACGTCTGGACGATGGCGCAGCAGTACTTCGTCATCCGCAGCATGCCGACGCCCGGCTCCGAAGCAGCACTGGCTCGTGAAGCCCGCCTGGCCAAGAAGGCACAGCGTCGCGGGACCGCCACCCCGGTCCTCGCCGAGGCCGGTGCCGGCGCCGGTGCGACGGAGATCGAGCCCGTGCGCGTCACCACCCAGCGTCAGCAGCCGGTCGGCAAGCAGCGCCAGAAGAAGAACGGGAAGAAGTAAGTGACCGAGCAGGACACCGCAGCCGCCGTCGAGACGACGGACACCGAGACCGAGGACGCCCGCGACGAAGCGGACATCGCGGCGGACTACATCGAGGAGCTCCTCGACATCTGCGACCTCGACGGCGACATCGAGATCGAAGAACGCGCCGGTCGGGTGTACCTGTCGGTCACCGACGACGGTGAGGCACTCCGCGTGCTGTCGAAGCCCGACACCGTGACGGCGTTGCAGGAGCTCACCCGGATCGCCGTGCAGGCTGAGACCGGCGAGTTCAGCCGGCTCATCCTCGACGTCGGTGGCTCGCGGGATGCCCGTGCTGACGAGCTGCAGCGGCTCGTGGACACCGCTGTCGAGCGCATCGAAGCCGGTTCGTCGTCGGCTGCGCTCCCCCCGATGTCGTCCTACGAGCGAAAGCTCGTCCACGACCTGGTCGCTGAGAAGGGCTTCCACTCGGAGTCCGAGGGTGAGGGTCGGGACCGCCACACGGTCGTCACCCGATGACGGACACACCCGTCCCGACGGAAGCAGCACCGGTCCTCGAGGCTGAGCCCGCGGCGGCTGCAGCACTCTTCGGTGACCAGATCGAGGTTGCGCGCTCGTTCACGAACGAACTTGCGCGACGGGGTGAGGAGCTGGGCCTGATCGGCCCGCTCGAGCTTCCGCGCCTTTGGACGCGACACATCCTCAATTCCGCGTTGCTGGCACCGCTCCTGGAGGCCCGTGGTCGCGTCGCCGACGTCGGCTCGGGGGCAGGGTTGCCGGGTCTCGTGCTCGCGATCGCCCGTCCGGACGTCGAGTTCGTCCTCATCGAACCGATGGAGCGCCGAACGGACTGGCTTCGCAACGAGTCCGACCGGCTCGGCCTGCAGAACGTCGCGGTGCTCCGCGGCCGTGCTGAGGACGTGGCTGACGACGTCGTCGTCGACCAGGTCACCGCACGGGCCGTCAGTGCGCTGTCGAAGCTCATTCCCCTCACTGTGCCCCTGGTCCGCTCCGGCGGGCAGCTCATCCTGATGAAGGGTGCACGCGTCGACGAAGAAATCGAGAAGGCCCGAAAGGTCATCCTCCGGAAGCGCCTCTCCGATGTCGAGGTGCTCGAGCTCGGAGAAGGTGTGGTCGACGAGACCACCCGTGTCTTCCGGGCTACAGTTGACTGACGCTGCGGCTCGGGCCGGGTCATCCGGCCGCCAGTGGCTCCGCGTTCCACGTGAAACATCGAACCGGGGAAGAGGCACTCGTTGAGTTCATCGACCGACTACGACGCGTCGACACCGCTCGCTCGCGAGATCGCCGACCTGAACCGGCGCCGACGTGCGATCGCCACGCAACAGTTCCCGCTGCCTTCTGAGACACGGATCATCACCGTCTCGAACCAGAAGGGTGGCGTCGGCAAGACGACGACGACGGTCAACCTGGCAGCGGGTCTCGCACATGGTGGAGCTCGTGTGCTGGTGATCGACCTGGACCCGCAGGGCAACGCCTCGACGGCGCTCGGCGTGGACCACCAGGCGGAGGTCGCGAGCATCTACGACGTGATCGTCGATGAGGCACCGATGGCCGACACCGTGCAGACCTCCCCCGAGTCGGACACGCTCTGGTGCGTGCCGGCAACGATTCACCTCGCCGGCGCCGAGATCGAACTCGTGTCACTGGTGGCCCGTGAACAGCGGCTCCGGACGGCGCTCGACATGTACCTTCAGTCCCTGGATGAGCCGTACCACTACGTCTTCATCGACTGCCCGCCGTCGTTGGGTCTGCTGACCATCAACGCGTTCGTTGCCGCACAAGAGGTACTCATCCCGATCCAGTGCGAGTACTACGCGCTCGAGGGTCTGAGCCAGCTGCTGCGGAACATCGAACTGATCGAGCGGCACCTCAACCCGAACCTCCGTGTCTCGACGATCCTGCTGACCATGTACGACAGCCGGACGAACCTGTCGAACCAGGTGGCGAACGACGTCCGTGAGCACTTCGGTGACCAGGTGCTCAAGGCCATGATTCCCCGCTCCGTCCGCGTGAGCGAAGCACCGAGCTACGGCCAGAGCGTCGTCGCCTACGACGTGAACTCCACCGGGTCGCTGTCCTACCTGGAAGCGGCCGCCGAGATCGCAGCACGAGGAGCGAAGCACTGATGGCACCGAAGCGAACCGGACTCGGCCGAGGCATCGGCGCCCTGATCCCGACCGCAACCGATCAGCAGGACCGTCCCGTCGACGTGTTCTTCCCGACCGGTGGCTCGCCGGCATCCGCTCCGACGGCCGACGAGTTGGTGGCCGTACCGGGAGCCCGACTCGCGAACCTCAATCCGCTCGACGTGATCCCGAACGCGCAGCAGCCGCGAAAGGAGTTCCGCGAGGAGGAGCTCCAGGAGCTCGTCCACTCGATCCGTGAGATCGGCGTGCTGCAGCCCATCGTCGTCCGGCCCATCCCCGGCGCTACGGGTACCGAGCCGCAGTACGAGCTCATCATGGGTGAGCGTCGTCTGCGTGCCACGAAGGAACTCGGCCTGAGCACGATCCCGGCGATCGTGAAGGACACCCCCGACGACGCGATGCTGCGCGACGCTCTGTTGGAGAACCTCCACCGGGCGCAGCTCAACCCCCTCGAGGAGGCCTCTGCGTACCAGCAGCTCCTCGCGGACTTCGGGATCACCCAGGAACAGCTCGGACAGCGCATCGGCCGATCGCGCCCGCAGATCACGAACACGATCCGACTCCTGCGGCTCCCCTCCCCCGTGCAACGGCGGGTCGCTGCAGGCGTGCTCTCTGCCGGACATGCTCGTGCCATCCTCGCCGCTCCGGACGCGGAGGCGATGGAGTACCTGGCCGAGAAGATCGTCAACGAGGACCTGTCCGTCCGTGCTGCTGAGGCGATCGCCCAGCAGCTCTCCGCCAAGACTCCGCCGGCGAAGCCGAAGGCCGAGCCGTCCAAGCGCCAGGCGCACTTCAACGATCTCGCTGAGCGGCTCGGCGATCGCCTGAACACGCGGGTGAAGATCGCGGTCGGCGCTCGCAAGAGTTCCGTCACGATCGACTTCGCGAACGGCGATGACCTCAACCGGATCCTCGGGGAGCTCGGCGTGCAGGACCTCGAGGGCTGAACCTATCGCTGTGCGCCCCTGTGCGCCCGTTTGAGCCCCTGTAACGGCCAGGCCGGGTGCGAACGTGGGCCGGTCGTTTCGGTGGCTCCAGCGAGTCCGCAGCTCGACCGGGCGGGGTTGCAACAGCCGCGATCGCAGTCTGCCTCAGGTGAGATGGTGGAACAGCGGTTCGGCCTTCGTGCCAGTGGTCCGAGGGACGTTCTACCGGGCTGTTGATCCGAGGTTCCGCGACTTCGCTGTAGCGGGATCACGGTCGTCGGGCCGGTACTCGAGCGCGCACCAGCCCACGTTGTACCGCAGCTCCTCAGTTGTCGGAGTCCGTGCCGCGATGATCATCCAAAATGACGTCCGGCCTGAGGCGGTGGAGATCGTCGCGATCGACCTCGAGGCGTCCGGCATCGTCGCCCTGCGCGATGTGAACGCCTTGGAGGCAGTCGGCATCGACTTCGAGGACGCCTTGGCGCCTTGGCAGGCCATCGCCGAGTCCGGGGGGACACCTCGCTCGTGGACGGTGCGTGATCGCCTCATCGAGGGCGGTGCGATCGGTTTGGTCGACCCGTCGCGGAAGAGCCCGGGCCTCTGGCACCTGGTGCTGTGTCGGTGGAACGTGGCGGAGACGCACCGCGAGTCCGTCTGCTCGATGGACACTGCCTCGGCGGGTGAAGCGACGTTCCACGTGGAACATCGAAGCTCGCCCACCGAGCAGGCGGGACACGAGGTGCCGGTGTTCCACGTGGAACATCGGCAGCCGGGGTCAGGCGCGGTGGTCCCGGATGGCCTGCTCAGCGAGCTCGGCGTAGGTCCAGCCGAGGTCGAAACCGGACGCGGACAGCGCCTGCGGGAGCAATGACGTCTCGGTGAGCCCGGGGAGCACGTTGGCCTCGAGGAACCAGGGCGTCCCGGCCCCGTCGATGATCAGGTCGACGCGTGACAGGTGCCGGAGTCCCAGTGCTGCGTGCGCGGCGACCGCTGCCTCCGCGGCTGCTCCGGCGAACTCGTCCGAGAGTCGCGCGGGCGTGTAGAAGGTCGTCTCCCCCGCGTTGTAGCGCGCCTCGAACCCGTAGATGCCGTTCCGCGGCACGATCTCCACGGCGGAGAGCGCAACAGGGCCGTCTCCGGTGTCGATGATCCCCACGGCGACCTCGGTGCCGCGGATGAGCTGCTCGACCACGACGTCGTCGCAGTACGTGTACGCCGTCACCATGGCCCGGGGCAGGTCCTTGACGTCGTCGACCAGGGTCACGCCCTGTGCGCTTCCGCCTCGAGCCGGCTTCACGGCGAGCGGCACCGGGTGCTCGGTCGCGATGGCCTCGAGGACTCCGACGGCACCGAGCTCGCGGAAGACGTCGTGGGAGAGCGTCACCGAACGAGGGGTGCGGACGCCGGCGCGGGCGACCAGAGCTGACGCCGTGGGCTTGTCCCATGCCAACCGAGCCGACGTCGAACGTGAGCCGACGAACGGGATGTCCACGGCCTCCAGGATGCCCCGCAGGGCCCCGTCCTCACCGGAGGCGCCGTGCAGTGCCGGCCACACGACGTCCGGGCGTGATTCGGTGAGAGCCGGCAGGAGCATCGCGTCAGCGTCACGCAGGTCGACCTGCCAGCCGTAGCCGGTCAGTGAGTCGGCGACCCGACGGCCGGAGCGGAGGGAGACGTCGCGCTCGTGCGAGATGCCTCCGGCTACGACGACGACGTGACGACGGGTGAGCTCGGCCATGCGGGGTCCTCCGATGTGGAACTGCGGTGCTGTGCGAGCAGCACTGAGGAAAAGCGCTGATCAGGAGATGTTCGGCGGCGGTGCGCTGACGGAAGACGTCTGTCGGACCACGGTGTTCGGGCGGGTCGCCGGGCCGAACGTCTCGATCAGTTCGAGTTCGTCGTTGACGACGTTGGCCAGACGCTTGACACCCACCCGGATCTGCTCCGGCGTGGGGTAGCAGAACGACAGACGGATGTGTCCGCCTCCGCGTCCGTCGGCGTAGAAGGCCGTCCCCGGGGTGTACGCCACGAGCTCCTTGACGGCGCGCGGCAGCATGCCCTTGGAGTCGAGCGACTCGGGCAGGGTCAGCCACACGAAGAAGCCACCGTTCGGCTTCGTCCAGGACAGGTCGGGCAGGAACTCCCCCAGCGCGGACAGCATGGCGTCACGGCGCTCGGCGTAGATGCCCCGGAACGTGTCGACCTGACCCTTCCAGTCCGCGGCGTCGAGGTACGCGTTCACGACGTACTGGCCGAAGGAGTTCGGCGCGAGTACGGCCGACTCGTTGGCGAGCACGAGCTTCTCGCGGATGGCGTGCGGCGCGAGGGCCCAGCCGACGCGGAAGCCGGGTGCGAGGGTCTTCGAGAAGGAGCCGAGGTACACCACGCCCTCTTCGTCGATCGATCGGATCGCCTGCGGTGCCGGCTCGTCGAACCACAGGAGCCCGTACGGGTTGTCCTCGAGCACGAGGATGTTGTTCGACCGGCAGATGTCGAGCACCTCGATGCGGCGCTCACGGCTCATCGTGACGCCGGCCGGGTTGTGGAAGTTCGGGATCGTGTAGAGGAACTTGATCCGCTTGCCCTGGGTGCGGAGGTTCGCGATCGCCTCGCGCAGCGCCTCGGGGACGAGACCGAACTCGTCCGTCGTCACGTGCACCGTCTCGGCCTGGTACGACCGGAAGACGCCGATCGCGCCGACGTACGACGGCGACTCGGCGAGCACGACGTCGCCCGGATCGATGAACAGCCGTGTGACGAGGTCGAGGGCGTGCTGCGAGCCCGTGGTGACCACGACGTCCTCGGCGCTGGCACGGATGCCCTCGAGGCTCATGACGTCCACGATGTGCTCACGGAGGGACCGCAGACCCTGTCCGCCGCCGTACTGGAGCGCCATGGCGGCGTCCTCGTTCATGACACGGTCCAGGGAGCCCGTGACGAGCTCTCTGGGCAGCGCTGAGACGAACGGCATGCCGCCGGCCAGCGAGACCACTTCGGGGCGCGAGGCGACGGCGAACAGGGCTCGGACCTCGGAGGCGCTCAGCCCGGCGGTGCGCTGGGCGTAGGAGTCGTACCAGGGGTCGAGGCTGTTGCCGTTCGTCATCGAGTGCTCCGTTCAGTGGGACATTCCCGCCACACTACGACATCAGCCCGGGGAACCAGGGTTCGGCGACGGAGCCGATCGTCATCCGGTGGCTCCGGACGAGAACGGCCCCGCCCTCCGGGGAGGGCGGGGCCGTTCGGGTGGGGCGACCTACGCGAGGAACTCGGCGAGGTCGGCCTCGAGCGCGGGCTTCGGCTTGGCGCCGATGACGGTCTTGACGACCTCGCCGCCCTTGAAGACCTTCATCGCCGGGATCGACGTGATCTGGTAGTTCATGGCCGACTGGGGGTTGTCGTCCACGTTGAGCTTCACGATCTCGATCTTGCCGGCGTGCTCTTCGGCGATCTGGTCGAGGATCGGCGAGACCGCGCGACACGGGCCACACCACTCGGCCCAGAAGTCGACGAGGATCGTCTTGTCGGACTTGAGGACCTCGTCCGAGAAGGTGGCGTCGGTGACAGCCTTGGCGTTGGACATGTGTGCTCCTTCGAGAAGTCGTTCAGGGGGTACAACGGCGATGCCGTCGTGGTATTCCGAGGCGGGTCAGGCCCGTGCGGCGATGACGTCGACCATGGCGGGCTCGGTCGGACCGACGCCCTCGGCCTCGTCCGTCAGTGCGTCGTCGAGCTCGGCGAGGTACTTCTCGGCGTCGAGCGCGGCGACCGTGCCCGAACCCGCAGCCGTGATGGCCTGACGGTAGGTCGGGTCGATGACGTCACCGGCGGCGAAGACACCCGGCAGGTTGGTCTTCGACGAGCGGCCCTGGACGGCGATCGTGCCCTCGGGCGCGATGTCGATCTGGCCGTGGATCAGGTGCGTGCGCGGGTCGTTGCCGATCGCGATGAACAGGCCGTCCAGCGCGAGCTCGGACTCCTCGCCCGTCACGGTGTCCTTGAGCGTGACGCCCTCGACCGCGGAGTCACCGGTGATGCCGGTGACTTCCTTGTTCCACGCGAACTCGATCTTCGGGTCGTTCATCGCACGGTCCTGCATGATCTTCGACGCACGCAGGGAGTCCTTGCGGTGGATGACCGTCACCTTGTCGGCGAAGCGGGTGAGGAACGTCGCCTCTTCCATCGCGGAGTCGCCACCGCCGACGACGGCGATGTTCTTCTGTCGGAAGAAGAAGCCGTCGCAGGTCGCGCACCACGAGACACCGTGGCCGGACAGGCGCTCTTCGTCGGGGAGGCCGAGGTGACGGTAGGCCGAGCCGGTGGCGTAGATCACCGCGAGGGCCTCGTACGTCTCGCCGGAACCGACCGTGACCTTCTTGACCTTGCCGGTGAGGTCGACGGAGACGGCGTCGTCGTACAGGACCTCGGCGCCGAACTTCTCGGCCTGTTCCTGCATCTTGATCATGAGGTCGGGGCCCTGGATCCCCTCGGGGAAGCCGGGGAAGTTCTCGACCTCGGTCGTCTTGGTGAGTTCACCGCCCGTCTCGACACTGGAGGCGACGATGAGCGGCTTGAGCTCTGCGCGCGCTGCGTAGATGCCGGCGGTGAACCCGGCCGGGCCGGAACCGATGATGATGAGCTGGCGCATGCCTGATTGCCCTTCCGTTGCGTCTGACCGGGTCAACCCATCGTACCGGCGAGGCATTCCACACGGCCCGTGAGCGTGCGGCGTCCGGCAGGGATCAGCGGCCGAGCTTGCTGCGGAGCATCCGGACGGCGTTGCCGATCTCACCGTTCTTCGCGACGACGAGGGCTCCGAAGTACACGGCCACCATCACGGCGCCGGTGAGGATGATCGTGATGAGGGCACCGGTGCGGTCGGACATCGCGAACCCGGCCTCTGAGAACGCGCCGAAGAAGTTCACGACGAGGAGCCCGACGACGCCCGAGATCAGCGCGGCGATCACGAACTGGACGTGCGACCGGGTGATGACCGGTCCCTCGATGCTGCCGAGCCGCTTGCGGACGAGCACGAGTGCGACGATCGTCTGCGCCGACCCCGCGATGGTGGTGCAGGCGGCGACCCCGATGCCGATGACCGAGGTGGGGAACGTCGACACCGCCAGGGCTCCGATGACGAACAGCACCGACTGGATGCACTGCATCAGGAACGGCGTCCGGTGGTCGTGCATCGCCCAGAAGACCCGCTGGATCACGAACAGCATGCTGAACAGGACGAGTCCGGGCATGTAGGCGACGAGCACGGCGCCGACCTGCAGGGCGCTTTCGAACGTGCCCTCGTACAGGCGGCCGAACGGGACGGCGACGACGATCAGCGCGACCGAGGCGAAGACGGTGAAGAGCCCGACGATGCGCAGGGACAGCGACAGGTTGCGGCGGACGGCGTCGAGGTCGCCACGTTCGGCGTCGTGGCTCATGCGGGTGAAGTACGCCGTCGCGATGGAGACCGTGATGATCGAGTGCGGGAGCATGAAGATGAGCCACGCGTTGCCGAGCACGGCGTTGCCGGGCCCGTCGTCCTGACCCTTCCAGGCGACCGCAGACTGCACGATCCCGGCGATCTGGGTCACGAGGATCATCGCGAAGAGCCAGCCGGCGGCGGTGCCCGTGGACTTGAGACCGACCCCGCGCCAGCGGAAGTCCGGTCGGAACGACAGGCCGGCGCGCTTCCAGAAGAACGGCAGGAACGCCGCCTGGGCGAAGACGCCGAGGGACGCGCTGCCCGCGAGGACCGCGATCTTGACCGGCGTCCACTCACCGACGTCACTGTGCCCGCTGCCGAACAGCGCGATGAAGACGATGAGGCCGGCGATCGCGATGACGTTGTTCAGCAGTGGTGCCCACGTGAACGGCCCGAAGACCTGCTTCGCGTTGAGGACCTCGCCGAGCAGGGAGTACATCGCGTAGAAGAGGATCTGCGGGAGGCACCAGAAGGCGAAGGCGATGGCGAGGTCGGTGGCGGCCGGACCTCGGCTGTCGGACGACGTCGTGTACAGCCGCACGAGGAGCGGCGCGAGTGCCGTCGCCACGATCGTGATGACGATGAAGACGGAACCACCGAGCGTCACGATCTTGTTGACGTACGCCTGCCCGCCGTCCGTGCCGGTCTTCATCGCGCGGACGATCTGCGGGATGAGCACGGCCGACAGCAGACCGCCCGCGATGAGCGCGTAGATGTTGTTCGGCAGCTGGTTCGCGACGGCGAAGGCGTTGGCCGAGGGGCTCGCATTCTGCCCGATCGCGTACGCCAGCACGAAGGTCTTCGCGAAGCCGAGGATGCGGCTCACCATCGTGCCGGCGGCGAGCATCGCGCTCGCCCGGCCGAGGCTGCGCTCGGCGACCGGCTCGGCGTCGACGTCGGGCTGGGGCTGGCTGGCGCTGATGGTCGGCTCCTCGGGGTCGCGGTCGTCCGCGACGGTGTTGCGTGCGGCGTCGGACGGGAGGCCCGGCTCGGCTCCGGCGCGCGCGATGGCGTCCTGCAGGGGGCCCTGGTCCACCGCCGCGGTCGGCGCTGCGGTTGCCGCCCCGGCAGTGGACGCGGCCGCGCTGGGAGTGGGGGCCGCTCCGGAGGGGTGATCCGTGCCTCCAGGCCGGGTGGTGGCCGCCTGCGCGCCCCCGACCGTCGGCTGGACCGCCAGGGGGCGGTTCGGGTCGTCGTCGTCCTCGTCGTCGAGCTCGCCGTTGCGGCGGCGGATGCGCTTGCGGATGCTGCGGAAGATGCCGAAGCCGAAGATGCCGATCAGGGCGATCGCCGCGACCGCGGTGATGACCGTCTCCCACTGGGCCTGCACGTTCAGCTCGACGGTCGCGGGCTGGGCCACGGCGACGCCGGTCGGACTCGAGAGCGACATCGTCAGCTCGACCTTGCCGTTCGCGACCGACTGCACGGGGACGGTGGCGCGGGTGGAGGAGTCGGGCTGGATCTCGACGACGATGTCGTTGCGGACGACCCGCAGCGCCGAGTTGGACGGCTGCACGGACAGGTGCACCGTGACCGGGTAGTCGGAGCTGTTGCGGATGGACACCGGCAGGGACGACCGGTCGCCGAGCAGGGTGAGGCTGCTCGAGTCGACGATGCCGACCTCGGTGGTGCTCTTCGCCCAGGCGGCCGTGCGGGCGTCGACCGCGGCGGCGAACCCCTGGTCGTCGTCGCGCCACGCGTTCGAGGCGAGCGCGAGCAGACGGAGCCGGGCCGGGGCGGTGAGCTGGTTCGGGTCGCCGAGGACCGTCGCGAACGCGGAGAGCCCCTGTTCTCCGCGCACGAGTCGCCGGAGCTGGTCGATGCGGGCCTCGCCTGTGGACGCGCTGGCGAGCGTGAGCGATCCGGCGACGGCCTCCGAAGCGGTGGAGAGGTCGGCCGGGGCGACCCAGGCGGTGCTCTCGAGGGCGTCCAGCGCCTGGCTGAGCCGCGTGGAGTCGGACGGCCACTCGCGCCCGAGGGTCAGCAGGATCGGGCCCGTGGCGGTGGCGGCTCGGGCCGAGGTGGCCAACGTCGCGGTGAGCTCGGACATCGCCGACGAGAAGGTCTGCCGGTCGGTGGCGGCCGCGGCTCGGCGGAGCATCGACGACATCGACTGGTCGGAGACGAGCACGTGGTCGTCGCCGATCTTCTCGGACGCCGTGATGGTGGTGTCCGCGCCGGCCGAGGTGTTGCCGCTCGAGACGATGGTGGTCTTCGTGCCGGCACGCTCGAGCGCGGGCAGGTCGGCGGAGGACACGGTTCCCTCGGTCGGCCAGGCGATCGAGTCCATCGAGTACGGGAAGTCGAGCAGGGACTCCGTGGTCGGCAGGGTCTCCTGCGCCTGGTCGGCAGCGTCGCCGGTCGTGGCGCCGTCGCTCGAGGCCTCGGTGGGCGCCGGGGACGAGGTCTGCCCCGGCGTGGCCGTCGGTGTCGGGGCCGGGGTCTCGGCGCCGGGGAAGTTCTCGGACTCGACGGACTGGTCGAGGGAGATCGGCGACAGGATGCCGTCGGATCCGGCCTGACGGAGGCCGGTGACGTCAGCGTCGGCGTAGGGCAGCGCGAAGGTCTCGTTGCGCAGTGCTTCGAGACGCTGCAGCCAGGTGGTCGCGCTCGACGGTGCGTTGTCGCCGAGGATCCGGATCGAGGCGATGATCCGAGGGTCGACGGCCACGGCGACGTTGTGGTCCTCGGCCGCGTCGAGCTGCTGCGTGAGGGTGCCGTCCACCGAGGTCGCGGCGGCCAGCACCGGGGCGGTGAGGACGCCGTCGGTCGACTTGGGCACCGTGACCGGCATCGCGACGGAGACGCTGACCGGGGCCTGTTCGAAGTCCGGGTACCAGGTGATCGCGGAGCGGTCGACGGCGAAGGCGTCGCCCGCCGTGTACTCGGCAGCGATGCGGCGGGCGCCGAACGAGGAGTACCCGCCGAGCGCGACGTTGCCGGAGACGATGTCGACCGAGTCGATGGTGATCGAACGGTGCGCCGGGATCGCCGGGATGTCCACCGAGTCCATCGGGGCGCCGAGGTAACCGGTTGTGGTGGTGTCGCTGAGCCAGCTCGCCAGGACATCGCGCGTGCTCACCGAGCGGAAGATGTCGAACTCCGCGGTGCCGGCCGGCAGGGCCGTGTCGGTGTCGTTCGTGACGGTGACCGACAGGGTGAGGTCCTGGTCGCGCTCGACGACGCCGCGGTTCGCCGGGGCGATCGAGATGGTCGCCTTGCCTGCGTCGGCGGCGGCCGGGTCGGCGACGTGGCTCTTGGCCGCGGACACCGTGGCGGCCGAGGCGTGATCGGTGGTGACGGGCGCGACGACCAGGCCGAGCGCGACGAGGGTCGACGCGGCTGCGGCGAGCGTGGTGCGGAGCATCTGCATACGGGGAGCGGGCCACGGGGTCGGTTCGGGCCGAGCACGAGTGTATGAGGCGCGACCATGAACAGGTCCCGTGCGCGCGCGGCTCGTGGAGAACTCGGGCCTCGATCTGGGAGGATGAGCACCGTCATGCAGTCCGTTGCCCAGGCCGTCGAACGACTCGACGCACTCGCCACCACCGAGCCCGTCGACCTCCTCGCTCGGGCCTTCGCCGACGCCGGACACGAACTCGCCCTCGTCGGCGGCCCCGTCCGTGACGCGTTCCTCGGCCGTCCGGTGACCGATCTGGACTTCACCACCGACGCGCGGCCGGACGACATCCTGCGGATCGTCGAACCCATCGCGAGCGCCACCTGGGACGTCGGTCGCCAGTTCGGCACCATAGCCGCACGGGTCGCCGGCGAGCAGGTCGAGATCACCACGTACCGCAGCGACGTCTACGACGGCGAGACCCGCAAGCCCGAGGTCGCGTTCGGCGACACCATCGAGGACGACCTGCTCCGTCGCGACTTCACCGTCAACGCGATGGCCCTGCGACTGCCGGCTCGCGAGCTCGTCGACGTGCACGGCGGCGTCGAGGACCTGCTCGCCGCACGGCTCCGGACGCCCCAGACCGCGGTCGTCTCGTTCCGCGACGACCCCCTGCGGATGATGCGCGCCGCACGGTTCACCTCACAGCTCGGTTTCACCGTCGACGACGACGTGCGGGCCGCGATGCAGGAGCTCGTCGCGTCGATCGACATCGTGTCCGCCGAGCGGGTCCGCGACGAGCTCGTCAAGCTGCTCAACACGGACGACCCGGTCCCCGGCCTCCGGCTGCTCGTCGACACCGGGCTCGCCGAGCGGTTCCTGCCGGAGCTGCCCGAGATGCGGCTCGAGGTCGACGAGCACCACCACCACAAGGACGTCTACGAGCACTCGCTCACCGTGCTCGAGCAGGCCATCGGGTACGAGGCCGAACGGCACGCCGGCGATCCCCCGGACACCGTGCTCCGGCTCGCGGCGCTGCTGCACGACATCGGCAAGCCCGCGACGCGCAAGCTCGAGCCCGGCGGCGCCGTGAGCTTCCACCACCACGACCTGGTCGGTTCGAAGATGGCGAAGAAGCGACTCCGTGCGCTCCGCTTCGACAACGACACCATCGCCGCGGTGTCCCGCCTGATCGAGCTGCACCTGCGCTTCTTCGGGTACACCGAGGGCGCCTGGACCGACTCCGCCGTCCGCCGTTACGTCCGTGACGCCGGACCCCAGCTCGAACGGCTGCACGAGCTCACCCGGTCGGACGTCACCACCCGCAACCGCCGCAAGGCCGACCGGCTGGCGTTCGCCTACGACGACCTCGAGGACCGCATCAAGACCCTCTCCGAGCAGGAGGAGCTGGAGTCGATCCGTCCGGACCTGACCGGCGACGACATCATGCGGATCCTCGACATCCCGCCGGGGCGTGCCGTGGGCGAGGCCTACCGGTTCCTGCTCGAGGCCCGGATGGACGAAGGACCCCTCGGGCCGGAGACGGCCGAGGAGCGCCTGCGCGAGTGGTGGGGCGCCCGAGGCGACACCGGCGCCTGAGACAACAGCGCCTGAGACGCGACCGCCTGACGGGCGGAACCGCTGTCCACAGGCCGGTGGCGCGCCTCCAGGCAGTCCGGTAGGCTACCCAGGTTGCCCCTCGCGCACCTACGTGGTCTGGGGCACATGCATCAACCCTCCTGCCCCGGGAACCGCCCGGGGCCGCTGAGACCAGAGGAGGTGGGTTCCGCATGCACCAGTACGAACTGATGGCGATCCTCGACCCCGAGATCGATGAGCGCACCGTCGCTCCCAGCCTGGACAAGTTCCTGGCCGTGATCCGCAACGCGGGTGGCACCGTCGACAACGTGGACGTCTGGGGCCGTCGCCGGCTCGCTTACGAGATCGCGAAGAAGTCCGAGGGCATCTACGCCGTCGTCGACTTCACGTCGACGTCCGAGGCCGCCAAGGAGCTCGACCGTCAGCTCGGTCTCTCCGAGGCCGTGCTCCGCACGAAGGTCCTCCGCGCTGAAGAGGGCATCGCGCAGGTCGCCGCCCAGAAGCAGCGTGACGAGGCTCGTGCGGCCCGCAAGGCCGCCAACGCCTCCGCAACCGCGACCGCGAGCGCCGAGTAACCCGTGGCCGGCGAAACCGTCATCACGGTGGTGGGCAACCTCACCGCGGACCCCGAGCTGCGTTACACGCAGAACGGGCTCGCCGTGGCGAACTTCACCATCGCGTCGACCCCTCGCACGTTCGACCGTCAGGCGAACGAGTGGAAGGACGGCGATGCGCTGTTCCTCCGCGCGAGTGTGTGGCGCGAGTTCGCCGAGCACGTGGCGGGGTCGCTGACGAAGGGCTCGCGCGTCATCGCGCAGGGTCGTCTGCGTCAGCGTTCCTACCAGGACCGTGAGGGCCAGCAGCGCACGAGCATCGAGCTCGAGGTCGACGAGATCGGCCCGTCGCTTCGCTACGCGACCGCACAGATCACCCGTGCAGCGGGTGGCAGTGGCGGCGGTCGTGGCCAGGTCGGCGGCGGCGGCAACGCCCCCGCGGGCAACGGCGGCGGCAACTGGAACAACAACGGTGGCGGTCAGTCGGACGCGCCCTGGTCTCCCCAGGGCGGCCAGCAGGGTGGCGGCAACGCACAGTCGAACGACGTGTGGAGCACCCCCGGCGGCAACTTCGACGACGAGACCCCGTTCTGATCCTCCCGGTTCCGACGGACACACAACTTTTCTTCTAAGGACAAATCACTATGGCTGGAAAGAGCACCGGCGACCGCCGGAAGCCTCGCGGCAAGGGCGGCAAGAACGCTGCTCCCGCGAAGTCGATCAAGGTCGGCGTCATCGACTACAAGGACGTCGCGACCCTTCGCAAGTTCATCTCGGAGCGTGGAAAGATCCGCGCCCGTCGCATCACCGGCGTCTCCGTCCAGGAGCAGCGCCTCATCGCCCGTGCCGTGAAGAACGCCCGTGAGATGGCGCTCCTCCCCTACGCCGGCTCCGGCCGCTGATCGGAGGTCGACACATGTCGAAGCTCATCCTCACCCACGAGGTCTCCGGCCTCGGTTCCGCTGGTGACGTCGTCGACGTCAAGAACGGCTACGCCCGCAACTACCTCATCCCCCAGGGCTTCGCTGTCGCGTGGTCCAAGGGCGGCGAGAAGCAGGTCGAGTCGATCCGTGCCGCGCGTACTGCGCGCGAGCTCGCCACCATCGAAGAGGCACAGGACCTCAAGATGAAGCTCGAGAACGCGACCATCACCCTGTCGGTCAAGGCCGGCAAGGACGGTCGTCTGTTCGGCTCCGTCCGTCCGGGCGACGTCGCTGACGCCGTCCAGGCGCAGGGCGTCGGCTCGCTCGACAAGCGCAAGGTCGAGGTCCCCGCGACCATCAAGACCGTCGGTGACCACGAGGCCACCGTGCGCCTGCGCGAGGACATCACTGCCGTGATCTCGCTCAAGGTCGTCGCTGCCAAGTAGCACTGACGTTCCGCTCCACGACGGGCGGGTCTCCTCCGGGAGGCCCGCCCGTCGTTGCGTTCCGGGGGCGGTCGCGCGGCTTGTCCTACGGCTGTCGCCGACATGGTCACGGGCCTGGAGGCGCGGCTCGACTCGGGCTGGCTGGTTACGGTTCAGACGGGGTCGCGCTGGCTGGGAACAGGCCGAGAACTCTCCCCACAGGAGGGGTGCTTGTCAAGTCGTTTTACACAGTGGAAACGTGTCAAATCGGAACCTTCAAGGGGTACTTGAATCCCACTTTTCCACACACGGTGTGCACCAGGAAACCCCAGGTCAAGCGGTCGAAAGTGTGTTCGCACACCGCTTTTTCCACAGGCTCGTCCACAGTTCTCCACACAGCGTTCCGGCGTGTTCCGCAGCCTCTCCACAGAGTTATCCACAGGGCCGTTTGTTGGGGATAACTCCGGGGCCGTAGCTTGGGCCAGCGACTCGGGGATGTCGGTCGCCGAGGGTAGAAACAGGGGTGCGGGTTCCCGCCGGTGGGTGCTGTCCCGCCGGTTCAGGTCCGTGTCGTCAACAGAGGAGAGCGTGTGTCGATCGCACATCTTGAGCCCGCACCGCAGGACTACGCGGAGCGCGGCATGGAACGCACCCCGCCGCACGACATGCTCGCGGAGCAGTCGACCATCGGTGGCATGCTCCTGTCGAAGGACGCCGTCGCCGACGTCATCGAGACCGCCCGCGGTGTGGACTTCTACGTCCCCAAGCACGAGGTCATCTTCGACGCGATCCTGTCGCTCTACTCGCACGGTGAACCCACCGACGTCATCGCCGTCACCGACGAGCTGACCAAGACCGGTCTGCTGTCCCGTGCCGGGGGCGCCGAGTACCTGCACAGCGTCACGAGCATGGTGCCGACCGCCGCGAACGCCGGCTACTACGCCGGCATCGTCGCCGAGAAGGCCGTGCTGCGTCGCCTGGTCGACGCCGGCACCCGCATCGTCCAGATGGGTTACGCGTCGGAGGGTGAGGTCACCGACCTCGTCAACAGCGCGCAGGCCGAGGTCTACAACGTCGCCGGTGGTGTGCAGACCGAGGACTACGTCCCGCTGACCGATGCCATCTCAGCCGCGCTCGACGAGATCGAGGCCGCCAAGGGCCGCGACGGCCAGATGACCGGCGTGCCGACCGGGTTCGCGCAGCTCGACGGCCTGACGAACGGGTTCCACCCCGGACAGCTCATCATCGTCGCCGCCCGACCCGCCCTGGGTAAGTCGACGCTCGCACTCGACCTGTGCCGTGCCGCCGCGATCAAGCACGACCAGACCGCCGCCTTCTTCTCGCTCGAGATGGGCCGCGCCGAGATCGCGATGCGTCTGCTGTCCGCCGAGACCAGCGTGCCCCTGCAGAACATGCGCAAGGGCACCGTGGACTCTCGCGACTGGACCACCATTGCGCAGACCCGCGGTCGCATCAACGACGCCCCGTTCTTCATCGACGACTCCCCCAACATGACGCTCGTCGAGATCCGTGCCAAGTGCCGTCGACTCAAGCAGCAGCACAACCTGAAGCTCGTGGTCATCGACTACCTGCAGCTGATGACCTCGGGCAAGAAGGTCGAGAGCCGCCAGCAAGAGGTCTCCGAGTTCTCGCGTGCCCTGAAGCTGATGGCCAAGGAGCTCCAGGTCCCCGTCATCGCACTGTCGCAGCTGAACCGTGGTCCGGAGCAGCGTGCCGACAAGAAGCCGGCGATCTCCGACCTTCGTGAGTCCGGCTCCATCGAGCAGGACGCCGACATGGTCATCCTGCTGCACCGCGAGTCGGCGTACGAGAAGGACAACCCGCGTCAGGGTGAGGCGGACCTGATCGTGGCGAAGCACCGTAACGGACCGACGGACACCATCACCGTGGCGTTCCACGGGATGTTCTCGCGGTTCGTTGACATGCCGCAGTAGGCGGCTTCTGTTGTCGGTGTCCCAGCTAGATGGTCTCTCCGCCTAGGAGATGGTCCCTTCCTGTGAGACTGACCATCTGCAAGGCGGACGGTGACCCGATGATCGGATGGGACTGCTGCAGGTTTGGTTGACTCCTGACAGGTAGGGGCGTTGGCTCCTGCTGGAAGGATGTGCGCCATGGTGAAGGCGTATCCGGAAGAGTTCCGCCGTGATGTGATCGCGGTCGCCCGGAAGGGTGAGACGTCGGTGCGGCAGGTCGCGAAGGACTTTGGTGTGTCCGAGTCCTGCCTGGCCCGCTGGTTGCGGCTCGCGGACCGTGATGATGGCGTCGGTGTCGCGGCGGTGCCGTCGGTGAAAGCGGTGGAGCAGGCGGAGCTGCGGGACGCGCAGAGACGGATCCGGCTCCTCGAGCAGGAGAACGAGATCCTCCGCCGGGCGGCCGCGTATCTGTCGCAGGCGCATCTCCCAAAATGATGTACCCGCTGGTCCTCGAACTCGCCGCAGACCGGATCCCGGTCGCGGTGGCCTGCCGGGTGCTGGGCTTCTCGAAGCAGGCCTTCTATCGGTGGCGTGCTGATCCGGTGACTGAGCGCGACTGGGACGACGCGCACCTGACCAACGCAGCGATCGATGCGCACCGCGACGACCCAACGTTCGGGTACCGGTTCATCGACGACCTTCATGCTGCCGGCCACCGGGTTTCGGAACGGCGGGTGTGGCGGCTGTGTTCACAGCAGCGGCTGTGGTCGCTGCACGCGAAGAAGCGTGGCCTGAACCGGAAGGCCGGGCCGCCGGTGCACGACGACCGGGTCCGGCGTGCGTTCACGGCGCCAGACCTCGACAAGCTCTGGCTGACCGATATCACTGAGCACCCGACTGGTGAGGGCAAGCTCTACCTCTGCGCGATCAAGGACGCCTGCTCGCGCCGGATCGTGGGTTACTCAATCGGCGATCGCATGCGGTCCTCGCTCGCCGTCGCGGCCCTGCGGATGGCGATCTCCCGCCGGAATCCGTCAGGGACGGTCGTCCACTCGGATCGGGGTAGTCAGTTCCGGTCGAAGAAGTTCGTCCGGGCGCTATCGGACGCCGGGCTGCTCGGATCGATGGGGCGGGTCGGCGCGTGCGCGGACAACGCTGCGATGGAATCGTTCTTCGCGCTCCTGCAGAAGAACGTCCTCAACCGGAGACGCTGGGCGACTCGGGAAGAGCTCCGGCTCGCGATCATCACCTGGATCGAAGCGACCTACCACCGGAAACGGCGGCAACGAGGTCTGGGGAAGTTGACCCCGATCGAGTACGAGACGATCATCAACCCACAGGTCGCACTCGCGGCCTAAACAAACGAGTCAACGAAACCTGCAGCAGTCCCTTCCGCGTGAACGGCACCTTCGCGCAATCGAAGAATTGGACGCGAGGCGGCGGCACCCGCTACTGCCCAACGTGCCTGCTTGAGCGGCCCGGTGTGTTCTATACCGAGTGGCGGCTGTGGTGGTGCTTCGTCTGCGAACGACACAACGCCGTCCTCCACGACTCGTGCCCCGCCTGCCATCAACCGATCGTCGAAGCATCTCCTCGCGAGACCGAGTGTCGCGACCCATCCCTGTGCTGGGCCCTCTACAGTGAGAGTGACTACTGCCGCCATCCGCTCGCACAGACATGGCGCGAGGAGCGCTGACGGCAGACTCTTCCATGCTCCTCGCTCAACGAGCGATCTCACGCCACTGGCGTCCCGGGACCTACGATAGCCCGAACATCCCCGCCGCGACGTTCCGAGGCGCCGCGATCGCGCTCCTGTCGGCGGGTCACCATGACACCATCTCCAAGCTGTCCGGCGTCGACGAATCTGAACTTCAGGGGCTGTTCGATTACAGCGTCCGCATCGGCACCTCTCCGCCCAAGGAACCCCTCGCGATGGGCGCGCTCCTCGGAGCGGCGTACCGACTCATCACGGATGACGAGCTGACGGTCGCCCCGACGATCCGACAGCTCACCTACGACCGATCGGCTCGCACCGACAAAGAAGCGCCCGCACCGTGGAGCGCCCGGAACTTCCTCGACGCCTGGCCAGGCATCGACTCGCTGAGGCGCAGCCGAGTGATCCGTAGTCTCGACAACGACCTCAGCCCAATTCAGCGCCTCGTACACGGTTCCGCAGCTTCAGCAGCCGCATGGGAAGGCTTCGAACTCATCCGCCGAGCGGGATGGGAAGCGCCCGACGCGCACCCTGAATCGTTCGTCGCCCTGATGAACGCCGCCGACTCACCCACCAGCGTCACCTGGGCGGCGTCCGCCATACCGCCGCTGCTGTGGCCATCATGGGCCGCACCCCTCGGCATCGACCCCAGAACAGATGGCATCACGCTGCAACACGCGCTCGCTGAGGCCCTCCGTATCGCCGGGACCGGGGCCCTCCCGGACTACGAGGCGATCGCCGGGATCGGCCGGAAACTGCGCCCCAGCATGCTCGGTACCCCAACGCAGACCACATCGATATTGCGCCAACTCACTGAGCTCGCCCTTGCCCTGAGAGCTACTCCGGGACCCATCGACTATCTCCAGCGGCGGCAGCTCGATACGTCACGGCTCCTGGAAAGAGCCCACTGGCAGCTCATCTGCGCATCCGTGGGTCACGACGCAGGCCGATCCCGCCGCCACCTCAACGCTCAGCGCTACGCATACATGCGCATCACCGCCACGGCACCCTCGGCATTGCCCGCCCGGCTGCGGTTCCGAGGCCACGTCCCCGACGCGGCGAACTACACCGAGTTCCTTCTCCAAATGACCGCGGAGCTCAAAGCCGCGATCGACACGTACCTCAGCGCCTGGCTTACCGTCACTGCACCACCCCACCCGTCGATGCCGGCTAACTCGCCGCTTGTCACCTGGAGTCCTCCACGCTTCGCGCACCCCGGTGCCAGCCTCGGCCATGAACTGCGCGACATCGACCTCGAAATGCTCCACGACCGCCTCAGGATGAACGCGCCTTCACTGAAGGCCCTCGCCGTCGAGCTGGGCCGGCCGGTGCGACACGTGCGGTGGGCGGTCGCGGCCTTCCCACCACCGACAGGAAATCGTTGCGCGCCGATCGACTGGCTTGAACACCTTCCGGCAGAGCAGTCCTCGCTTCGCTTGCCCTGACGCGAGTCCGAACGCACGATCAAGAAGCAGTTCCGACACCCCCCGCATCTGTCACAAGGAAGGCTCGCTTTCGACTAGCGTCAGATTGACCTCACGAATGGGCTTCGATCATGGCTGCGCCGCCGCTACTCACCTTCCTGCTCGACACCAACGCGGTGATTGCGCTGGAACCGTACGCAGGCTCCGACGACGAGCAGAGCCCGGCCCTTGCCGACCTGCTCCGCCTCGCGCGCGAACACAATCACCACGTCGTCGTCCACCCGGCTAACTTCGACGACCTCCGCGAGACCGCAGACGAGGGACACCGCAGCGCGAACCTCCGGGCGCTACGGAAGTACGAGCTGATCGGCGAGCCACCGATACCTGACGATCTGCGCGATGCGTTTGGCAGCGTCGTCGACGGGTCAAATGATCATCGAGATCTGCGACTACTCGCCGCCGCCGCTGCAGGAGCGGCAACGCACCTCGTCACGAACGACCGCCGACTCCTCCGTCGTGCTGCCCGTGCTGATCTCGAGGAACAGGTCCTTCGACCCGCAGAAGCACTAACACTTCTCCAGACCTTGTACCCGGAGGATCCGGCAGCACCGCCGCAGGTGCACCGCCGGATGGCAGCCGAACTCAGGCTCGACGAGCCGATCTTCGACTCCCTGCGACGTGACTACGCCGAATTCGATCAGTGGATCCGCAAGACAGTCGCACCCGACCCGAATCGTCGCGTCTGGACCGTCGAGGATGCTGACGGCGGCTACCGCGCGATCGCGATCGTCAAGCTCTCCGATGACCACCCGCTCGTCCCCAATCGGAAGCTGATGAAGATCTCCACCTTCAAGGTCGACGAACGAGCTGAAGGAGAGAAGCTCGGCGAGTTGCTCCTAAAGACGGTACTCGGCTGGGCCGCAACGAAGCGGGTCGAGGCCATGTTCGTCACAGTGATCAAGGACGAAGCGAAGCAACTCCTCGTTCGCTTCCTTGAAACGTTCGGGTTCGAGGAGGCTGGTCAGCTGCCCGATGAGGAGAATGAGTGGGTGTTCGAGAAGACGCTGCAGCCCGAATCCGGCACTGAGATCGATCCTCTCGCTTACCATGTGAAGTACGGGCCACCAGCGATCGCTCCACACGCGGATGTATTCGTCGTGCCGATACAACCGCACTGGTACGGCGGGCTCTTCCCGGATAGCCCCGCCGAGGAACCTGACGCAGCCGCCCTGTTCGAGATCGCCGAGCTCCTCCCGTTCGGCAACGCACTACGGAAGGCGTATCTCAGCAACTCCAAGCGACGAGCACTCCCCGCGGGAGCCGTGCTCCTCTTCTACCGGTCCGCTGGAGACAAGTCGGGCAGCGGGGCAGTGCGCGCGATCGGCGTCGTCGAACGCACTGTGCGCAGCTCGGATCCCTCCGAGGTGCTCGCCTTCGTCGGGCGACGTACGGTCTACAGCGCGGAAGAAGTCGCTGGCATGTGTCACAGTGGCGTCATCGCGGTCCTGTTCCGCCAGGACCGCTTCCTGACGGAACCGTGGACTCTCGACGAACTCATCGAGATGCGAGTGCTCAATGGTGCTCCTCAGGCGATCACGAAAGCAGCATCAGAAGAAGGACGAGCATGGGCACTGCAGCAACTGAGCGCGTAGCGGTCATGGCAATCCACCCCCGCTACGCCTACGCAATCTTGGACGGGGAGAAGCTCGTCGAATTCCGAAAGCGGAAGCTCGCCGACGACATTACTACGGTACTCATCTACGCGACAGCTCCAGTACAGCAAGTAATTGGGGAGTTTAGTCTGAAGAGAACGGATGTAGATGAGCCAGCGGCGATCTGGGCGAAGTACGGTCGGGCTGGTCTGATTGATGCGATCGACTTCGACAGCTACTACGCCAACTCCGGTCACGCTGTTGCGCTGCTGGTTGAGAAAGCGATTCGTTACGACGAGCCGCACTCCCTTTCTGCTTTAGATCGTCAATCAGTCCCTCAGAGTTTTTACTACGTGGATCGGCCCAAACAGAACTTCGAACATATATCATTGTCAGCCTGGGATGCCCATCGTTCCTCCCCGCTCCCCAAGAAGCGCGAGTCGACGAGATTGCTCGTGTCGAGCTCCCGCCGACGAGGCGGATCGGGTGAACTTGGTCGAACCGTGCGATCGCAGCTTAAGCAACAAGGTACGGAGAAAAAGTGACCGAGATTGCGACGAAGGTACTCCTCGAGTGGCGCGTTCCGGGCCTCCCGGGGAGTCAAATGACGCCCATCCAGGCGGTAGCTGGTCAGCACACGACCATCGTGGGCGCAAACGGCTCTGGTAAGTCTTCTCTCGGTTTCTGGCTAAGTAACCACAGTGACTCTGTCAAAGTCTCGAGGGTCATTGCCCATCGCAAGCTCTGGTTTCAAGCCGCCGGCCCTGCGATCACAGCAGCTGATCGAGTCACTTACCAAACGAATATCGACTACTGGTCGTCCACGCCTGACTCACGCTACGTCGACAACGCTGACGCACAGCGCACCAATATTGTTCTCTTCGATGTGCTGGGGGCGGTGAACGCCTATAACGCTCGCGCTACTGAGCTCTTCGTCAATGGGGCGTCGACTGAAGTCGTCTCTCAAGAGCTAGGCAAGCCTCCGCTGGCCAGGTTGAACGACATACTAATTGCCTCTGGTCTTGCAGTAGTTCTTGAGGTCAATCCCGAGGCACAGACGTTCGACGTTGTGAATATCTCCGGTGCGCGGTACCCAATTTTTCAGATGTCCGATGGTGAAAAGAGTGCCGTACTTCTGGCATGCGAAGTCCTTGTCGCGCGGAAGTCATCTATCCAAATCATCGATGAACCGGAGCGCCATTTGCATCGATCGGTGTCATCTGGTCTGATCAGGGCGATTCTAAACGAGCGGACAGACTGTCATTTTGTCGTGGTCACGCACGATCTAGAACTAGCTGATGCGCTGTCCGTGCATCCCGGAAATACCTTCAGTTTGGCCAAAACCGAGTGGACGGCCGGAGATGCAACGGGCTGGGATCTGCGTAGGATCGAAGCTGATGAGGCGTTACCGGACGCTGCAAGGAGGGCGATCCTCGGTGGCCGTAAGGATATTTTATTTACGGAAGGCGTCGCCTCGAGCCTAGATGCCGAGCTCTATCGTGCACTCCTGCCAAATTGGGAGATTCAGCCATCTGGCGGTGCGGATCAGGTAGTGCGGAACGTCAGAGGGTTAGGGGATAATCCTTCATTGCATTGGGTCAACGCGCGCGGCCTCGTTGACGGAGACGCGCGCTCAGATGAAGAACGGGCGTCGCTGGCAAAGAGGGGCATCGTCGCCCTAGGAGTCAGCGAGGTAGAGAACGTTTACTTCTTGCCTGCTCTTATAGATGCTGTAGCGCGGTCGCATGCCGCGACCCTTGGGAAAGATCCTGAAGAGACCAGTTCCTCTGCTCTTGGGGCAGCGTTGCAAGCGCTCACCGCGGAAGGGACTTTAGAACGTCTCGCTAAGAAGCTGGCTGTAGCCGCTATACGTCGCCGTGCTGTGGATTCTATCCCGGACGACCTCGATACTGGTGAATCCTTTGTCGAGATTAGATTCGAGTCTCCCTATCCGGAAATACTCGCTGAGTTGGAAGCGGCCGCAGACCGCGAGGACCTAGATCGGCTCGTTTGCCTCCTACCAGTGCGAGATACCTCGCTTCGCTCCCAAGTTGCGCGGTCTCTCGGATTCCTGTCCCCGGCCGATTATCAGGGCGCCGCTCGTGTGGCGCTGAGAGACAACGCAGCGTTAGCTGGCGAGATACGTCGGGTTATCGGCGTGGACGCTATTGGACCCTAGTATCCGATTCACACCTGATACTTAGTCTGATCAGTTCAAGCCTCCACGGACCACTTTCCGGCGGAACGTACCAAGCACCTCAGATTCGTCCGCTCGTACGGGAGTAGCGGTCGTCCTGAGAGCGAGCGTTGAGAGTCAACTTCGACAGTGAGGTGTTCAACTCGGATCGATCGATAAATCTTCGCGGCCTGTACAGGGCCTCCTACGGAGGTCCACGCCGGATCGATCGTTTGGAGATACAGGTACTCCAGGGGATGATAGTCCAAGGCTCCGGCGATGCTTCCGCTGTTGTATGCCTTCGCTAATGAGCCAGTGAGGCCAGTGGCTCCATCTCCTATCGCTAGGTACTGCCTCCCTCGGCCGGCCGCTTTGATGCTTCCGGGCAGCCGTTTTGATACCGCGTTAGCAGTGAAACGCCAATTCTTCCGGTCGAACGAATACCGATAAATAAAAAAGTCGTTCAAGGTCCAAGACCAACCTGCGAGGAGAAACTCACAGCCTGGCGGCTCCTTCGAAGCTGTTCCTGTCGCTTGAGCAAGGACGGTATTTAGTACTCGCTCAAGGTGACCAGCAAATTGAGGAAGATCCAAGGTCTTCAAGGCGGAGCCTTCGTAAGAGCGAGTCGTGGCGACAGCTTGTAGTACTAGAGGTAGCGCGCGCCAAGTGTCGCCAGCGAACGCGAATACCGCGTCCGAGCGGCCAATATCAAAGATTTTGGCGCATGCGTCCCATGCTTCTCCTCCGCTCAGTCGGCTATCGCTGGCGACTATGAGTTCGGAAAGTTCCCCTGCTTGGCGTTCCCAAGCGACGACCGTCGTCATGTGCTGAGGCTATCGTTTCTCGCTGCTAAGCTCCAGACTCCTTCAAGGTCTGTAGGTGCAACTATGGCTAGCAAGGGGTGGCCGCAGCAGCGGTGGCTTCCGTCGTGCGTGATGTCTGGTCGCCTGCTCGCGTAAATGGCGACATGGACGCAGTCTTCTCTGCAAAGGGCAGAAACGTGACCACCAAAGATGCCACTGGACAGACAGACCGTCAGCGAGGCGGGGTTGACGGATGAACTACTGGCGGGCGGTTGGCTGGTCGGGCTGATACGGACCAACTGTCTCATCGTTCGACATCCGTCGTGTGAAGAGGGCGGCGAAACTGTCCGGAAGTGACACGAAGTGTCTGTTTCGTCCCCTGTTTGTCCGTGACGCTGTGCTGGTGTTGTCGGTTCTAGGATTCGACCGAGCGCCGTGGAACAGAGCGAGCGCCTCAACGAACAACCTTTTCCCACCTCGCCTGCCGCACGCGTCCACGACGTGGCGAAGGCACTCGGTCCATTGAAGAGCCGCGGCGCTCCCTTGCGATGTCGGCGCGGCGTGGGACAGTGACGAGGAAGCGTTCCGCACCCGACGGGACGGCGCCCTGGGGGACAACATGATCACGCGTGTACGCATCCGCGGCTACCGGAAGTTCCGCGATCTTGATTTCCGGCCACACGCAGCCTTCAACGTCTTGGTCGGGAACAACCAGTCGGGTAAATCCACGCTCCTAGAAGCGATCGGTCTCGCCGTCACGGGCCGCGTCAACGGGCGCTCCGCTGCCGAAGAGCTGAATCCGTTCTGGTTCAACCGCACCGACGTTGCGGCCTACCTCGCCGCGAGCGCCGAAGGTGCCCATCTGCCGCCGCCGGAGATCAGTATCGAGGTGACGCTCCGCGACGATCCCGCCTTCGCTGCTCTCGTCGGAGCTGACGACCTCAACGCACCGGTCGGGCACGCCCCCGGCCTTCGATTTCGAGTGCGGCTGAACGAGGAGTACCGGAAAGAGTTCGACGCCTACGTGGCCGACAGGGACACCCAGCTCGTCCCGACCGACTACTACACCGTCGACTGGCGCTCGTTTCAGAACGTGCCGCTGCTGCAGCGGCCGCGGGCACTGAAACTCGCCGTCATCGACGCGCGGACCGTCCGCTCAGGCGCCGGCGTCGACTACCACCTCCGACAGGTCATCGGCGATCACATCAGCAGCGACGAACGCACCACCGTCTCCGCCGCGTACCGCCGCGTTAAGGAAACCCTCGCCGCCAAGCACCTCGCAGGCGTCAACACTGAACTCGCCGGCGGCGACGAACTCCTCGACCGCGGCCACGTCTCCCTCGCTATGGACCATTCCTCGCGAACGTCGTGGGACAACAGCGTGGTGCCCCACGTGGACGACGTCCCGTTCGCATTGGCGGGGCAAGGGCAGCAGGCCGTGGCGAAGATCGTCCTCGCGATGCGCCGTCACGCGGAAGCCGCCGGCGCCGTCATGGTCGAGGAGCCGGAAAACCACCTATCCCACGCAAACCTCAACGTGCTCCTCGACCGTGTGAACACGCTCGCGCATGCCGACCAGCAGGTCTTCATCACGACCCACAGTTCGTTCGTCCTGAACCGGCTGGGCGTCGATCGGCTTCGACTCGTCTCTGACGGCACCGTGCAACCCTTCGAAGCGTTGCCGTCGGACACGGTGCAGTACTTCCGGCGGCTCCCCGGGTTCGACACGCTACGACTCGTCCTTGCGAACCGGCTCGTCCTCGTCGAGGGACCTTCCGACGAGGTGCTCTTCGAGCGGTTCTACCGCGACCGGTGGCATCATCGGCCCATCGAGGACGGCATCGACGTGTTCTCCATGCGTGGCTTATCGCAGCGCCGTTTCCTGGAACTCGCGAAGCTGTCCGGGAAGCAGTGCGTGATCCTCAGCGACAACGACGGCAAGTCCGAGGAACAGATCGGCAAGGCGCGGGCTGACCTCGGTGATCTCCTCGACGACCGTCGGAAGCTGCTGTTCGGCGCCGTTGAGGAGGGACGAACCCTCGAACCACAGATCGTGCACGCCAACGATGAGGAAGTACTCCGCTCCGTGCTCGGCATCACTGATGCGGCTGGCGTCACCACCTGGATGGGCAACAACAAGACCGACGCTGCACTGCGGATCGCCGATTCCCCGATCCAACTGAAACCACCGTCGTACTTCGTCGACGCGATGGAGTTCATCCGTGAGCGGCGGTGATCTCGTCCTCGCGGTCGCAGGATCGCGAAAGACGCAAGGCATCATCGACGCGTGCACCGCTGCCCCTGCTGGCGCGAGGATCCTCGTCGTCACCTACACCGTCACCAACCAGATTGAACTGCGGCGCCGGCTCGCGCAATCGAACCTCGCCGCGGACGTGGACGTGGTCGGCTGGTTCACGTTCCTGCTCCAGAACGTCCTCCACCCGTACCTGCCGTTCATGTTCCCCGGGCAGCAGATCACTGGGATGGACAACGAAAGCCCCTATCAGCGCGGTGTGTCTGCGGAAGCACGGAACCGATACTTCACCCCAACCGGGCTCGTACGCCGAGTCCACCTGCCCCACCTCGCTGCGCTCCTGATCGAACGGGCGAGAGAGTTGCCGCTGCGACGGCTCGAAGGCGCCTACGACCACATCTACATCGACGAGGTGCAAGACCTCACCGGTCATGACCTCGACCTCCTCGAGGCGCTGCTGCGCTGCACTGTCCCGCTGACGATGGTGGGCGACGTGCGTCAGGCGGTGCTGTCCACGAACCGAGAGGAACGGAAGCACCCGCAGTACAAGAACATGCAGATTTGGCACTGGTTCCGGCTGAAGGAGCGGCAGGGGCTGCTGCGGATCACGCATCGTGAACAGACGTGGCGATGCCATCCCGCCGTCGCGTTGTTCGCCGACTCCCTCTTCGATGGCACATGGGACTTCCCGGCGACCGTGTCGAAGAACCAGCACCGCACAGACCACGACGGGATCTTCCTCGTTCACACCGACCACGTGCACGCGTACGTTCAGGAGTTCGCCCCGCAGCCGCTTCGCTGGGACAAACGCGCACTGAAGTCCCACGACCACCTCGACTTCCTGACCTTCGGAAACGCGAAGGGGCTGACCCGGTATCGGGTCCTCATTGTCCCCACGGCGAAGATGCGACTGCTGCTACAGAAGGGCACCCCGTTGGAGGATCTCACCGCAGCGAAGCTCTACGTCGGCGTCACTCGTGCAGAACAAAGCGTGGCGTTCGTCCTCGACGACCCCGGGAACGCCGCACACCCGTACTGGGCACCCACCGACGCAGCGGCGGAACCGGTCACCGGGTCCGAGTGAAGGGCTCCTTCCACGAGGACCGGGCACCGAAGAGATTCGCCCGGAGGTCGAAGTATCCAAGTGGAAGCGCCACCTGCCGCTCGTCGAACAACGCGGTCCGCACCACACCTCGAGCAGGTCGGTCAACACGCAGCGGATAGTGCAGATGGAGACGGAGCCCCCTCGCTTCATCTGGACCGAATCCTAGGGCGTCGGAGCTCCGGCACGCCTGGCGGTCAAGGCGCATTGGGCGCCTGAAGTGACGCAGTCGTTCGTTACGGTGAGGTGGGCACGAGAGAGGGCACACTTCGAAGATGAGCGCGAAAGATGATCGCCACCAAGCGCTTCTTGCTGCGTTGCAGCGGCAGCAGACCTCGAGCGTTGCCGAGCTTGCTCGCGCACTCGACGTGACCGAGATGACGGTTCGCCGAGACCTCGAGGCCCTCGAGCAAGACGGACTCGTCGAACGATTCCACGGCGGCGCCCGCCTGACGCCGAGTGCGAGCTTCGAGCCGCCGTTCGTCCTGCGCGAGCGGATGAACGCGTCGCAGAAGCGTGCCGTCGCAGCCGCTGCCGCAGGCTTGGTCCATGACGGTGAGACCGTCGTTCTTGATGGTGGGTCGACCGGGCTCGCCCTTGCCGCCGAGCTGTCCACCCGGCGAGTGACCGTCTGCCCCCTCAGTCTGCGCGTAGCTTGGGCCTTCGAACGGTCCACGAGCGTCACCCTGCTGCTCCCGCCCGGTGTTGCCCGTCGCGGGGAACTCAGTCTTACCGGATCCGAGACGATCGACTACCTCGGACGGCACCACTTCGATCGTTACCTCCTGACGGCGAGTGGCTTCACCATCGCCGAGGGCTTCACGGAGTGGAACGCCGAGGACGCAGCGGTCAAGCGCGCTGCGCTTGCCAGCGCCGCGACGTGCGTTGCGGCAGTGGATGCCGGCAAGTTCGGGCGCCTCGCGTTCGCCGACGTGTGCGCGGTCGCCAAGCCGGACTGCGTCGTCACGAGCGCAGACCTGCCCGGTGACGCCTTGGCCGCTCTCGAACAAGCCAGTCGGTCCGTTCTCATCGCGTCGTAGCCGCGCTCCGTGAGCTCTGGAACACAGTCGTAACCAGGCGGAAACACCGAAGCGAACATTCGGCCGGTCTAATGAACACTTCCGATGTTCGAACTAACGCTCGATCTGTGCTAGCTTCTCTCGCACCGGCAACGACGCCCACCCGATGGAGACCTTCATGACCACCAGCGACGCTCAACGAGTTACGGCCGGCACGGACCCGGCTCCCAACACCATCTCGACCGATCTCGGTACCGGTTCGATCGGCCTCGGCGGAGCGCTGATGCAAGCCATCGCGCAGATCTCGCCGACGCTCGGCATCTTCTACACGATCGCGTTCACGACCTCGCAGGCCGGCCGAGCCGCCCCGCTGACCTACCTCGCGGCCTTCTTGATCTGCCTCGTGCTCGCAGCGCCCATGGTCGGGCTCGCACGGCACCTGCCTTCCGCGGGCGGCTTCTACACCTACGTCTCCGCCGGCATCGGGCCGAAGTCCGGCTTCATCGTCGGCTGGCTGTACGGCCTGTCCGTCGCGATCGTCCCCGCCGCACTCGCCGCGTTCACCGGCTCCGTCCTCGAGAGCGAACTCTCCGGCAAGTACGGCTTCGGCGTCCCCTGGTGGGTGTACTCGGCAGTGATCCTCGTGATCTGCTTCGCCTGCGCCTACCGAGGAATCACCATCTCGGTCCGATTCCTCGTCGTCATGACCTGCTTCGAGATGGTCGTCGGCCTCGGGCTGGCAGTGACCGGCCTGTTCTCGCCCGGCCCCGGCGGGGTCAACGTCTCCGGCTTCAACCCGACGAGCATCCCGAGCTCCTCCGGCTTCTTCCTCGCCGTCGTGCTCTCGATCTTCGCCTTCACCGGGTTCGAAAGCGCAGCCGCAGTCGGCGAGGAATCCCGCGATCCCAAGCGCATCATCCCGAAAGCCATCATCGGATCCCTCATCCTCATCGGCGTCTTCTACGTCGTCACCGCGTGGGGACTGCAGATCGGCTGGGGCACCGACAAGCTCGACTCCCTGGCAACGTCAGCGACCGCTCCCGCCTTCGTTCTCTCTGACCGGCTGTGGGCGGGCGGCTCGATCATCGTCCTCATCGCCCTGGTGAACTCCGGCCTCGGCGTGTGCATCGCCTGCACGACCAGCGCGACCCGCACCCTCTACGGCATCGCCCGCACCGACGCTCTCCCCAAGGCGCTGACCATCGTGCACGAGAAGTACCGCACCCCGCTCGTCGCCGTCGTGCTGCAGTCCGCGGTCGCACTCATCATCTGCCTCGGCGTCGGAATCCCGCTCGGACCGGTGAACCTGTTCAACATGCTCGGCACCACGGGCACGTTCGTCTACATCCCGATCTTCATCATGATGAACATCGCCGCCTTCCTCTTCTTCCGGAAGCGTGTACCCGGCGAGTTCAGCATCTGGGCGCACGTCATCGCCCCGATCATCTCCACCGCCGCGCTGATCCTCATCGGGTACAACAGCATCGTTCCGCTGCCCGCGTCCCCGATCCTGTTCGCCCCGTTCATCGCCGCCGCCTACGTCATCAGCGGCCTCGTGATCCTCTTCGCCCGCAACCTCCGCCCCGGCAAGCGCGGCTGGATGGAACACGCCGGCGAACTCCCCGACATCGACTGAGCCACCTTCGCAACGAATCAGGACCGCCATGAGCACCGCACTCCCCACCCCGACACTCCCTGAACGCGTCGACACCCTCGTCATCGGCGCTGGTACCGGAGGCGCCGCCTTCACCGCCGCCCTCGCCGGCAACAGCGACGAGCAGATCCTCCTCGTCGAAGCAGGACCCGACTACGGCCCCCGGGCCGACGGCAACTGGCCCGAGGACGTCCTCGACGCCCGCACCATCCCGCTCTCCCACGACTACGACATCACCACCCACAACACCTCCGGCGACGGTGTCCTCGACCTCCCGCGCGCACGGGTCGTCGGCGGCTGCTCGTCACACAACGGTTGCACCGTCTCGATCAGCGCCGCCGCCGACTACGACGGCTGGGCAGCCGAGGGCAACCCCGGCTGGGAAGCAGCGTCCGTGGTCCCGATCCTCGAGACGGTGCGAGACCGCTTCAAGTCCCGCCGGTACACGATGACGGAACTCACCGAACCGCAGCGCGCATTCGTCAACGCCGGAACCGCAGCAGGGCTGCCCTTCGCCGACGACCTCGACGACATCGCCGCCGGGGAAGGCATCGGACCGATGCCGGTAAACATCGTCGACGGTGTCCGCTACAACGCCGCCTTCGCGTTCCTCGACGCCGTCCGCGACCGGCCCGGACTCACCATCGCAGGGCTCACCGCCGTCGAGCGCATCGACGTCCAGGATGGCGTCGCCGTCGGCGCCTGGCTCACGACGGACGCCGGATCCCACTACGTCAGCGCAGGACGAGTCGTCGTCGCGGCCGGCGCCTACCACTCCCCGGCCATCCTCCTGAAGTCGGGCGTGGGGCCCGCCTCCGAGCTCGACGAACTCGGCGTCCCGGTCACTGCCGACGTCGCCGGCGTCGGCAAGCACCTCCTCGACCATTCGTGCGTCGCGGTCGACTTCGCCGGCCGTCCTGGTCTCGTCGCCGACCTCGAGAAGCTCGGGTGGTTCCCCGACGAGCAGACCGTCGGACGTGCACGATCCAGCCGATGCGACGACGGGCCGTACGACATCCACGTGTTCATGGTCGCCGGCAGCAACTCCGGACACCCTGGCTTGCCGCCCATCTCGCTCTACGGTGGGGCGATGCGGGCGAAGTCGGAAGGCGTCGTCACCCTGAACAAGGATCTCGACATCAGCAAGCCGATCGTCGATCACCGGTACGGCACCGACCCCGAGGGCTACGACCGGCAGGTCCTCGCAGAGTCGCTCGAGCTGCTCCACCGGATGACCGAACAGCCTGAACTCGCCGCCGTCCTCGGAGAACCGGTGCCCCGCGGCCACGCGCCGCTGGACGACATCGTCAACTACTGCCACCCCGCCGGCAGCTGCAAGATGGGCCCCGCCTCCGACCCGCAGGCTGTCGTCGACGCCGACGGGAAGGTCCACGGCGTCGACGGCCTCTACGTCGCAGACGCGTCGATCATGCCGTCCATCACCCGCGGCAACATCAACCTCCCCACCGCCATGATCGGCGCCAACATCGCCGTGAAGATGCTCGGCATCGAAACCAGCCACGTCTTCGACGTGCTCGCCCCGAGCGCGTGAAAGGAACACCCATGACCACCGCCACCACCCCGTTCGAAGCCGACATCCTCGACCAGCCCGCCGCCCTGCACCGCATCGCGGAAGCTGCTCTGCCCGAACAGCTCGCCGAGCTCACGGCGCGGCCCTGGAGCCGCATCGTGCTGACCGGCATGGGCAGCTCCCACTTCGCCGGCATCCCCACCTGGCGAGCCCTGACCGCATCCGGCAAGACCGCGTGGGCCGTCGATGCCGGACAGCTCCTGGACACACCAGAGCTCCTCACCGACGACACGCTGCTCGTCGCGACATCCCAGTCGGGTGCCAGCGGTGAAGTCGTCGAGCTCCTCGACCGCATCGACGGCGGACAGCGCCCCGGCGCCGTCATCGGCATCGCTGCCGACGAGAACAGCCCCCTCGCGCAGCGCGCAGACCTGTTCCTCCCGCTCCACAGCGGTCCGGAAGCGACCGTCAGCACGAAGAGCTACCTCAACACCCTCGTCGCCCACGAAGCGTTCATCGCCGCCGCCACCGGGGGCGACGTCCACGCTGCTCAGCGGGAGGCGGCTCGCATTGCTGACACCGTGCAGCACGTCATCGACACCACGCCGACCGCCGCCATCGCCGTGACCGCCCTCAGCGCCGACCGCCCCCGGTTCGCGACGGTCGGCAACCGTGACAACGCCGCCACCGCGCTGTTCGCCGGGCTCATCACCAAGGAGTCCTCGAAGGTTGCCGCAGAAGGCCACATCGGCGGGCAGTTCCGCCACGGCCCCTTCGAACTCGCCGGCCCCGGCTTCACCGGCGTGCTCTACGGTGCACGCTCCGCCGACACCGACGGCAGCGTTCGACGCCTCGCCACAGACCTCGTCGCAACCGGCGCGCAGGTGGTCCTCGTCGGCGACCTCGAGATTGATGGCGCCATCACGCTGGCCGCACCGGCCTCCTCGCGGCTGGAAGGCCTCGCAACCGGAGCTGTCGTTGCGCAGTTGCTCGCCGTGGACCTCGCCCGCGAGAACGGGGTCGAGCCCGGAGCGTTCGCATTCGGCAGCAAAGTCACGACGGCGCTCTGATCAGCGACCGATGAGCACCTCAACGGCCCGCATCGGCCTCGACATCGGTGGCACAGCGACCCGCATCGCGCTCGTCGCCGCCACCGATGTCGTCGACGCCGTCACCATCAGCACCCCGACCTCCCACACCACCGCTGTCACGGAGCTGCGGACGGCCATCGAGTCGCTGCTGCAGCGTGCGGCGCGCCCGATCGCCGGGATCGGTATCGGAGCGAGCGGGCCCATCGATCGTGATGGAGTCATCCGGAACGAGGACACGTTGCCAGCGCTCACCGGGATCGATCTGCCGAACGCGCTGGGTGCAGCGTTCGGTGTGCCGGTCGTCGTGGACAATGACGCGGTCACTGCCGCGCTGGCGGAGTACCGGGTCGGTGCCGGGACCGGTGCTGCAGCGATGCTCCTGCTCACGTTGGGTACGGGTGTCGGGGTGGCCGTCGTCCGCCGCGGAGCGATCCTTCGTGGCGGTGACGGCCTCCACGCCGAAGCCGGCCACATCACCGTCCCCAACGGACCAGCACCCTGCTACTGCGGTCGCGCGACGTGCCTCGAGCAGACCGCCTCACGGTCCGGTCTGCAGCGTCGAGCTCGCGCCGCGACAGGGGTTCCAGACCTGCAGGAACTCCGACGCTCGGCCACCACCGACGCTGCAGCTCGCCGCGTGCTCGAGGACTACGGCACCCGCGTCGGCGAGGGCATCATCGAGCTCGCGACCCAGTACCGACCCGACCGAGTCGTCCTCGGTGGCAGCGCCGCCACACTGCTGCCCGCCTTCGCGGATGCGATGCAGCAGACGGTTTCCGCCATGACGTCCGCACCCGTCCCGGAGATCACCGGCACGGCGCTCGATGACCTCGGCGGCGCCATCGGCGCCGCGCTGCTGACCGCAACGGAGGAACAGTCGTGAGCGGGCTGCACGCAGTGCTGCGGTGACGGTTTCGAGCTGATCGGGTCCGACATGGAGACGACCGCCGCGGCGATCAGCGCGAAGGGTGTCCCCGGCAGTACAGACGACATCAGTCGAGTGCTGACCGAACACGTCGCAGCCGCGCTGCGCAGTGAGATCCAGTGGCGGCCAGGAGCCGTTGCCCTCGTCGAGGTTCTGCACGACGCGGACGTCCAACAGGCGATCGTCACGACCTCGCCGATGAACATCGTCGAGGTCGTCGCGGCCGCCCTGCCCGCCGGTGCCATCAGCGTCCTGGTCACCGAGGAGAGCGTCAGCCGCGGCAAGCCCGACCCAGAGCCGTACCTGCTCGCCGCCCGGCGCCTCGGGGTCGAGATCCGCCGGTGCGTCGCGGTCGAAGACTCACCCACCGGGCTGCAGGCGGCAGTGCGCAGCGGCGCAGCCGTCCTCGCCGTTCCGTGCGACGTGCCCATCGAGCTCGCCCCTGCCTGGTCTCGCTCGGACAGCCTCGAAGGGCTGACTCTGGCGGACCTCCACGGCCTGGTGAAACCTTCCGCCCGATGACTGCTTGCGCCACTCAACGAGATAAGACGTTCCTGGCCTAGGGGAGTCTGCTTCAGTGCTAGCGCCGTGCAGTGCGGGCGTCGGTCTCGACCAACGAGTTAGGACCCCAGCACTCGCCAGCGAGCCGAGAGCGGCCCTCCAGGCAGCCGCCGGTGGGTCAAGCAGGGCGAGCGGTGCGCATTCGGGTTGGGTGCCGCTCGCCCGTGGGGCGCGCGAGCGGCTCGGCTGCTGGATCAAGCCTTCGCGCGTCCGGTGGACCATCGTCGACTGAGACTGCTTCGCGCGAGACACCGGCGTCTGCGGTGCCATGCTGACGGGGTGATTCTGCTGACCGAAGCCGCGCGCGGTGCTTGGATTGTCGAGCGCGCCGGCCGATGGGCGACTGTCGGCGGAGTCGCTGGCGTGGGCTTCGAGGCGTACGCGAGGCTGCTGCACCCGGTGGATGCGCACCGTACCGATCGGAACACGGTCGACGAGTGGGGTAATCCCGTCGACGTTGAGCACACGCGTTGGCGGTGGGCTGAGGTCGCGCGTCGCAACGGCCGGGTGATGCATCCCCTGGTGCAGTGGTGGCGCATCACTGACGAAGAGCAGACCAGGGACTGGTCGGATGGGTGGAGTGTCGGTCAGTCCGACGACGGGTGGTTCGATCCGGAGGATCTCGCGGTCCTGACCACGCACCTGCGAGCCGCGACACAGACCCCGGACGACCTGGTCATCGGAGCGTGGGAAGGCACCGGCAACCCGTACTGGGCCGAGGGAGGTCGGAACGCGCTCGCGCGCGCTCGCATGCAGATGCACTGGCCAGGTCGGGACATGTGTTTGTTCAGCTCGAGCCTGGGCGAGCTTGCGGAACCGACGTGGGCGCAGCGCACCGTGTTTGGATGGGAATGTAGCCGCTACGGCCAGGAGGGTCCTTACACGTCGCTGATCTGGCCCGATGATCACGCCTGGGTCGTCGCGTCGGAGGAAGACTGGGACTCGACGATCGTCGCCGGCCCACGCGAACTCGTCGCCAGCATCCTCGCGGACGACCGCTTCGAGGCCTTCGAGGTGCACGAAGATGACGACCTGAGCTGGGACGGCGATCTCCTCAACCCCCGCCGACACCAGGGCACTAAGACGACCAGACGCCCGATGAGGGATCGGCTACTGAGACCGTCTGCGTGCTCTCGCGTCCCGGCTCCGGGTCAGCAATGATCGTGGCATCACCGCAGAATGGCTGACACCGAGATCGTCATCACCGCGACGATGGCGTTCCCGACTTCGACCGTGTCTCTTCCCCTTCCGGCACCACTTCACGGGGTCGCCGAACGCACGGCCGGTAAGGCATGATCGCCAAGTGCTGAACGTGAACCAGCGGCTGACGGCCGCGCTTCTCACCGCTACGGGTGCTGCGCTCCTGCTCACCAGCTGCAGCCACAAAGACGCTCTGCCAGAGGACTACGGGCAGGCGTGGATGTCACAGATGTCGTCGCGGTACGCCGGCGACTACGGCGGAGGCGGGGGCCGACTCGTCCTCGGCGACGACAACCCGAAGAAGGCGACCGCCAGCGTCGCGTTGGAGCAGGACCTCGAAGGCCCGTATGACGTCCTCGCGGTTTGCCGGTCCACGAAGACCGTCCACGTCACCATCCACGCGTTCACCGCCACACCGGATGGCAGCGGCGAATCACTCGACACGAAGGAACGCCTCGGGGAAGCCGACGTCAACTGCGGCGCAACCACCCGAATCCCCATCGACGTCCCGAAGGACCGGGATGGCATCGCCCTCGACGCGTCCACCAACGACCGGTCCGAACGGGTACTGTTCGACACTTTTATCGTCACCCGAGGAGCCAAGGCGTAACCCGCGGAAATTCAGTCCACGCGCGGATCTGCTGGCGGCATAGCCCGGGTATGACCGTCACGACTTCGTCCACAACCTCCCCGCAGCCTCGCGAGGCTCGGCTGATCCATCCGCGAGGCGATCCTCGAGCGGGCACCTGACTCGTCAGCACCTGATGAGTCAGACGACCAGCGTTACTGCTGCAACGAGGCCTCCGAGAAAGAATCCGAATCCGATGAACCGCGTCAGCTCCGGAGTGATCTGGCGTCCCCAAAACTCGCCTTCGACCTTCCTCGCAAAGCGGGCGATCGGGTTCGGGAAAAGCACGAGGGCACAGCCCCAGGCGATACAGATCACCGCTCCGACCGCAAGGAAGAGGACACCCACGTCCCGGACGGTACCGGATAACTGGCCGAGATGAGCGCTCGGCGTTTCGGCAGAGGATCAGCTAGTGAGACGTGCGCTTTCGTGAGCCGCCGGCGGACAGCATCGATGCCATCGCCGGTGGCCACAGCGCTTCAGCCGCGGGCCCCATGGTTCCACCAGCATCTTGCTCTGGCGAAGCGTGCTGACCTCGATTTCTTCTGCATGAGGTTCCCCTTCAGACCGATGGCTCCCCGTGAGACCAGCGCTTCGAAGCCAACCAAGGGTCAGAGGCAGGGGCAAGAACCCTTCGAGCGCTCGAAGCTCACCATCCGGTAGCACGCCATTTCGGCTGTGATGACCCGCGGTCCACGCGAGCGCGCGCGACCGCCAAGCCTTGCTCTGCCGACGCGAGGAGCACCGGGTCGGCTGTCCGTCGGAGTTCGACGGCACGCTGGAAGTCCTCGACTGCACGTTCCGTTTCACCGTTAGCGAGGAGGGCCTTGCCGCGGTGCTGTCGCATCACGGCCTCAAGTGCCGTACCCACGCACTCTGCGACGAGCACGTCGTACTCGCTCACGGCATGAGCGGTGTCCCCGAGGTCGCGATGGCAATCGGCAGCAAGCGCCCGTACTCGTGGAGTCTGCCGGAGCACCTCGAGCACATGAAGGGCAGCGCCGGCGTTCCCGGTCCACAGCAATTCGATCGGCTCGGCGAGGGGATCCTCAGTGAGGCCGGCTCGGAGGGCCTCCAGGTCGTGACGACGGGGCGGAGGTCATCAGCTCTGATGATCCAACCGGGTCCGCCAGCGACATCGTCCTCCACGTGTTCAGGGTAGGTGCACGTTGCTAACGCCCACTCCACACATCGACGTGTTAGGTTGTGCACAATATAATGGAGCACAACGTGAAACTGACCAGCTGGATCGACCTCGTCGCCGGTGGCCTGCTCACCGGGCACGGCTTCGCCACGGTTCGCCGCACCCCGCCGCGCGCACGAGCCCAGCAGATGCAGCGCCGGGGCTTCGAGCCGGGCGTCCCGCACGCACTCGGCATCCCGGCTCTGGAACTCCTGTCCGGGCTCGGACTCGCCACTGCCGCGGTCCGCGGTGCACCCGGGAGCGACCTGATCGGTACCGGCTCGGCCATCGGAGCGACCGCCCTCGGCGGGACCCGGTTCGTGATCGACCTCGAAGACCGGCAGGTGACGACCACGACCGGTGCTGCCGGGGCACTCGCACTCGTCGGCGGGCTGCGACTGGCCGCCTCGACCCGCGGCCGTCCGGTCGCCCGGATCCTCACGCTCGGTGCCGCCGCTGCCGCGATCACGTTCGAGGCCGCCCGCCGCCGCCGAGTCCTCCGCAGCCGCAGCCGCAGCCACTGACCTCGGCTCCCCACTCCACCGAACCCCACCACGACCGTGAAAGGCACCACCCCGATGGCAACCCGCACCCCCGCAGTCCGCTCCACCCGCCCCCGGACCATCGTCCGCATCCTGTTCGGCGCGATGCTCACCTGGGCCGGCATCAGCCACCTGACGGTGGCACGCGAGGAGTTTCAGGCGCAGGTGCCGAAGTTCGTGCCGCTGCCGACCGACGTCACGGTGATCGCCTCCGGCGTGGTGGAGATCTCGCTCGGCGCTGCGCTGATGCTCCTGGCACGGCGACAGGTGACGGTCGGGTGGGTCGTCGCGGTGTTCTTCCTGGCGGTCTTCCCCGGCAACATCGCGCAGTGGATGCACCACCGCGACGGGTTCGGCCTGGACACCGACACCAAGCGCTTCGTCCGCCTGCTGTTCCAGCCCGTGCTCATCGCCGTCTCGCTGTGGGCGACGAACGCGCTGCGCAAGCGCCGCTGACCGACGCTGCACTCGCGCCGCCGCGACCATGGGGCAGAATCGGCCCCATGAGTGGGGACGACATGGACCAGCCGCGCGTGACCGCGGTGAGCAAGGACGCCGAGCACCGGTTCAGCAAGCCGTTGGTCGACGCGGTGACGCTCGTGGCGGGGTGGGGCATCGAGGGTGATGCCCATGCCGGCACGACCGTGCAGCACCGCTCCCGGGTCGCCCGTGACCCCTCGCAGCCGAACCTGCGCCAGGTCCACCTGCTGCACGCCGAGCTGTTCGACGAGGTCGCCGAGGCCGGGTTCAGCGTCGAGCCGGGCCAGATGGGCGAGAACGTCACGACGAGCGGCATCGACCTGCTCGGGTTGCCGGAGGGAACGGTGCTGCACCTCGGTGACGATGCCTCCGTCAAGGTCACCGGGCTGCGGAACCCGTGCCAGCAGATCAACGGCTTCGAGTCGGGGCTCCTGCGTGCCGTGCTCGGTCGCGCCGAGGACGGCACGGTCGAACGCAAGGGCGGCGTGATGAGCGTCGTGCTCACCGGCGGAACGGTCCGGCCGGGCGATCGCATCCGAGTCGAGCTCCCCGCCGGCGAACGACGACCGCTCCAGCCCGTCTGATGACGCAGCCCGTGCGACGCGTCCTGGTACTCGGTGGAACCGGCTGGCTCGGACGGACGATCGTCGACGAGCTGTTGGCCGAGGGTGCCGACGTCACCTGCCTCGCCCGGGGCACGACCGGCAGTGTCCCCGAGGGAGCACGCTTCGTCCAGGCGGATCGAGCCCTGGCGGGCGCGTACGAACAGGCCATCGGCGACTGGGACGAAGTGATCGAGCTCGCCCACGCCCCCGAACTCGTCGCCCCGGCGCTCGACGCCCTCGCCGACCGGGCCGCGCACTGGACCCTGGTGTCGACGGTCTCGGTGTACGCGGACAACGACGAACCGCGCGCCGACGAGTCCGCCCGGCTGGTGGAGCCGAAGGACCCGTCCGCGTACGCCGACGCGAAGGTCCTCGCCGAGCGCATGACGCGGCTCCGGCTCGGGTCACGGCTGCTCATCGCACGCCCGGGGTTGATCGTCGGGCCCGGCGACCCGAGTGACCGGTTCGGGTACTGGCCGGCACGCTTCGATCGCGGTGGGCCGGTGCTGGTGCCGACGACGGCGGAGCGGTTCGTCCAGGTGATCGACGTCGCGGACCTCGCGGCCTGGCTCGTCCGGGCCGGGCGCGACGGGTTCGTAGGCACGGTCAACGCCGTCGGTGCTCCGGTGCCGATGCAGGACTTCTTCCGGTGCGTGGCGGAGGTCACCGGGTTCGACGACGAGCTGGTCGTGGTCGACGACGACGTCCTGCTTGCGCACGACGTGGCCTACTGGGCTGGACCGCGATCGCTCCCCCTGTGGATCCCGGTGTCGGAGGTCGGGTTCGCGCAGCGCTCCGCGGTGGCGTTCACGGACGCCGGCGGGGTGACCCGACCCCTCCGGGACACCGTCGTGCGGGTGCTCGAGGACGAGCGTGCCCGCGGGACGGATCGCCAACGCCGTGCCGGCCTCACCTCGACAGAGGAACGGGCGATCCACACCAGGTAGACGCACGATCCCCACGAGCGAGATCAGGACGCGGCGGCAGCCTGCTCGTACAGACTCGTCGCCAGGTCGTTGAGCACCTCGTGCAGCTCCCCGTTGTGCGCCCCGTCGACGGCCCGGAGCATCGCGGCGTACCGCTCCCGGTAGTCCGCCACGACGTCGTCGCCCGGGGGCAGCAGCCGCAGCAGGGAGCCTCGACGGTCGGACGGGTTCGGTGCGCGTTCGAGCAGGCCGGCGGTGCTCATCCGGTCGATCATGTTCGTCACGGCGCCCGAGGTCAGCCCGAGGTACCCGGCGACCTCGGTCGGCGTGGAGTACCCGGTGTCACTGATGAGCACCAGGGCACGGAGGGCGTTCTCGTGCACGCCGGCACGGGCGCTCAGCTGACTCACCAGACTCGCGTTCGCGCGCACGACGGCGGTGAACGCGGCCATGAGGTCAGCCGCTTCGTCGTCGCTTCGTACTGCTGCCACGAGGGCCTGCTTCCGTGTCGGGTACCGGGGGGACAAGAGCCGTCCCCCGCACTGGGGTAAGTATACGAGTGGTCAACTTGGTGAACCAGTGACTATCTTAACCATTGAAGCAAAACAGCCCGAAGGTCTTGCTTCCCCCAACTTCCTGAAACCACCACCGAACGAAGAGGTACCCCGTGTCCACCAAGCTCCGCACCTCCGCACTGAAGCGGGTCCGCTTCGCCCCCGTGGCGCTCCTCGCGGGTATCTTCGCCGCCGTCCTGCTCTCCCTCTCGCTCACCGGCACCCTCTCCGGGTTCGCGGCGAGCATCACCAACAGCAGCAACACCGCCGCCAGCGGCACGCTGATCATGCAGGAGCAGAACGCCGGCGCGACCGTCACCTGCCTCAGCACGGACGGCGGATCGGTCTCGACGAACTCGGCGACCTGCTCGACGATCAACAAGTTCGGTGGCAGCACGACGATGACCCCGGGCAACACGGTCAACACCGCGATCTCGATCAAGAACACGGGCACCGCGAACGCCAGCACCTTCACGCTCAACCCGGGCGCCACCTGCACCCAGTCGGCGAACGGTTCGGCCAACGGCACCGCGACCGACCTGTGCGCCAAGATGAACCTCGTCATCACCTCCGGCTCGACCACCGTGTTCAGCGGCACCCTCGCCAGCTTCAAGGGTGCGGCGGCGTCGGCCTTCACGATGCCGCAGGCTCCGGCCGCCGGCGCGACCGTCCCCTTCAACTTCGCGGTGACCCTCGACTCCTCGGCCGGCAACACCTACCAGGGCCTCGCCGCCTCGGTCCCGATGACCTGGACCTTCACGGCCTGATCTGGCCCGAAGCGGCCCGAACCGGCCTGATCCGGCCTGATCCTGTCTCTTATACACATCT